>NZ_RXPT01000034.1:0-16297 GCF_003965585.1 Enterobacter sp. WCHEn045836
AATATTGCATACGGCAGAAAACTTATCGAACAGGTTCAGTCGTTGTGGCCGGAACAGGCTAAGCCCCTGGTACAGCTGTGGCAGCAACAGGTAAGTGCATCGTCGCTATCTGCTGATGCAATGAACGGCTGGCATGAAGGTATGACGCAGCTTCAGGCACTTGCCGATAAACTGAATGCGCTTGATGGTCAGAGAGGAAAATACATCACTGTCAGTGAACTTAAATCGCAGGTCTTTGGCATGCTGACAAGTTTCAGGCAGACAGTTCCACTGGAAGAACAGTTTCGTTTGCTGAATCAGTTGCCAGAAGATTCACTGCAGCGTCAGCAGCAGGTCCGGCAGGCTGAGCAACGCCTCCGGGCGCAAATCTCTACGCTGGCGCAGGAAAAACAGCGTGACTGATGTAAAACATTAGGTGTTTTTATTGAGTGATAACAAAAATTTCATTAGGGGGGGACTTTTATGAAATTGCACAGCCTTAAAGTAAATGGATTTAAACGAATCCAGTCCGCAGAAATAAAATTTGGTGATGCCACCTTTCTGATCGGTGCTAATAATGCCGGTAAAAGTTCTGTTCTGAAAGCCGTTGAATGGTTGCTTTCAGATAAAAAGAAAATGGATGTTGATTGTTTCTATTGTGAACTTGATGATTCACATGAAAATAAAATAGCAACTGAGTCAATTATACTTGAGGCTGAGTTCCGTAATGTACCAGAAGATGCATTGCAATGGAGAGGTTTTAAGGGGAGGGTATTTGATTATGATGCTGCAGATAGTGGTGAAACGGGAAAGTCATTGTTCTACAGAAAAACATATGAACCTGGGAATGATGTAGTCATTGAATTGAAGTCTCTTTCAAGAAAACTTAATCCACGTTTTGAAGCTGCTGTCAGAGCATCTGACCTGATTGAAGCGGGTGCTAATGCTGAACTTATCGCTGAATATTTTCCAGATACAGCAAAGAAATTAAATGCGGCTGATAAAGAAAAACTAAAACTCATTGATGAACTCTGGGATGTTTCTGATGGTGATGAAATCTGGGATAAAAACCCAGGAGGGATTGCAGGAGTTGTATTATCCCGATTGCCTGCTTTTTTATTAATACCAGCAGAATCAGCTTCCCATGAAATTGATACAAAATCGGGGGCTTTACAGAAAACACTGAATGAGCTATTTAAAGATGTTCGTGGTAATTCTGAAAATTACAGAAAGGCTCAGGAATCTCTGAATGCGCTTGCGAAAGAATTAGATCCTGCAGATGAAACGTCAGAGTTTGGCGTGATGATGGGGGAGCTTAATGGTGTATTAAGTGGTGTTTTCCCTGAATCAAAGATATATGCCATGGCTGATTTGTCTGATCCTGATAACGTACTTCTCCCTTCATTTTCGGTTGAAATGTCGAGTAACATCAGAACATGCGTGTCAAATCAGGGAACTGGAATGATTCGAGCTGCTGTATTTGGGCTGTTGAGATTTAGGCAGCAATGGTTGAGAAAAAAAGGGAAGGATGAGGCCGCTGCCAGAAGCCTTATTATTGGGTTTGAGGAACCAGAGATTTATTTACACCCCAGCGCAGCAAACCAGATGAGGGATTTGATCTATGAACTGTCAGATGGGCAGTCACAAATAATAGCGACAACACATTCACCTTATTTGATTGATTTGGCGAGGAAGCCTCGGCAAGTACTTAACCGATTCCATTATGATAATTCGCACACAACGGTTTACCCGCTCTCTGTAACAGAAAAATTTCAGGCCCTGCAGGATAATGATAAAGATCAGATAAAAATGCTGATTAAGCTGGATGATCATGTATCGAGGATCTTTTTTACCCGAAAGGTAATTGTTGTCGAAGGAGATACAGAGGAAGTCATTATCAAGGAAGCTATCCGCAGAATGCCACAAGTGATGCGAAATAAGTTACTTGCATCAACAGAACTGGTTAAAGCGCGTGGTAAGGCCGCGATCATCGGTCTGGTGAGGTATCTTAGCGCGCTGGATGTCGATTTTTTTGTTATCCATGATCGCGATGGCGGTACTCCTGGAGCGGAGGTTTTCAATGCTCCGATTGCTGCTGCTGTTGGGGATGCCAGCAAAGTTATTATGCTGGAAGAGTGTGTTGAGAATCTGCTGGGTTATCCTGCTCCAGGTAGTGAAAAACCATTTAAGGCGTATCAGGAAGCACAGCGTTGGGGCGATGACTGGAATGATGTTCCTGAACCATTAAGGAGAATACTAACCAGAGCTTTTTCCCCTTTTATTCAGTGATTTGACTAGGTGAAAAAAGAGAAGAGACCAGGCAAGCAGAGAACTGAAAATGAGTGTCTGGTGCATTACCAGCACATTTGTCGGCGATCTCCTGGTTGAAGAGCAAAGCCTATGTTTGGCTTCAGTTGCCGAAGAAGCCGCTATTTTCGTTATGAACACTGAGCTGGTAGCCTGTTATCTGAATTCGCTGATTCATTTGCCTGAACTATCGACAATACTGATAGAGCAATAACCGATGTCTGTTAAAAATTTACGCCGACGAAACCATTGTTCTCGCTGGGGCATCAGTGAGATGGATTTTGTTGAAAAGAACTATGGAAAACTCCCAACGCAGCAGATAGCTGATTTCCTGGGAAGAGGTATTCCGGCAGTCAGAGCAATGGCGCTAAAACTTGGTATTGGTCGTACGGGAGCTAAAGCATGGTCGCCAGCTGAAATTGCGATAGTGAAAAAATATTATTCATACGGTGCTGGTATTGTCATGGTGCAGACTCTGTTGCCGCATCGTGATAAGGAATCTATCAGAAAACAGGCAGCTAAAGCCGGTGTTACCGATGCCCGGGATTGGCATCCTGATGCAATTAAATTTTTGAAAGAGCACTATGGTCATATGAATGTTGAGGATATCGCCACTACTCTCAACAAAACAGTCAGTGCTGTGAGGAATAGAGCTACTGTTCTGAAACTCGGGAAAGTGCGACTCAGAAAATGGACCCGTGAAGAGAACGCGATATTAACCTCTGAATACGCTAACTCAGATAATCTTAATGAAATTCATGCATTATTACCTCATCGTTCCAGACGAGCTATTGCTACGCAGGCGACCAAATTAGGATTAAAACGAGCAGAGGCATGGACGTCAGAAGAACTCAGTATTCTTCAGCAATATTATCCGGCTCTGGGAAGAAAGGTTGTCGCGATGTTACCCGGTAGAACGATTGGTGCTATTCACCACCAGGCAGTGAAACTGGGATTACGACGGTACGCTAAGGATTCTTGAAAGGAAGACCGTCCTTAAACGTATCTATGACAAGGTTTGTGGCGTGATTGATACTTTTATCAACGGAATGCGTGGGTTCTGAGGGTAGCGAAGCCCCAATTGGGGCTTCGCTATTGATATATTTACCCGGTTGAGCAAAATATTGTAGGTGGAAAGTAAATGATGAATTGATATACTATAAAATAATTGCAAGCAGTATTTGATACAGGAAAAAATTATGATAATAAATTTCCTTTTTAGAGTACTTTTAACATTTAACGCAACATCGTTGTTGGCTATAATTTTCTTTGTACAAAAGAAGTACACTCTTTATTACTTTTTCCAAAGGTTTGAGCACAGTCATTGGTTGAGTTTATTACCACAAATGACATCATACGTATTTTACATGCTAATCCCCATATTACTAACTTGGATTAGTTTGCTTTTAAGCTCCAGACTGGGCAAGGATGAGTTTAAAGAAGATGAAGTAGTTTCTGTTGAGCATGCGAACAACTCATTTCTTCCAAGTTATCTTGGTTATTTCTTTGTGGCTTTAAGTATAACTAGTTGGTCTGCCTTGTTTTTTGTTTATGCCGTTTTATTTATTTTTACCTTTATGTCTCAAGCATTATACTTTAACCCTTTATTTCTACTGTTTAGATATGAGTTTTATAACATTAAAAACAAGAGCGGCGCATCCATTTTTTTAATTAGTTGTCACAAATACAAAACCCCCAAAGAAATCAAGATCCCAGTTGCATTTAGAATAAACAACTATACCTTTATCGAAAGGAAAAAATAATGAATAATATTTTTGCTAAAGTAAAAGGACCTCGTAAGAAACCTTTTTTTAAATTGGTGTCAGACTACACTTTGTTTGAGGCTTTAGATTTATCTACTCTTAGCCTCATTCCATATAACCCTGACCATAATCTTGATGAAGATTCATGGTTCAAAATTGAAAATTTTAGTCAGCAATCATTCTGTTTATCATGCATTAAGGATGAATTTGATTCTAAGGACTTCGACGATTTAACAAAAAAATATTTCACGAAGATTTCATATATATTCTCTCATCAGAATGAAGACTTTTATTTTCAGAAAATAACCCCATCCCTGTTTATCAAGAGAAAAACAATTGCTTTTGGTGAATCAGCAGAAATAGAAGAAAATGAAGGGCGGTTGATTGTAAATCATATACCTGATGCTGTATACCTAAAGGAAAGAAATATATTATTATTCAGAAATCTCGCCACAATTTCAAGTATATTTAAAGGTATCGATGTTCTGTACAAAGAAGCCACGGAAGATGAAGTTAAGTCGTTTTTAAGTGAATCCTTCATCGTACTTTCAACTGACTATGATGTAGAAAAGGTATCAAAGCCAAACCGAAAGAGAATTGCATTAGCGATGGATACTCTTGCGGCGATGCCAGTGGAAGACAGAGGTGAGATGCTGAATTACATTAATGATTATTGTGCTGAAAAACTTAAATATGACACAACTGAGAGTAAATTCGAAGTATCATCAGAAGAAGAGTTAAAATATTTGCTGTATGGTATCGAACAAAGATTTTACACTACTAGATTTGGTAATGAAAAGAGATTAGCCAACTCAATACAAAGATTATAAAAGTGGTGTAATGGATATCTTAATCAGCAGAATTTGTGGATTCTGATGCTGAAGAAAATCTGTATAATCTTCGCTATTACCATTACAGTTTAGGTCGAGGCTAATCTAGAGGGACAGGTAACAAAACCTGTTGCTGCCCCGGCCTGCACCTGCCTTCCTGCCGATATTACGTTAACTCGCACGGTTAGAACCAGATTGCGTGCATATCGTAGTCTTTTGTTATTCTTCTGATTTTTGGTTTTGAAAGGTAAAAAGGCGTCCGGAATTTAACTTCCTGATGCCTTCTGTATGTAATTGGTATTCTACACGATTTACCTGCTTAGCATCGGGTTATTGAGTTTTGCATAATCAAATGGGCTAATTGTTTCCTCCCGGTTCGCATCCAGAAAATCCGCTCACCACTGCAACATCAGCTTGCGTTCATCCAGATGTTCCGCTTTATGGATATACGCAGCCCGCACTGAGTTACGTTCCATATGGCTCATCTGACTTTCCACCGCATCCTTCGACATAGCCCTGATGATCTGCTCCCCCGTTGATTAACACACCGCGATGTTAGTAATGTCTACATAAGTCACATGAGGACTCCCCCATGAAGAAGCGTTTTTCCGACGAAAAGATCATCAGTATTCTCCGCGAGGCTGAAGCCGGGGTATCTGCCCGTGAACTCTGCCGTAAGCACGCCATTTCCGACGCCACTTTTTACACCTGGCGTAAGAAGTATGGCGGTATGGAGGTGCCCGAGGTTAAGCGCCTGAAGTCGCTTGAGGAAGAGAACGCCAGACTCAAGAAGCTGCTTGCCGAAGCCATGCTGGACAGGGAGGCACTTCAGGTGGCTCTGGGGCGAAAGTACTGACGACAGACCAGAAGCGGGAAGCCGTTGAGTTTATGTGTGATGCGACCGGTCTGTCGCAACGTCGTGCCTGCAGGCTAACAGGTTTGTCCCTGTCGACCTGCCGCTATGAGGCTCAGCGTCCGGCGGCTGATGCACATTTATCAAGCCGTATCACAGAACTGGCGCTCGAACGAAGGCGTTTTGGGTACCGGCGCATCTGGCAGTTATTGCGTCGGGAGGGTCTTCACGTCAACCACAAGCGGGTATACCGCATTTACCACCTTAACGGCCTGAGTGTGAAGCGCAGACGACGTCGTAAGGGGCTGGCGACTGAGCGGCTTCCGCTTCTTCGCCCGGATGCGCCGAACCTGACATCGTCGATGGATTTTGTCATAGATGCACTTGCCAGCGGCCGTCGGATTAAGTGCCTGACTTGTGTGGATGATTTCACGAAGGAGTGTCTGACGATCACCGTTGCTTTCGGTATTTTAGGGGTTCAGGTCACGCGTATTCTGGACAGCATCGCGCTCTTTCGAGGCTATCCGGCGACAGTAAGAACTGATCAGGGCCCGGAGTTCACCAGCCGCTCCCTGAAGATGGCCGAACGCACTTTTTATAGCAAAGACACTCAGATGAGAGGTACTGCCAAATACTTCACGAATAGCCAGATATTCGCACAAATCACCGATCGGGGGGGAAGTGGCATGGGCGCTGAGATAACCCACTGCATCTGGCGTGAGACGGGCTGAGCGTAATTTTGTTGTGATGATTGAAATGGGGAATATTTTTTATGGCGCGAGCGTAAATGGAGTGGGTATGTTAACATCGAGAGAGTTAAAAACATTTATAAGTGTTGCTGAGAAAATGTCGATAAAATTAGCTGCTGAAGAGTTAAATATTACACCGCCTGCCGTTTGTTCTATGATCAAAAAATTTGAAAGTCGAATAAACAATCGACTTTTTATCTTTGAAAATAATAAAATGGTTCTTACGCAGTATGGTGAGAGAATCTATTCTTTAACTAAAATGCATTATCATACTCTGAAGGCTATTGAATGTAGTATAAAGAGCGATCGGGAATCAATAAAAGTGTTTATCAATGATGAGTTCAGATTCTTATCTTCATTTATTGAAAGCCAATTTAAAATAAGAGAAAGAGAGATAATATTAACTCCAGATATTGATGAGTCAACAGACTTAATTATAAACAATGTTCAACTCTTAGAAACAGATGTTCATAATTATAATGTCTTCTGCTCAAGTGTAATTCTTTATCTTGTACAGGCTGAAGTGCCAATGCATAGAGATATATTTATCTACAAAGGACATGCACATCTAATGGAAGATAAGTTGAAACGTGGTTCTGTGACGGAAGTTGGATGTGATTATAGAATAACAGTTCTCGATAACATTGAAATGATTATTGATATTGTTATGAATAATTTGGGTGGAGCCATATTACCCCACACTTGCTCAGTATTAAAATGTCTAGCAAGCTCGCGGCGGGAGTTTAATGTGGAAAATACTGGAATTGATATTCCAATGTATGTATATGTGCATGGTAAGGTTGATTGTAATATTACAAATACATTGTTCGAATATATTGATGAGTGAATTGATGTCTACCGGTTCTGTATGTGAATATGTATTATCAGGAAGATAGGGGAATCATCAGTACGGCAAAACTTCTATTGGAGAAACTATATGATGAGGATAGTTTAAAGCTGATATCAATTTTATATTTTGAATGACTTTATTGTCTATAATACTTCAGTTATATATTTTTGGTCAATGTATTTCACATCGCTATGGAGATGAGCTGTCGGCAAGCTTTTCATCTCTTTTCTTCCAGTGTTCCTGAACCACAAGTTCTTTTATAGCAAAGGTCAATTTCGAAGGTGTTATGCATTTTGTATACTCAAAAACCATGTTTTTAACATCTGTTTTTTAACGTGAGATATTCAAGGAGATAACTGATGTTACTTTGTGGAAGATATTTTTTTATTTAGAAAAGCAGAGTGTTTATATTCATCCAGCGAGCCAATATTGTGTTTCCCCATTTCGGTCAATGCCGTTATTAATCCCTATTGGCTATGCTCTTTTTATACATCAGCGGGAGCTGCTACAATGAGTCTGTGAAAGGAGGTCTGGAATCCGGTAATAATTTTACGTATAGGATAGATTACGATAGCTCCAGTTGCGAGCAGCAATAACTGCCAGAGAATCTTCTCGGAGCATGGTGGATATTATATCTGGCGACGGAAATAGACATATACAGGCTGCTACACTTTATGCATTCAGGGTCGTGTGAGATTTTACGAATTGCCTGCAAAAGGATTGTTACTATATGATTTAAGGAGGACTGGTTTGTTCCTATCAAGAACAGGGCCGAAGGTCGATCTTGTGGCAATAGTATCTAAGCTCTGAGGTAACATAGGGATTGTTGGCCAGAGTAAGCAGTTTGCATGCTTTATTCCTAGCCAACTTTTCCCTTCAGGAGCTATCTTCAGTAAGATGCCGGGAAATATTTTTCTACCAGTGCCCATAAAATGGCTGCTGTTTCTGCATCAGGAATCCCGTTATAATTGCTTTGTCTGAAATGGAGTTGAAATGAACGAAGCAAATTTTTAAATCCTGTGCCGCTGTTGCCATCAGATATATCATATCCATAAATTGACAGCTTTTTTATTATCTCATGGCGATCGGGAGTACCTTCATTCCAGAATTGTTCAAAATATTTTTGCTTTGTAGCCTCATCATACCAAGCGCCCACACCTTCCTGATAAAGCTGAAACCATGGAAAAGTAGCGCCAGGATCGCTTTTACGTCCTGGCGCTATATCTGAATGTCCAATAACATTGACCGGTGTAATATCCTGGAATCTGGATAAAATATTTTTTGATAATTCAATTAACTCTTTTATTTGTTCCGCATTGAAAGGGACGAATATGATCTCACCATTTTCGTCTCTTGCCTCATTAACAATTTCAATGCCTATTGAAGAGTCGTTAAGGTTGCTGCGCCCTTGCCAGCTACTAACACCGGCATGCCATGCGCGTTCATTTTCAGAAACTAGGTTAAACACTCTAATGCCGTTGAAACCTGCTGAGATATAGGTGGGGTCAGTAGGATCAGGAACAAGGTAATGGGCGCTGACAGAGCTTCCTGTCAACGTGGAAATTGATGCTGAGAAATTCCCGGCAGTATAATGCATTATAAGAAAACGTTGCCTGTGATTAAAAGATTTAATGGAGCGATAAGAGTTATAATCGATGGTTAACATATTTAATCCTTTTTTATCTGTTTGTTATGATGTTGAAATTTTTTTGAGCTTATATTTTCATGTCGTTAGATATATAGTCCTCCACTTTCTAGGGAATCAATTTTATCAAGGAAAAGTGGATTCCAGTTGTTTAATTCTCAGGTAGTTAATGCGATGATCGCTTTTTACTTCTGGCTACCATAGGGCTGACTTCACTTAAGTAACTGGTGAGCGAATTTTCCTATACCAGACTAGCTCTACATGTTTGTGGCGTAAAATAATGAATGCGTTTATCACATTTTTTACGCAATAACTAACTTAAATCTCTCTATCAATAAGTTACCATTTTCAGTATCTGATTTACTGTAAAAATAACCGGCAATAAATCCATAAGAGGTCTGCTTGACCGTTGGATTTTATCTATACTCCACTTATCACCACAAATAACACAGTTATCCCACTGTTTCAGCGTTGCCTGAACAATAAGGTCTACCTCTGCTTCGGTTGAGGGCCTTTGCTCAGGGGGAGCTCCCGCCACCGCCTTATGCCCGTAACGTTGTACCATGATATGCTGGATTATTATTGGACTGGCATTTTTTCCTTACTCCAGCACTGACAGCTAATCCTATAAGAACTATCATCAAAAGGGGTTATACCAGAGCACTGCTCCAACCACTAGGTCACTTAAGCATTATTAACATCCTGTTTTATTCGGGCGAAAAGATATTATGACTGACTCAGTATGATGTAAATTAAAATAAATCTAATTATGCTTAGGTTATTTTTAATTTGATATTTATGGAGAAGGTGTTTAATAACTTTAAACAAAGATTAAGTTTTTTTGATTGCAGAAGTTGTTGTTGAGTTATGTTTGACGTGTAATACTTTCGCTGGAAAAAATGTGAATTAATTTTCACGATGCTATTAAAACTTACTTTTAATTATAGTGGAGCGTTACAGTATGAACTCAAAAAAAAGGTTGGTCATTGCCATGCTTGTATTTTATTCAGGGTGGTCATGTGCTGGTTTAGGGGAAAAAAACTGGAGATTTGAAGTCGATGAGGTGGACCTAAGGGACTTAACGAATTCGTCGATTGGGGTGGAATATGGATGTGAATTTTTCACTCCCAAATTAGTGACTTTCAAAATCAATTACACTAATCCTGATGTAGAACCAGTTATTAAGATTGGTAATACTGGTACTGTTATAAAAACAGCAAAGCTAGAATATGTAATAGATGGCGTTGATCGGCTTACATTGACCTATAAAAAAGGGGGCGCATATAACCTTAAGAATGAAACAGGAGAGGTTGTTGTTGGGCAGAACTGCGATGCCGGGGTGACTGGCTAACTGGATGGAACTGTATAACATTCCGCCCCACGGGGCGGAATTAACCGCTGTCATGGGCTGCTGATGGGTCTTTACCGAGACGGCAGAAACCTAATAATTGATTTTTCTTACCAATATTGATTTGAATTCCTTGATTTGTTTCATATCCGGCGCTGATATATATACTTTGAGTTTTCCCTTTAATAAGGGAAGAGTTTAGCGCCGGGAGCAGTGTTACTCCATCGGGTTCGGTGCCTGATTTATTTATATTCAGGCAGTTCATCGCGTGACGGATTAACAGTAGTATAAATTCAAATGCAGAAAGCGTATTTATGTGATCTTTAACTATAAGCATAAAACATATGCTTCTGGGACCCGTCTGGAAGACAGATATAACGTCAACAGGAATATGCTGAAGGCTCGTTCGTGTGATGTTCTGACATTCGACCATATCAAAAAAATCACTGTTCCATGGAAGTTCAGATGATGAAAGCATTGTGAGCCAGGAATTCTCCTCCTCCTGGATTTTATTCCAGGAGCCATCGGGAGAAATGCTCAAGATAGCTGGTCTGAATCGTCCGTTAAACTGACTGGAAAGTGCAAGGCAATAGGCACCACAGTGCTGTATCAGCAATGGCATGCCAGGCCTGATATTGTCTATGCAGGTATTAGGAAGGAGAACGTCGCCGGCAAAACAGAGTGGACCAGCCACAGCATCAGGACCTTCGAAAGGTAAAGGAAGCCCGGTATCGTTCAGGATCGTTGGTTGTATACCTGAAAGGGTATATTTCAATAACTGGTTACTACCAGTATCGAGGATAGCGAATCGACCTCCATCAGGGCGGTTTTTAATATGGCTGACAGTGGTCAGTATTCCCATAGTGTTTCCGGTCAATGAATTTCCGGGTTCAACTATATAACGAGTACCTTTTCTTGCAAGCCGGTTTAATGCAGTGGTCAGGTCGATAATTGAAGGGCAATTATCCTGGTGGTTCATTGCCAGCTTCAGTCCACCCCCCATATTCAGTTGCAGAATTTGATGCCCTGTCGTTGCGAAAATTGTGTCGGCCAATGAATGCATTCTTTCAAGTGCTAAAGAGAAATCGTCGATGGAGATCATACGGCTACCAATATGCGTATGTAATCCATTAATATGGCATAGCCATTCTTTTGGCATCGAAAGGATTGCTTCAGTGCTACTGCCAAATTGAGATTGACGGTGACCATGACAAGTCAAATTAGTATAAGGAGCAGTGTAACCAGAGGCTACGCCTGGATTCCAGCGTAAATATATACTCCCATTTTGTTTACCAATAAACCTAGGGACGTCATTTGTATCGTTGAGAACCAGTGTTCCTCCATTTTTCAGTAAATTTAATGCGGAGGGGACGATAATCTCAGGTGAATTATAAAATATACGGTGTGCCGGAAAGCCTGCTCCCAATGCCAGTTCGATTTCTGCTGGCGAGGCACAATCTGCGCTTAGTCCAGCAAGAGCCATGAGATGTAATACTGGTGGAACTGGCAATGCTTTAATAGGGAATGCTATGTTCTTGGGCTCGTGAACAAATGTCAGAAATTCGGAAATATTCTTTCTAAGCTGCTCAGGATTGAAAATATAAAGAGGTGTGCCGTAATTATCTCTGACAGAGCCAAAATCTATTGAGAGGGACCAGGTTTCCATCATCTCAATTTCCATGAGTTGGGAATAAAAATGTCACATCATAATGAAAAGCATTGGTTTGTACGTTGCCTTGCATTCGGTAAATTATACCCTTTCTACTTTTTTTTAGCTCTGTCATTCTGGCATCAATCACAAAGGACTTTTCATTGACCGGATTTTGAAATTTCATCATAAAGTCAATAACATATACTTCACCAGCTTTTTCATCAAGCTCATTTAGCAATCCGGCATAAATTATACCTGTTTGACTTATGCAGGTAGAGGCTGTCAACATTGACAAATGGAACTTCCCATCTGTCGGTCTGTAAGCGCTGATTATGTCGAACTGACTTTCGCAGAGAGAGGGGTGATAGCGAAGGCAGGATAAGATGGTTTCATCCTGTCGATACCCATGGGAAAGATAACCCGAGCTTAATGCTTCAATTCTCTCTGGCTTTATAATTTGCCATTCTAATGTCATTGAGTAATCCTTGCATCGGACTGATCGCACAGATAAGTAAAGTCTATACTGAGAAAAAATCCAGCGTACTTATCCTTATTTAAGGAGTAAAAATGCGTTATAACGTATCGACATCTCCTTCAGAAGATGATGTTGCTGACTTCAGGAGGGAGATAAGAGCTTTTAACCAGCTTAACGTTACTTGTGACCAGGTTCACGGGATTGATGTTTTTGCTACAAATGACGACAATAAAACGGAAGGCGGAGATACCGGGTTAATATGGGGAAACTGGCTTCAGATACAGTTGCTATGGGTTGTTGAAGCACAACGAGACCGGGGATTGGTAGTCGGCTTTTGGATGTGGTGGAGTCCGCTGCCCGAATACGAGGATGTCGCTATGTGTTACTGGATATGTTTACGTTCCAGGCCCCTGTGTTTTATCTAAAAAAGGATATGCAACTCGTCTGAAATTGGACGATTATCCGGAAACACATCAGCGTTTTTATGACTCGGGTGCTTTAATTTTTTTTGTTAATGAAACTTATTTTATGTTTCAATTTATTATGAGCTACAGTCCCGTTGTTGTAATAAGCTGGCTAAACCCTCGTATAGCTTTACAAATTTCTTCACAGCACTAGACGTTGAAGTCCCCACTGTGAACGAAGTGGTGTCTTCTGACACTCTTTATTGATTCGATTTTCACATATTGTTATTCTCGTTACTGTCTGGTTGCATTGATTACTCGGCAAACGTGAAGCGCCTATTCCCGCATTCGCTTCACTTTTCTTTCTATCGATAGCTTCTCCTTCATGTTCAGCAACTGAGTTATCTTGCAGGAGTTCGGCTCTCCGATACAATTAAAATCTTTCACGAATCGATAAGCTCGCTATTTAACATTCACATGACTCTCACGTTCCCATGCATTGAGGGTTTTTCTGGTTTTCTTGGAGATGTTTGATGGTGTTAGTAACTATCTTCTACCTAAATTTTACCATTGCCATTGTAGGGAGGGGGTAATCCTCTGTTTTTTAACAGATTAAAATCAGCATAAATCATTTTAACACACATCATTAATAAATTAGTGTGCGAATGACTTGACATCTTGAATTATCTATACAGAATTTAAAATTCATCCTAAAAACGTATGTAAGATGAATTGTCCCACCCGATAGCGTATTTGGGGGTGCTCTGTGAGTAAAATGTCATGTGATGATATTGGGAAAAAAGTCTTGGATGAAGTTTATGAGCCTGGACACGCCGCAGCCATTCATGATTTGGCCTCTTTTTGCCCTGATTATTATAAGATAATTCAAGATTTTGGCTTAGGTGAACTTTGGCAAAGACAAGGGTTAAATATCAGAGAGAAGGAGTTGGTTGTCATTGCTAGCCTGATAACCATGGGCGATACAGAGGTAGAGTTTCGGCAACATATCCATACTGCTTTCAAAAGAGATATTATGCTTGATGACATTCTTGAATGCTTGATATTATTGACAGTTTACATCGGTGTGCCGCGAACGTTAAACGCAATAAATGTTTTACGAAATGAGTTGGAGCAGCGAAAATGAAAGTAACTGACACTATTCTGGATGCATTAAATAAAGAAGGGGTTCGGTATGTTTTTTGTGTTCCAGGCCAACTTATAGATCCCTTTTTGGAAAGTCTTGCTGAGAATGATAAATGTCATGCAGTTATAGCCGCTCATGAAGCGGGAGCTGCATATATGGCTGATGGATACAGTCGCGCTAGTCATAAATTCGGTGTGTGTCTCTCGATTAATGGGCCAGGGATCACAAATATGATCACTGCATTAGCTACTGCCAACACTGATCGTAGCCCTGTTTTAGTCATTACGGGGACAGTACGAAGTGATCTTGAAAATCGTGGTGAATTTCAGGGTTCTAACCTTTCAAATTTGCAAGGAGTTAGTATTACTTCAGCAGTGATAAATCAACACCTGCTTATTACCTCTCCAGTGCAAGTATATCGCCATTTGCAGCGATTGTTGTATACGATGCTGAGTCATGCTACACGCGGTCCTGTGCATCTCTCAATCCCGGTTAATCTCCAGAGGGAGCAAATAACCGCTGAGTGGAAAACACTACCAGAGTCTCTATATCAACCTCGGTTTATCGACCGAGAAAGCTGTGAAAAATTTTGGGGCGCTGTTGGTAAGAAAATACGAGTGGCGATCCTCGCGGGGGCTGGATGCGTACATTCGAATGCAAGTACTGTTTTGCTCTCGTTTGCTGAAAAATACCAAATTCCGGTCGCTACCACAGCTGCGGCAAAAGGTGTATTTCCTGAAAGTCATCCTTTGAGTCTGGGTATTTTTGGATGGTATGGCCATATTCCGGCAGTTCAGGCATTAAGTACGGGAGAACTTGATGTATTATTTGTTATTGGTTCTCGCCTTAATATGCTTGATTCACTGGCCTAGAGCCCCGGAGTGAAGCCAAAACATGCTTTGATCGTCAATGATATAAATAGCCATACGCTATTTCGTGAATACTCTATAGATTTGGCTATCCAGGGCGATGCTCGCACCTGTTTGGAAAATCTTATGATTGAGGTCAAACCAACATCCAACATCGTATCACTGCGTAAGGATTGGATTAACACGTTGAAACCTCACTCGAGGTCATTTTGGAAATGCCCGGAAGATTGTAAGTCTGACCAGTATCCTATCCACCCGGCGAGGGTTATTAGTGAGTTGCGTCGAGTAATGCCTGAAAATTGTATGTTATTTACTGATAGTGGTGCACATGCTTTCTTTTCAGGCCATTACTGGCAAGCGAATAATCCTGATAACTGCTTTAATACATTGAGATATATGGGAGCAATGGGGTGGGCTATACCTGCTGCTATTGGGGCTATGGTTGCTCGACCTGATTCACCATGCGTTGTAGTGACTGGCGATGGTTGCATGCTGATGCATGGAATTGAGATACAGACTGCGGCTCGATATAACATTCCATTAATTTGTGTTGTTTTTAATAATTCAGCGTTGGGAAATCCTAAATTACGGGCGGACAGGGTGAGTACAGCGATGGGAAAAATACATGAACTTCCCTGTCATGATTGGGCTGGTTTTGCCCGTTCCTTGGGAGCTAATGGGATCACAGTAGATTATGTGAAAGATATTCCAATGGCTTTTCGACGGGCGCTGGATGAAAATGTGGCTACTGTAATTGATGTGCGTGTTGGAAATTATATGACACCTACCGACGATTTTGATAAAAATATTCGTTGTGTTTAAAATGTGTACAGGTAACGCTCTGTTAACTTTTCTTACTAGCAAAGAACAGTTTCGTTCTAATCGATTCATTCAATTTGCTATAGCTGCAACAGAAGAGGCACTCCTGCAGTCTGGTTGGCAGCATCTTCCGTCTAATCAAAATGACCCTGAACAAAAATTCTGCGCCATTCAGAAACTCCGCTTTATGTATGTAGGCTGCGCGAATACCATTTCGCTCCTGATGACTCATTTGGCGTTCAACAGCGTCCCTTGACCATAACCCTGACTCAATCAACGAACTGCAGGCCATTGCTCGGAAGCCGTGACCACATACATCCACTTTCGTGTCGTAGCCCACCACCCGTAGCGCACTGTTTACGGTGTTTTCACTCATGGGCTTACGCGGATCGTGATCGCCAATAAAAATAAGTTCATGTTCGCCGCAGAACTGTTTTATCTGCTTCAGGATCGCCAGCGCCTGCTTTGTGTTACCAACGGTGCAAAACTGATCCACCCCAGCGGTTGAAAATTGATCCAGGGGTTAATCTGCTCCTCTGAATACAGGGGAGCTTATGATCACTTTTGAGATTCGTATGGAAATTAAAGTCCTGCACAGACCCGCTGCGGAC
>NZ_RXPT01000035.1:0-15652 GCF_003965585.1 Enterobacter sp. WCHEn045836
GACCGGGCCCTGGTATGCACCGACGTTGTCGGTGACCAGCAGGTCAGAGGCTGCGTCCGGGGCTTTTGTATCCACCACGATACCGAAGCCGCCGGTTGGCTCACTGGTGCGTCCCACGCCGTCGGTGACGGTGGCGGTGAAGTTATGGCTGCCGTCAGCCAGCGCCGTATCCGGCGTGAAGCTCCAGCTGCCGTTGCTGCCCACGGTGGCGGTGCCGATCAGGCGACCGTTATCGTAGATACTGATGGTGCCGCCCGCCACGCCGCTGCTGCCGCTCAGGGTCGGGGTGGTGTCGTTGGTGACATCGCCCTTCTGCAGGTAGTCCGCATGCGGGGCCACGTCGTCATAGACGGTATCCAGCGTCGGTGCCTGCGGCGGTACGGTGGCCACGTTGATGATGTACTCACCGGACGGACCGGAGACATTGCCCACGCCGTCGGTCTCTTTCGCCGTCAGGGTGTACTTCCCGTCCGGCAGCGGCGTGGTCGGCTCCAGGGACCAGGTGCCGTCAGCCTGTACTTTCGCGGTGCCAATCACCTTGTCGCCGTTGTACACGGTGATGGTGTTGCCCGGCTCTGCGCCCGTCCCCTTGATCAGCGGACGGTTGTCGTCGGTTTCTTCGCCGGAGGCAATCACGCCTGCGGTGTTCACGTCGTCATAGACTTCGGTGATCGCCACTTTGCTCGCGTCAGGCGCGGTGTAGTCGGTGATCAGTACAAAATCATCTGATTCCGGACCCGTGTTACCGGCCTTATCGGTTGCGGTAGTGGTGATATGGTGCTCACCCTCTGGCAGCGCGGTGGTTGGCGTAAATTGCCAGCCGCCATTTTCGTCCACCACGGTAGAACCAATCAGTTCGCCATTATCATAAATATCGACACGGCTGCCCGGCTCTGCGGTACCGTTAAAGGTCGGGTTTGCGTCATCGGTGGTGCTGCCGCTGCTCAGATCGCCACGGCTGGAGCCCACATCATCTGTCGCCAGACCAATCACCGGTTTTTCCGGTGCTACGGTATCGATAGTGATATCGAAGGACGGAGAAGTGACGTCATTACCCGCAGGATCGGTGGAAATCACGGTCAGGCTGTGAGCGCCATCGGCCAGATCCTGTTCAGGGGTAAAGGTCCAGTTGCCATCCGGATCCACTACGGTGGAGCCCAGTACATCGTCGCCATCCATGATGGTTACGGTGCTGCCCGGCTTACCTTTACCGCTCAGTTCAGGACGTGCGTCATCGGTCACGGTGCCTGGCTTCAGGTTGCCCACGATCGGCCCCTGATCATCCACCACTTCCCCCACGGTAACCTGGTTTGGATCCGGATCGACGGTAAAAGAGATCCCCGGAGACGGTTCACTGGTGTTGCCTGACGGATCGGTCACGGTAGTGGTGATCTCATGATCGCCTTTAGCCAGAGGCTTGTCTGGCGTATAGGACCATTTACCTTCGTCATCAACGATGACGGAACCGATCTTCTCGTCGTTATCGTAGATGTCCACCACGCTGCCCGGCTCGGCTTCGCCGCTCAGGGTCGGGGACTGATCGTCGGTGGTGTCGCCTGGACCTACCGGCCCCTGCTTGTCGCCCACGTTATCATTGATAACGATATTTTCTGCCGGAGACGGTGCCGCAGTATCGATCACGATCGGGAAGGTGCCGCTGGTGCGCGCGTTGCCCGCTGCGTCAGTCGCCGTGACGGTGAAGGTGTGCTGACCATCCGCCAGCGCGGTATCCGGGGTGAACGACCACTTACCGCTGCTGTCCGCCTTGACGGTGCCAATCACTTTCCCGTTGTCGAGGATAGACACAACGTCGCCCGGTGCAGCGCTGCCGCTCAGGGTTGGGGTGGTGTCGTTGGTGGTTTCGCCTTTCTGCATTGGGCCGACGTGCGGCTCGGCGTTGTCCACCACGCTGTTGATGGACGGCTCGGTGCTGACCGGGATCAGAACAGTAATGTCGTAAGACGGTGCTTCACCCGCTACGCGATTGCCTACTGCGTCCTGGGTTTCCAGCGTCAGCTGATTAAGCCCTTCCACCAGCGGTGTATCCAGTGCCAGCGTCCAGTTGCCTTCACTGTCGACCACGGCTGAGCCCAGCAGATGTTTGCCGTTAGCATCCGTGCTGTAAACGAAGACGGTGCTTCCCGCTTCACCAATACCATTGATAACCGGTTTGCTGTCATCGGTGATTTCACCGCTGGCCACGTTACCCTGACGGCCGCCAACATCATCCATTACGGACGTAATGTTCAGTACATCGCTGCTTGCCACTGGTGGGGTGTAGTCGGTCACCAGCACAAAATCATCCGATTCCGGACCGGTGTTGCCCGCTTCATCCGTTGCGGTGGTGGTGATATGGTGCTCACCTTCTGGCAGAGGTGTGGTTGGCGTGAACTGCCAGGCGCCGTTGTCGTCCGCAATCGTCGAACCAATATGCTCACCGTTGTCATAAATATCGACACGGCTGCCCGGCTCTGCAGAGCCGTTGAAGGTTGGGTTTGCGTCGTCGGTGGTGCCGCCGTTGCTCAGATCGCCACGAATTGTTCCCACATCATCCGTTGCGGATCCCAGTACAGGTTTTTCCGGGGCGGTCGCATCAACGGTAATATCAAAGGACGGAGAGGTCACCTCGTTTCCGGCCGGGTCTTTGGAAATCACGGTCAGGCTGTGATCGCCATCGGCCAGATCCTGTTCAGGAGTGAAGGTCCAGTTGCCGTCCGGATCCACCACGGTGGAGCCCAGTACATCGTCGCCATCCATGATGGTCACGGTGCTGCCTGGCTTACCTTTACCGCTCAGTTCAGGACGTGCGTCATCGGTCACGGTGCCTGGCTTCAGGTTGCCCACGATCGGGCCCTGGTCATCCACCACTTCACCCACGGTAACCTGGTTTGGATCCGGATCGACGGTGAAGGAGATCCCCGGAGACGGTTCACTGGTGTTGCCAGACGGATCGGTCACGGTGGTGGTGATCTCATGATCGCCTTTAGCCAGAGGCGTGTCTGGCGTATAGGACCATTTACCTTCGTCATCAACGATGACGGAACCGATCTTCTCGTCGTTATCATAGATGTCCACCACGCTGCCCGGCTCGGCTTCGCCGCTCAGGGTCGGGGACTGATCGTCGGTGGTGTCGCCTGGACCTACCGGTCCCTGCTTGTCGCCCACGTTATCATTGATAACGATATTTTCTGCCGGAGACGGTGCCGCAGTGTCAATCACGATCGGGAAGGAGCCGCTGGTGCGCGCGTTGCCCGCTGCGTCAGTCGCCGTGACGGTGAAGGTGTGCTTGCCATCCGCCAGCGCAGTATCCGGGGTGAACGCCCACTTCCCGTTGCTGTCCGCCGTGACGGTACCAATCACTTTCCCGTTGTCGAGGATAGACACAACGTCGCCCGGTGCAGCGCTGCCGCTCAGGGTTGGCGTGGTGTCGTTGGTGGATTCGCCTTTCTGCATTGGGCCGACGTGTGGCTCGGCATTGTCCACAACGCTGTTGATGGACGGTGCAGTACTCACCGGGATCAGCAGATTGATGTCGTAAGACGGTGCTTCACCGGCAACGCGGTTGCCCGCCGGGTCCTGCGTCTCCAGGGTCAGCTTGTTCAGGCCTTCCGTCAGTGGGGTTTCTGGTGTCAGGCTCCAGGTGCCATCACTGCCTACCACCGCTGTACCAATCAGGTGTTTGCCGGAAGAGTCGGTGGTGTAGACAAAGACGGTGTTCCCGGCTTCACCGATACCGCTGATAAGTGGTTTGCTGTCATCGGTGATGTCACCGCTGGCTACATTGCCCTGACGATCGCCTACGTCATCCGCAACGGCGGTAATATTCAGAACATTTGCTGAAGCATCAGGCGCGGTAGTGTCAACTTCAAACTCCAGCGCTTCCGAGGGATCGCTGGTATTGCCCGCCTTATCCGTCTGCGTAACGGTGATACTGTGATCGCCTTCACCCAGCGGTTTCTCTGGTTTCAGCGTCCAGTTGCCTTTATCGTCAATAACGGTTGTGCCAAGCACCTCGTCACCATCATAAATGGTCACGGTGTCGCCCGGTTCACCTTTACCGCTGAATACCGGACGGGTTTCATCCGTGACGTCACCGCCTTTCAGCTGGCCCGTAATCGGCCCGGTATTATCCTGGGCATCGGCCATATCCGGTTTGGCTGGCGGCGTGGTATCCACAATAATCTGAATCGGATCGGAAGGATCGCCTTCATTGCCGAGCGGATCTTCCTCAACGACCACGACA
Organism: Enterobacter sp. WCHEn045836; assembly: GCF_003965585.1. NCBI lineage: Bacteria > Pseudomonadati > Pseudomonadota > Gammaproteobacteria > Enterobacterales > Enterobacteriaceae > Enterobacter > Enterobacter sp. WCHEn045836. Next base: position 4,244 of record NZ_RXPT01000035.1, read on the forward strand.
TTATGTTCACCCTCGGCAAGTTCATCCTTAGGTGTAAATGACCATTTACCTTCGTCGTCGACGATAACCGAGCCGATCTCTTTATCATTGTCTTTGATAATGATGGTATTGCCCGGTGTTCCCTCTCCACTGAAAGAAGGCTGACTGTCATCCGTCACATCGCCCGGTTTGAGCGGACCGGTTACCGGACCGGTATTGTCAATCACCTCAGGCGTTTCTGCTTTTCCCGGAGGTTCAGTCAATACAATAAAATCACGCTCATCAGACGGTTCGCTGACGTTACCCGCTTTATCCGTCTGGCTGACCGTGATGCTGTGGCTACCATCAGTGAGGTTTTCGGACGGTTTGAAATACCAACGGCCATCCTCGTTAACGGTGGTTTCGCCGATCTTTTTACCGTTATCGTAAATCGCGATCGTTGCGCCTGCTTCACCGGTACCGCTCATTTCCGGTTGAGGATCGTCGGTGTAAGCATCATCATGAATTTCACCGGTGGTTTTACCCACTTTGTCCATGATGTGTTCAATCGTCGGCGCTTTTGGCGCAACCGTATCAACGACGATGACAATCGGGTCTGATGGAGGACTCGCGTTGCCGTCAGGATCTTTTTCCACGACGGTCAGCTCGTGCTCGCCTTCGCCCAGTGGCTTATCAGGTGTATAGCTCCACTCGCCTTCATCATCGACGATAACGGAGCCAATCTCTTTGTCGTTATCGTAGATATGGATGGTGTCACCAGGCTTACCTTTACCGGTCAGCGTCGGCGTTGAGTCATCGGTCGTATCACCTGATTTTAACGGGCCTTTGATTGAGCCTTCATCATCCATCGTGGTGCCGATGCTCGGCTTATCAGGCGTGGAGTGGTTATCGCCGTCGTCGTTGTCCATCTCAGACAGCGCGAAAGCAGCCCCTACACCCGCCGCCGCGAGTGCAAACCATCCCAACATGCCAAACAGCATGTCGTTGTCGTCATCCGGTGCCGTCAGAAGAGGGCCACCCGCCCCCAGCGGTTCGCCCCCTAACGCCACAGGAGACATGCTGCCATCCGCCATCAGATAACCGGTGTCGTAGCTGTCACCAGACAGAGGGACATAGGCGTAGAGTAATCCATCTTCCGCCATGCCCATCAGGACCGGATTCGTAGGATCGCCATTGAAGTAATCTTCAATAATTATGCTTGGCTGTGTATCGCCTTCCTGAATAATGTGCAACGCCTTGTCTACGCGCTGCAGCGTGATATTTTCTGGTGCGAAGTCGTCGTTAAAATTCTTCAATAAATATTTATTGCCGGGGATAAGTTTCACCTTAACCGTCCGGCCTGCTTCTGCCGTCAACAACCGAGTTTTTCCGTCTCCGTTATTGACCGCTAAAATGACTTTATTATCCGTCATACTTAAAGTCCTTGGTAAATTTCACTCGCTAAATTAAGGATGTATAAACATTTTTGTTGGTACACCCTGCACTGCCTTACGTTGATGCCTTCCTGAAATAATCCATGTCCATAGGGTTCATCGACATGATGCTTAAAAATATCATGCCGGGCTTCTTTATATGGTTAGGAATAAACTACGTAACACTCTACGCAGCAATAGGAATAGTTAACATCACTACAGGCATTATTGAGAGAACAAGGAATAATGGCAGAAGAGAATAATTTACCTTAAAGAACTTACACCAAAAGAATAATAAATGAAATTGAATATATTAATAAAAATATAAGAAGCGGATGTTTTTATAAAAAATCAATTGAAGAGCGATGCAGCCGTTCGCCGTACGATGACGACAACGAGACCGGATGGAAGAGAGAAAATCAGGATTGAGGAAACGCAGAAATGAAAAAGGCCCACGTTATAAATAACGTGGGCCTGAATAGTGGCGGAACGGACGGGACTCGAACCCGCGACCCCCTGCGTGACAGGCAGGTATTCTAACCGACTGAACTACCGCTCCACTGTTCCCGTTTGGGGAACGAGGCGCATATTACGGTGTGCCTCTGGAGTCGTCAACGCTTTTTCTCACGTTTTGAATCGTTTGCTGCAAAAATCACCCAAACGATGATTTTACAGGCGTTCTGGCGTTTTTCAGGCGCGCCACATACAGCTTCCGCCCTTCTTCTGCACCAGATCCAGACGGGATTCGTGATCAAGTAACTCTGCATCACTGGCTAAAACGACCCGCAAACGGCTGGCCTGGCGAACCACGCGCTGAATTCCCGCTTCGCCCTGCGTCTGCTGGGATTCATTCTCCATGCTGAACTTCATTGACGTCTGGCCACCGGTCATCGCCAGATAGACATCCGCCAGAATCTGGGCATCGAGCAATGCGCCGTGCAGCGTTCGCTTGGTGTTGTCTATCTCATAGCGCGAACAGAGTGCATCGAGGCTGTTACGCTTGCCGGGAAACATCTTCCTGGCCAGCGCCAGGCTGTCAGTGACCTTGCAGAAGGTGTTCGTTTTCGGAATATCGCGCTGGAGCTTACTAAACTCATAGTCCATAAAGCCGATATCGAACGAGGCGTTGTGGATGATGAGCTCGGCACCCTTGATGTAGTCCAGGAACTCGTCTGCCACCTCGGCGAAGGTGGGTTTATCCAGCAAGAACTCATCGGCAATACCGTGAACGCCAAACGCCTCTGGATCCACCAGCCGATCGGGCTTGAGGTAGACGTGGAAGTTGTTACCCGTCAGACGACGGTTCACCACTTCAACGGCACCGATCTCAATGATCTTGTGTCCTTCGTAGTGCGCGCCGATCTGGTTCATACCGGTGGTTTCGGTATCAAGAACAATCTGGCGAGTAATTGCAGTGCTCATAGCGGTCATTTATGTCAGACTTATCGTTTAACTGAACGTTTCAAATACAGGAAGTCTACCAGAGATGCGCAAACAGGTAGAAATTTTCACCGATGGATCTTGTCTCGGTAACCCAGGGCCTGGCGGCTATGGCGCGATTATGCGCTATCGTCAGCACGAAAAAACTTTTAGTGAAGGGTATTTTCTGACCACCAACAACCGCATGGAGTTAATGGCGGCCATCGTGGCGCTGGAAGCCTTAAAAGAACATTGTGACGTGGTGCTCAGTACCGACAGCCAGTACGTGCGCCAGGGGATCACCCAGTGGATCCACAACTGGAAAAAACGTGGCTGGAAGACGGCAGATAAAAAGCCGGTCAAGAACGTCGATCTCTGGAAACGGCTGGATGCGGCGCTGGGCCAGCACGAGATCAAATGGGAATGGGTCAAAGGCCATGCCGGCCACCCGGAAAACGAACGCTGCGACGAACTGGCAAGGGCCGCGGCATCCAATCCTGCACATGAGGATGCGGGCTATCAGCCAGAGTCCTGATCACGGTTTTCTGTACTGTCGCGTGGCACCTACGGTCTGGCGGATCGGCGTTTTCGATTTGCTCTGCTTCATCGGGTTAAGCGTAAGGGGAATGGTCCGCTTACGCGCGACAATGAACTGCATGCAGCCTAATGCGGGCAGATGGGTACTGAGTAAAACCCCGCCCCGTCGCGCCCAGGGCAGCACCTGAAATCCGCCGTAGCTGAGCACTTCAAAATTCAGCAGTGAAAGCCAGTCCAGCTGGCGCATCATGGTGAACATCCGGCTGTTATAAGGGGGAGTGCGGCGTAACACGGGCACCAGCTTGCGCAGCCCCATCAGGCTCAGCGGATTAAACCCGCTTATCACCAGCCAGCCGTCATCTATCAGCACGCGATCGGCTTCACGCAGCATGCGGTGAGGATCGCTGCACCAGGGCATCGTATGCGCCAGCAGGCACGCATCAACCGACTTCTCCGCAAACGGCAGATGTAAAGGATCCGCTTTCACCTGAACCGGCGATCCGCCGAGAGAGACATTGACCTGATGCGAGATAGCGCAGCTTTCGGTATTGATTTCCGCGCTGAGATTGCCAATCTTAAGCAGGTGAAAGCCATACATTTTTGCGAGCCACGGCTTAAGCTGTAGTTCTAACGCCTCGCGATAGTATTCACCCCAGGGCAATTCCGCCCAACGTTCCGGTGCTGCGACAGTCTGAGGTATCCTTGCCGGTTTCATCAAAACACCTGCCACGCTATAAGAGGTAATGTATGAATCTTATCAGTATTCCTGCCTTTGAGGACAATTACATCTGGGTTTTAGTTGACGACGAGCGTCGATGCGTCATCGTCGACCCCGGTGAGTCCGCCCCGGTTCTGCAGGCCATAAAAGAGAATGGCTGGCATCCCGAAGCCATCCTTCTGACCCACCATCATCACGATCACACCGGCGGTGTGCCTGAGCTGCGCGCCCGGTTCCCGCATCTGGTGGTTTACGGACCGGCAGAGGCACAAGATAAGGGAACCACGCAAGTAGTCGAAGAAGGCGAAAATATCCTCATACGCGAGTGGGAGTTTTCCGTATTTGCTACACCAGGTCACACTTTGGGACATCAGTGTTTCTACAGCAAACCTTATCTGTTTTGCGGTGATACGCTGTTTTCTGGCGGCTGTGGAAGACTGTTTGAAGGCACACCAGCCCAGATGTATCAGTCTTTACAGAAGATTAACGCCTTACCCGACGATACCGTTATTTGTTGCGCCCATGAGTATACATTAGGAAATATGAAGTTTGCGGCAAGCATTTTACCCGAGGATCGGGCGATTCAGGATTATTATCAGAAAGTGAAGGAGTTACGTGCAAAAAACCAAAAAACACTCCCCGTAATTCTGAAAAACGAGCGTAAAATTAATTTATTTCTCAGAACAGATGATGTTGATTTAATTAATAAAATTAACCAAGAAACAAAATTGCAACAACCAGAACAACGATTTGCATGGTTAAGGTCAAAGAAAGATAACTTCAGATAATTGCGGGTTGCCTTTTCAAAATTTCGCCGTTATCATCGCTCGTCTTTTAAGCAACTATTGACACACACATGAAGGCAAAAGCGATCTTACTCGCCTCTGTCCTGCTTGTAGGTTGCCAGTCGCAGAACGGCAGCAACGTACAACAGCACGCACAGAGCCTTTCTGCAGCTGGTCAAGGGGAAGCAGGGAAGTTTACAAGCTCAGCGCGTTGGTTGGACGATGGGACATCTTTCGCGCAGGATCAAAACTTGTGGACCTCTATTGGCGACGAGCTAAAGATGGGAATTCCGGAAAACAGCCGGATTCGCGAACAGAAACAGAAGTATTTAAGAAATAAGAGCTATCTCCACGATGTAACGTTACGGGCAGAGCCGTATATGTACTGGATAGCCGGGCAAGTTAAGAAACGTAACATGCCTATGGAGCTGGTACTCCTACCCATAGTGGAGAGCGCTTTTGACCCACACGCGACGTCTGGCGCCAATGCCGCAGGTATTTGGCAGATCATTCCGAGCACGGGGCGAAATTACGGTTTGAAACAGACCCGTAACTATGATGCGCGTCGCGATGTTGTCGCTTCCACGACAGCCGCTCTCGACATGATGCAACGTCTGAACAAGATGTTTGACGGCGACTGGTTGTTAACGGTTGCGGCGTATAATAGTGGCGAAGGTCGTGTACTGAAGGCAATGAAAGCGAATAAAGCACGGGGTAAATCCACCGATTTTTGGTCGCTCTCACTGCCACAGGAAACGAAGATTTACGTACCGAAGATGCTGGCGTTGAGTGATATTCTCAAAAACAGCAAGCGTTACGGTGTACAACTGCCAACACCAGACGAAAGTCGTGCGCTGGCGCGCGTTCGCCTCAGCAACCCGGTTGATATTCAACAGGTTGCCGATATGACGGGTATGTCGGTAAGTAAACTGAAAACCTTTAACGCGGGTGTTAAAGGCTCAACGCTGGGGGCGAGTGGCCCACAGTATGTGATGGTTCCGCAGAAACATGCTGAACAGTTACGTGAGTCTTTAGCGTCTGGTGAAATTGCCGCCGTTCAGTCAACGCTGATTGCGGATGCATCATCAGTCAACAGCCGCAGCTATAAGGTTCGTAGCGGTGATACGCTTTCGGGTATTGCATCACGTCTTGGAGTGACAGCAAAAGATCTGCAGCAGTGGAATAACCTGCGCAGCTCAGGCCTGAGAGTGGGTCAGACACTGACGGTAGGTGCGGGTAGCAGCGCACAGCGTCTCGCCAATAACAGCGATAGCATTACCTATCGCGTGCGTAAAGGCGATTCACTGTCCAGTATCGCAAAACGACACGGCGTGAACATTAAAGATGTGATGCGCTGGAATAACGATACTGACAACCTGCAACCAGGCGACCAGCTGACACTGTTTGTGAAAAACAGCGCCACGCCAGACTCCTGATTACACGATACAAAGAAAAAAAGGCACCGATTCCCCTCGGTGCTTTTTTTTTACTTCGCTTTTTGCGCTTCAACCATGATGGTATCGCTGGTAAACGAACCGTCATCCTGCAATTCAAAGTAGGCCTTCACCTCTGAGGAAGCACTGTCCTGATACAACCGTATGGCCTGGCTTAACGCGTCCGGGGTGCGCATACGGGCGATCCACGAGCTAAATTCCAGCGGCAGGCGATCGGTTATCAGTGAACGTGAAATTAAACCGGCCTCAGTGATAAACGTTAACCACTCCCCACTCGAGTAATTCTGCACGTGCGAGGTGTCACGCAGCGCTTCAACCGTCTGCAGCCAGATATTCCGTACCGGATGACCCGGAGACATGACATCCATAATGATGGCGGTCCCGCCCGGCTTCAGCACACGTTTGACTTCCCGCAATGCCTGACCGACATCATGCCAGTGGTGCGCGGAGTAACGGCTGATTACCACGTCAAACGATGCCTCTTCGAAAGGTAAGGATTCGGCATAGCCCTGGCGCGTATCGACGTTGTTGAGCCCTTTGGCTTTTGCCGCCTCAGCCACCACTTCCAGCATCTGGCTGGATAAATCATACGCCGTAACCTGAGCCACATGCTGCGCAGCAGTGAAGCTGGCATGCCCTGCTCCACAGCCTAAATCCAGCACGGTCGCCTGCGGGAACGCCGCGAGACGCTCGCCAAGACGCACCAGATCGCGGCCGGAAGCGTGTACGGCGCTGTTCAGATAGGCATTTGCCTGGGAACCAAACTGTTTTTCGACATTGTCGTGATGAGAGTGTGTTGTTGTCATTGTACTGTCCTTGCGTTGGTTAAAATAAAGGGCAGCACTCAACAGGCCTGCCCCACGGCAGACCTGACTCACCATGTTTAATCAGGTTTGCCGGGACTGAATTCTACTAGTAGCGGGTTGTGATCGGAGGCGCGAGTGACCAGAACAGAGGCGTCATGCACACTCAAACCACGATAGAAGACGAAATCGAGAGGACGACCAAACGCTTTCTTGCGCTGGTCATCACTAAAACGGACTTCACGCAGCGACATTTCCCGGGCAAAGCGATACAACGCGTTCATGCGTGGACGGCTCCAGGCATTGAAATCCCCGGCCATAATGATTGGCCCACTGTGATGAGCAATCTGGTCGCCAATGGGAAGTAACTGCTTACTATACACATCCACGCCCAGACTGAAGTTTACCGCGTGGATATTCACGACCATCAGCAGCCGCGTGTCCGGCAACGGATAAACCGTCACCAGTGCCGATTTTGCCAGACGCAGGATTGGCTCGCGCTCGCGCAGCGGACAGCAATAGACCGGATGGGCGGCAGAAAGGGTCATCACGCCAGAGGGATGTTGCGGTAACACAAATGCGGGCACCTGGTCGGCGGCGAGATAGTTAGTGGTCGCAAACCTTACCAGCTCAGGCGTGGTTTGCGCCTCCTGCAGCAGCACCAGATGGGCGTCTTTGCCAAAATTCTTGAGTACGGATAACCACTCCGCACGCTGCTGTTTAAAGATATTCCACACCAGCACCCGAATTTTTTCATCACTGCTTAACGGTGTACCGGCAGGTAATGCCTGGCTGATGCTCGCAAACGACCCCGGAGGTAAGATCCTCTCCGCGGGCATTCCGGCAACATAACGCATGGCATAAGTATTTTTTCGCACTTTTGGAAACAGCCTCTGTAACATGAACCAGCCCGGAAAACGGACTGGTTCTAATGTTATAGGGATTTTAGGTCACACTTTCAACGCAATTACTGAGAAACCTCTTTCCAGTTTTGTAAGCAAGCACTTACTGAGGTTTAACCAAGCGCTACGCGAGAGGGTTTATCAAGGCGTCCACTCAAACCAATCAGCAGGAAGGCAACGAGAACAATGACGGCACCAATCCACGGGGTTTGGGTTAATCCAAAGTGTTCCACCGTCTGCCCGCCAACGATGGAACCGATGGCGATACCAATGTTGAAGGCGGCAATGTTCAGACCTGAAGCCACGTCCACCGCATTTGGCGTATAGCGCTCGGCTTTTTGCACCACGTAAACCTGCAGGCCGGGTACATTACCAAAGGCAAAGATACCCATGACCAGCACCGTTACCAGCGCGGCGTACTGAATCGATGCCGTGAACTGGAAGATCATCAGCAGGACGACCAGTGCCGCAAAGATAAACTTAAGCGCCGGTACTGCACCATGCTTATCCGCAAGTTTACCGCCCCAGATATTGCCAATGGCCACAGAGACGCCATACCCCAGTAAAATCCAGCTTACCGCTGCTGGAGAGAAGCCAGCCAGATCCTGCATCATTGGAGCAAGGAAGGTGAAAGCAGTGAATACCCCGCCATAACCCAGCGCCGTAACGGCATAAATGATCAGCAAACGAGGATGTGTGAGCACCTTCAGTTGATCGCTCAGGCTTGCGCTTGCACGGCCGGGAATATTCGACGGAACCAGCAGCAGGCTGGCCACCAGGGCAATTACGCCCAGCAAGGAGACCGCGAGGAAGGTTTCACGCCAGCCGAAATGTTGCCCGATGAACGTCCCTAATGGTACGCCGGTGACCAGTGCGACGGTCAATCCACCAAACATGATCGCAATGGCTGATGCGGCTTTCTCTTTCGGCACCAGGCTGGTTGCAATGGTGGAACCGATTGAGAAGAACACCCCATGCGCGAGGCCTGTCAGCAGGCGGGCAATGACCAGCGTCGTGTAGTCCGGCGCCTGCCAGGCCAGAATATTGCCGGCGGTGAAGAGCACCATCAGCGCGACCAGCAGTTGCTTACGCGGGAATCGTCCGGTCAACGCCGTCAGTACGGGCGCGCCGACAGCGACACCCAAAGCATAGATAGAGACCAACAGCCCGGCTGAAGGTAATGAGATAGCAAGCTGGTTAGCGATGGTAGGAACCAGTCCTACGATAACAAATTCAGTCGTGCCAATTGCAAAGGCACTGATCGTCAGGGCAAGTAGCGCCAGTGGCATAAAATACTCCATATCATCAGGATTAAGATGACAGGCAGTATGCGCCAGTGGTTAAATAACAAAAATGGTCAAAATATCAATAGAATTTTGCAGGTGGTGCAACAATGAAAGCAACGTCGGAAGAGCTGACAATCTTTGTCGCCGTCGTCGAAAGTGGCAGTTTTAGCCGCGCGGCAGAGCAGCTGGGGCAGGCAAACTCTGCCGTTAGCCGCTCGGTGAAAAAGCTTGAGATGAAGCTTGGGGTGAGTCTTCTCAACCGAACGACGCGGCAGTTGAGCCTGACGGAAGAAGGTGAACGGTATTTCCGCCGCGTGCAGTCTGTCTTACAGGAGATGGCTGCAGCAGAGACCGAGATCATGGAAACGCGCAGCACACCGCGTGGGTTGCTGCGTATTGATGCGGCCACACCGGTGGTTCTGCACTTTCTGATGCCGCTGATTAAACCTTTTCGTGAACGCTATCCGGAGATGACGCTCTCTTTGGTCTCCTCCGAGACCTTTATCAACCTTATTGAACGTAAAGTCGACGTGGCGATCCGGGCGGGAACCCTGACGGACTCAAGCCTGCGCGCACGTCCTCTGTTTGCCAGCTACCGGAAAATCATCGCCTCACCGCGATACATCGCGGAGCACGGTAAACCTGAAACCGTTGAAGAGCTGAAGCAGCATCTGTGTCTGGGTTTCACGGAGCCGGTATCACTGAATACCTGGCCTGTCGCCTGCCCTGACGGTCAGCTGTATGAGATCACCTGCGGGTTGTCCTCCAACAGCGGGGAAACGCTGAAGCAGCTGTGTCTCGAAGGAAACGGGATCGCCTGTTTGTCTGATTACATGATAGATAAAGAAATTGCGCGCGGTGAGCTTGTGGAGTTAATGGCAGATAAACGTTTGCCGGTAGAGATGCCTTTCAGTGCGGTTTACTACAGCGACAGAGCCGTGAGCACGCGTATCCGTGCCTTTATCGACTTCCTGAGCGAGCATATAAAAACAGCTCCCGAAGGAGCTGTGTGAGGGTTAAGCGTACAGAGGGTGGGTCAATATTAATCCCAGTCTGGCGCTAAACCTTCCGGGCTAACCAGGCGATCGTTGCATTCCAGGGCAGCGATCGCTTTTTTGTCTTCGTCGTCCAGCTGGAGATCCACCGCTAACAGGTTGCTGGCCAGATTTTCACGCTTCGTTGACGATGGAATAACGGCGTAACCTTCACCCATCGCCCAGGCCAGGATCACCTGTGCAGCCGTCGCGTTATGTTTATCAGCAATACGTGCAATGACTTCATCTTTCAGCGCTTTACCGTATGCCAGCGTCATGTAAGAGGTGATGTGGATGCCGTGCTGTCTGGCCCAGTCCACCACGTTGCGGTTTTGCAGGTAGGGGGACAACTCGATCTGGTTCGTCGCAATGTTCTCTGCACCAACGGCGGCAATGGCTTTTTCCATCAACGGGATGGTGAAGTTGGAAATGCCAATTTCACGGGTTAAGCCCTGCTTTTTCGCTTCCAGCAGCGCCTGCATGAATTCTTCCACAGAAACGGCATCATTCGGAGAAGGCCAGTGGATCAGCGTCAGATCAACATAGTCTGTACGCAGCTTCTTCAGGCTCTCTTTCAGACTTGGGATCAGCTTGTCTTTGCCGAGATTCTCGATCCAGATTTTGGTGGTGATAAAAAGTTCGTTACGCGGTACGCCGCTTTCTTCAATCGCCTGGCCAACCGCAGCTTCATTTTCATAAATCTGCGCGGTATCAATTGCGCGATAGCCAAGTTCAAGGGCGGTTTTGACCGATGCGATAACAACGTCGTCTTTCAGGCGGAAAGTGCCCAGGCCTAATGCAGGGATAGTCATGTCATTCCTCGTTATTCGTAATGTTCGTTAACTGAGGAAGATTATCGCTGCTGGCGTTATGCTGAAAAAGGTCGTAAAACGCAGAGGATTTTTGCTGATTTAGCAATAATTGGGAGGCAGATAAGAAAAAAGCCCTGAGCGTTAACTCAGGGCTTTTAATAAGTGGCGGAACGGACGGGACTCGAACCCGCGACCCCCTGCGTGACAGGCAGGTATTCTAACCGACTGAACTACCGCTCCACCGAAGACTGCTGTAACCACCGGATTT
>NZ_RXPT01000036.1:0-15171 GCF_003965585.1 Enterobacter sp. WCHEn045836
AGATGATAAAAACTGCCCGGTGGCGCTACGCTTACCCGGCAAAAGTAGCGTCACATGCCAAGCTTAACCGGCATCCCCGATCGCCGCTCCAGTTCGGCTCCGGCCCCCTCGTTGATTAGCTGCGCCCGCAACGCGGGAGTCATCGGCAGCGGCACCTTATTGGTTGATTCAAATTCGGCACGGTTACGCGAGAGCGGCTCGTGCACTTCCACCCAGCGGCTGCCGTCCGGCTCCGTTGTCACTTTTACGGGCTGATCGATAAGCTGCACGCGCGTGCCTGTCGGCACATTGTCGAAAAGGTATTTGATATCGTGATTACGCAGGCGAATGCAGCCCTGACTGACGCGCAGACCGATGCCGAAATTCGAGTTGGTACCGTGAATGGCATAAAGCCTGCCAATATAGATCGCGTACAACCCCATCGGGTTATCCGGCCCGGCGGGAACGAATGCGGGCAGCGTTTTCCCCTCTTTCGCATATTCACGCCGGGTGTTTGGCGTGGGCGACCAGGTTGGCCCTTCCTGCTTGCGCTCGACGGCTGTCACCCAGTTGCGTGGCGTTTCGCGCCCGGCCTGGCCAATACCGATGGGAAACACTTCTACGGTATTGCTGCCTAGCGGGTAATAGTAAAGGCGCATTTCCGCCACGTTCACCACGATGCCTTTGCGCACCGTATCGGGAAGAATGAGCTGCTGAGGTACCACCAGTCGGGTCCCGGATTGCGGTAAAAACGGGTCAACACCCGGGTTCGCCTCCAGCATGTTACTCAGCCCCTGCCCGTGCTGCGCGGCAAACGCTTCGAGCGGCAAGGTGTTCCCCTGTGGAACGGTAACAGTTATGGGTTCCCCCACCAGACGGCCACCATCAGAGGGTAATGGATAGGTTACGGCAAACGCCCCCGGAACAACGGCGCAAAGCGTAAGAACGAACGAGGCGAATCGAATCATAATGTCCTGTGTTCAAGCCTGCCGTCAGGCAGGCTGTTTGAGTTAATGCGATTACGCCACCGTTTTACGCCACCTGCGCGTTAGCGGTTTTTCCACTTCGACAATCAGGAACATCGCAAAGCCAATCAGGAACGTGATGACCCAGTAGCGGAACGGCAGAGCTTCGGTACCGAACAGCGTCTGCATGAAAGGCGCGTAGATAATAAGCAACTGTAGCACCAGTAATACACCGCTCACCACCCAAATACCTTTATTTGCCAGTAAGCCTTTGCTCAGGGAAAAACCGTCCGACACGCGGCAGTTAAGCATATAGAACCACTGCGCCGTCACCAGCATTTGCAGCAACACTGTACGGATAAACTCCGGTGAATAACCACGCGGCTGTAACCAGGCTTCCAGCACAAAGGCACTGATGGCAATCATCAGGCCAACGAAGACCACTCGCCAGATGGCAAAGCCGTCCATCACATGCAAATTTGGTTTACGCGGCGGACGGTTCATAATGTCCTTTTCACCTGCCTCAAACGCCAGCCCAAAGGAGAGCGTTGCCGATGTCGCCATGTTCATCCACAGGATCAGCACGGGCGTTAATGGGATCAGATTCCCTGCCAACAGAGCGATGATGATGAGCAATGCCTGGGCGATGTTGCTGGGAATAATGAACAGAATGGTCTTTTTCAGATTATCGTAAACGCGACGCCCTTCGTTTACGGCCCTGGCAATGGTGGCAAAGTTGTCATCCGTGAGCACCATGTCAGCGGCCTCCTTGGTGACTTCCGTGCCCTTAATCCCCATCGCAATACCCACATCCGCGCGCTTGAGCGCAGGGGCATCGTTCACGCCGTCTCCGGTCATCCCCACCACCTCCTGCTTGCTTTGCAGGGCTTGTACCAGACGGAATTTATCTTCCGGGCTGGTTCGGGCAAAGATATCGTATTGTTGAGCCGCCTCGCTCAGCTGCCGGTCATCCATAGCCTCAAGCTCACGACCCGTAATGGCGCTTGCCGCATTACCTATACCCAGCATTTGGCCAATGCTCATCGCCGTTTGCGGGTGATCCCCGGTGATCATCTTCACGCGAATACCGGCCTGCAGGCAGTCGGCAATGGCGGTTATCGCCTCGGGACGCGGTGGATCCATCATACCGGCAATTCCGAGCAGAATGACGCCCTCCTGCAAGTCTGAGTGATCCAGTTCGCGTTGCCCACTGACGGCAGGCTTCCAGGCAGCGGCCACCATACGCAACCCCTCCCGGGCATACTCTTCAATTTTGCCTTCCCAGTAAGACTGATCAAAAGGCTGCAACCCGGTGTTGGTCTGCTGGAACTGGCACAGGCGGAAAAGGACGTCCGGCGCACCGGTGATGAGGATCACCTCCTCATCGCCCAGGCGATAGAGCGTAGACATGTATTTATATTGCGAATCAAAGGGGATTTTACTGCGCATTTCGGTGTTAAGCGGCGGGAGCGGGATTTTCGCCGCCAGCACCTTCAGTGCGCCCTCTGTCGGTCCACCAGTGATTTTCCACAGCCCCTGCTCGTCTTTGATCAATTGACTGTCATTGCAGAGGTCAATGGTACGCAGATAGCGTTCCAGCAGGGAGCCCTGCGTAACGCTGACGGGTGTTGGGTCGTCAACGGGATGAATATTACCCACCGGCTCGTAACTGTCCCCCTCCACGCGATAGGTGGTGTCAGCGGTAATCAATGCTTTGACCGTCATTTCATTCATGGTCAGGGTACCGGTTTTATCCGAGCAGATAACCGTCATCGCGCCCAGCGTTTCCACCGTCGGCAGCTTACGAATAATGGCCTTGCGACGCGCCATAGCCTGTACGCCAAGCGAGAGAATGATGGAAATGATGGCCGGCAGGCCTTCCGGTACCGCCGCAACAGCGAGGCTGATAAGCGACAGCACCAACTCGGAAACCGCCATATCACGGAAAAGCAAACTAAAGACAAAAAGCGCCACCATCATCACCAGAATGGTGATGAAGATGGTCTTTCCGAGCTTATCCATTTGTACCATCAGCGGCGTACGATGCTTTTCAATGTCGGACATCATCTGATTAATATGGCCAAGCTCTGTCTCGCCACCGGTCGCCACGACTACCCCTTTGCCACCGCCGGAACTGACGGTGGTGCCTGAATAGAGCAAGTTATACCGGTCACCTAAAGGGAGTTCTCCGGTTAACGCATCGCTGTTTTTCTCAACTACGGTGGATTCACCGGTCAGGATGGCCTCCTCCACGCGAAGGTTATGCGCTTCGATCACGCGCAGATCCGCGGGGATACGATCCCCGGCGCGGATCACCACAATGTCGCCCGGCACCAGCGCTGTAGTAGGGATCGTTTCATGATTGCCCTGTCGAATCACCACGGCTTCGCTGGAGAGCATATTGCGAATACTTTGCAGCGATTTTTCAGCATTGCTCTCCTGAATATGGCCAATCAACGCGTTAATAACAGCCACGCCGAGGATCACAAACATGTCGACCCAATGCCCCATAATGAGCTTGAGTAACGCTGCTACCAGCAGCACGTAAATCAGGACATCGTTAAAATGGGCCAGGAAATTCAGCCACGCGGGTTTACCCTTTTTCTGCGGCAACGCATTCTCACCATACTGCTGGAGTCGGGCGGATGCCTCAGTGCTGCTCAGTCCCTCCGCTGTGGAGTCGACATTAGCCAGGGTGTCGTCAACAGTTTGTTGATAATACGGACGATCAGATTTTCCTGTTTTCATCGTTCCTTCCTCAGGTTCTTTTCAGAAATCACCTTGCTTTCATGCTATTAACGAATAACGAAAACAGGAACATGTGCATAACGAACAATACTTGCCGCCTCTGACCCTAACAAATGGGTTTGAATATTGGGGTTGCGGGAGCCGACAATAATTGCCCCGACGGCAAGTTCATCTGCCAGCTTAATAACTTCATCACGTACATTCCCACTCCGAACATGAAGATGAACGTGTTCTTCAGGCAGATTCAGTTTTTTGACCAGGGCAGACAGCTTTTCTTTCGAATTATTAACCATATATTCATCCATCTTTCGCGCATCCGAAATAAAACCGCGCGTCAGTTCGGCTGAAAATTTGGGCATGACGTGCAGCAAATGAATGTCACCCGATGCGCTTTGCGCCAGAAAATGAGCGTGCTCTAGCGCTTTGTCTGCCAGACTTGTCTCGTAGACATCCACCGGAACCAGAATATTTTTATACATATCGTGCATCCTTTTTGTAACTAATATGATTGTGGCTGGAGCAAAAAAAGCATTAAATGCAGGGACTTGCTCTTAATGCCCGTTACAGGGAAAAGAGATGAATGATATTAAACGTAGCACAGGAATATCAGGATTAACGTGCCCCCACTGATAATGGTTATTTAACATTTATCTTTTCTCCAACTATGCTCATTGAAAGACGCTGCTTACGGCTCATGGAGGAATGAATGTACGGTTTAAGCCTTTTTCGTCTAGGTTTGTTTATCGCGCTTGCCATTATTGCCAGCACGGCAATTGGCCTATTTACCTATATGGTCGTCACTGTTCTGGCAGAATAGTGTCACCCCCTGCCCTTCTTACGGAATAAATAAAACAGTTATTTATTAGGGGAATACAGTGAACCGCTACCTCTCTCTTTTACCGTTCGTTATGTTAACGCTCACGGCGTGCGACCCGAAACCCAGGCAAGATGCTCCCCTGCCGCGCATGGTAAAAGTGGCGGAGGTGGCTGTTCCCGGTCATGCCCGGCAGCGCGTCTTTCCCGCCCGTATTGAATCAGGTGATGCGACCGACCTCTCCTTCAAGCGCGCGGGTCAAATCGAAGCACTGGATATACGCCAGGGCGCAACCATCAAGCAGGGGCAACAGCTAGCCAGATTAAACGCCCGTGAAGCGCAGCAGCGGGTTAACGACAGACAAACGGCGGCGACGCTGGCCCAGCGGCAGTTCGATCGCTTCCAGACGCTGGCAGGCCGCCAGGCTATCTCTAAAGCAGAAATGGACATACAGCGCGCGAACCGCGATTCGGCGAATGCGGCGCTGCAGATTGCCCGTGAAGAGCTGAATCAGATGACGCTCGTCGCCCCCTTTAGCGGAACAGTGGCCAGCGTGCATGTGCGAAAGCATCAGGTGGTATCGGCAGGTCAGCCCATTGCGACCCTGACCCGTACCGACCTGCTGGACGTGGTGTTTAGTCTTCCTGAGAACCTGTTTAAGACCTTTGATATCCGTAACGCGCAATATCGTCCCGTGGTAAGAATTAACGCCTTCCCGGATCGGGAGTTTACCGCTGTCTACAAAGAGCACTCAGGCAGTAGCGACAGTAACACCCTGACCTGGCAGGTGATACTCACCATGCCGCGCCCGGATGATTTCCCCGTGGTGGGAGGCGTAAGCGGTACGGTTACCATCAATTTAACCAACCTCCCGGCCGGTGCAGGCCCTCAGGCGCTGGTTGTACCGGTTGAGGCGGTCTTTAACCCGAATAATAGCCCGCGCAATGAGCCGCACGTCTGGGTCGTGGCGGGAGAAGGGGATGCGCTCCATCTTGAAGACCGCAAGGTCAGCGTGGGGCAAGTAACCACTGAGGGCGTGATAATCACCCGTGGGCTTAAAGCAGGCGAGCGTGTCGTGGCAGCTGGCGTGGGTGAACTTCATGCTAATCAGCCGGTACGTATCTGGACGCGTGAACGGGGACTGTAATGGATATCTCTCGCCAGTTTATCAATAACCCCATTCGCGTCTGGCTGACGATCCTGCTGCTGGGCGTGGGCGGCATTTTCGCCCTGCTGAACATTGGCAGGCTGGAAGATCCCGCCTTTACCATAAAAACCGCGGTGGTGATCACCCACTATCCCGGCGCCTCCGCTCAGCAGGTTGAAGAGGAGGTCACGCTACCGCTAGAGAATGCCCTTCAGCAGCTGCCCTATCTGGACAACGTGAGCTCCATCTCTTCCAACGGCCTGTCGCAAATCACCGTGAACATCGCCTCACGTTATCATTCGAACGAACTGCCGCAGATCTGGGACGAACTGCGCCGTCGCGTGGGCGATGCTTCGCGCCAGTTCCCGCCCGGCGTCGTGACGCCCTTCGTGAATGATGATTTTGGCGATGTGTTCGGCTTTTTCTTCGCGATTTCCGGGGATGAATTCAGCAATCCTGAACTGGTGAGATATGCCGAGCAGCTGCGGCGCGAACTGATTCTGGTCCCCGGCGTCGGTAAGGTTGCCATCGGCGGGGCCATCAGCCAGCAGGTCAATATCGATATATCCCTGACCAAAATGGCGGCCCGCGGCATCACGCTGAACCAGCTTTCCGCCCTGCTCAGCAGGCTTAACGTCGTTTCCAGCGCCGGAGAAATCACCTCGGGAACGGAATCCATTCGCCTGCATCCAACCGGTGAGTTCGAAAATCTTGATGAACTGGCGGATCTCATCATTACCCCTTCCGGCACCGGGGCGGCGACGCGTCTGCGGGATATCGCCACGCTGTCGCGCGGGCTGAACGAATCGCCCGCCAGTATCTATCATGCCAACGGCAGGAAAGCCGTTACCATGGGCGTCTCGTTTATTCCCGGCGTGAACGTGATCGACGTGGGACACGCGCTGGAGGCAAAGCTCAACCAGATGTCAGCGGAAAAACCGGCAGGGATACACATCGACCTGTTCTACGATCAGGCCGCCGAAGTGGGGCACTCTGTAAATGGTTTTATCATTAACTTCCTGATGGCGCTGGCGATTGTTATCGGCGTGCTGCTGATCTTTATGGGTGTCCGCAGCGGGATCATCATCGCGTTTTCCCTCGCACTTAACGTGCTGGGCACGCTGCTCATCATGTATCTGTGGGGTATTGAGCTGCAGCGCATCTCGCTCGGCGCGCTGATTATCGCCCTCAGTATGCTGGTGGATAATGCCATCGTGATCGTTGAAGGGGTGCTGATTGCGCGTCAGCAAGGTTCCCCGCTGTTAACCGCCATTAACTACATCATCCGTCGTTCCGCCCTGCCGCTGCTGGGGGCGACGGTGATCGCCATCCTCGCGTTTGCGCCTATCGGGCTGTCCCAGGACTCTACCGGGGAATACTGTAAATCCCTGTTCCAGGTACTGCTGATTTCCCTGATGCTGAGCTGGTTCTCGGCGCTCACCATCACGCCGGTGCTGATCACATGGTGGTTGTTTAAAAATGACAGCGCGCCGGAAAAAAGTGACGAGGCAGACCCTTACGACAAACGCCTCTATCGACTTTACCGGCGCCTGCTTAACGCGCTGCTGCACCGGAAAGCGCCGACGCTCATCGTGATGGCTGCGCTGCTGGCAGCGTCAGTCTGGGGTTTTGGTGCCGTGCGGCAAAACTTCTTCCCGTCGTCAAATACGCCCATTTTCTTTGTCGACCTCTGGCTACCCTACGGCACCGATATCAAATGGACCGAGAAGATGACCGGCGATATCGAGAAAACCATCAACGGCCAGCCCGGCGTGGAAACCACCGTCTCAACCATCGGTCAGGGCAGCATGCGGTTTATTCTGACCTACAGCGGACAGCGGCAGTACAGCAACTATGCCCAAATCATGGTAAGAATGGATGACCAGCGCAACATCTCCGCATTGACGCGCCACGTCGATGAGTACATTGCGCGAAACTATCCGCAGGTAAACGCCAGCACCAAACGCGTGATGTTTGGTCCCTCTGGCGACAGCGCCATTGAGGTGCGCATCAAGGGCCCCGATCCTGACAGGTTGCGTCTGATTGCCAGCCAGGTGGACGAGATCCTGGCGCGCGACCCGGCCACGGCAAGCGTGAGAAACGACTGGCAAAACCGCAGCAAGGTGCTCCGTCCGCAGTACGTCGCCGCACTGGGGCGCGAGCTTGGCGTGGATAAGCAGGACGTCGACAACGCGCTGGAGATGAATTTCTCCGGCAGCCGGGCGGGATTATATCGGGAAGGCAGTGACCTGCTTCCGGTCGTGGTACGCCCGCCGGAACGCGAACGGCTGGACGCGAATCACCTGAACAACGTGCTGGTATGGAGTCAGACCCGGCAGCAGTATATCCCGCTGAGTAATGTCGTCAGCCGCTTCTCGCTGGAATGGGAAGATCCGCTGATTTTGCGACGCGACCGCTCGCGGGTGCTGACCGTTCAGACCGACCCCGATCCGCTTAGCCAGCAAACGTCAGGCGATATTCTCGCCCGGGTGAAGCCGCGCATTGACGCCCTCGCCCTGCCCCACGGATACAGCATTGAGTGGGGAGGCGATGCGGAAAACTCCAGCGAAGCACAACAGGGGATCTTTACCACGCTGCCGATCGGGTTCCTGGTGATGTTTGTCATCACCGTTTTGATGTTCAGCTCGGTGAAAAACGCCGTTGCCATCTGGCTGACCGTGCCGCTGGCGCTGATTGGCGTCACGCCGGGATTCTTAATCACTGGTATTCCGTTCGGCTTTATGGCGCTGATTGGCCTGCTGAGCCTGAGCGGGATGCTGATCCGCAACGGCATTGTGCTGGTGGAAGAGATCGAGCAGCAGAAGGCGCATAAAGGTCAGCACGAGGCGATTGTTTATGCTGCCACCTCGCGCCTGCGCCCCATTCTGCTCACCGCATTTACCACCGTACTGGGCCTGGCACCGCTGCTGCTGGACGTTTTCTTCCAGAGCATGGCCGTTGTGATTATGTTTGGACTGGGGTTTGCTACAATCCTGACGCTGCTGGTACTTCCCGTAATTTACGCGTGCTTCCATCGTAAGGACAAAGCGGAACAACAATGAATGCGACAGGCCTGAACATTATCAAGACGCTGGGCTGTATGACGGCGGTAACCTTTTTCACCATCTACAATACGTGGGATCATTATGATTATGACTATCACTGGATCCTGGGGTTTTTAACCTTTATCTCGACCATCGCCACGCCGCTGTTTTTTGTGGTCGCGGGCTACCTCGACGGCCAGTCCCGACACGGCACCCGCTGGCAACTGGGCAAAATTAAAAGCCTGGTGATTGTCTTTCTGTTCTGGATAACGATCTATTACCTGTGGGAGCCGTATCAACGCGGGTATTTAATTCAGCCGTGGTTCGTGTTTGCGTTTGTGGTTATTTACAGCTTCCACCCGGTGGTGGAGTGGCTTAGCCAGCGGCGCGCGTTGTTCTGCGGCGTAATTGCCTGTCTGCTGCTCTTCTCCTACGGGTATGATTTACTTTCAGCGCTCTATCCCGACGTCCACCTCCTTTCCCTTTCGCCACAGTACCGCCTGTGGACGTGGTTACTGTTTTACCTGACGGGGCAGCTTTTCTGCGATCCCAACATCTCCGGGTGGATTAGCCGCAAGAATGTGGTCAGGACGGCGGTAATCGCCATCCCGTTTATTTATCTCTTCACCTGGTTTTACGAGCGCCACTTCTTTTTTGCCCTGTTCAAGGCCGACAGAAACGCCTTTATTCTTACAGGTTCGCAAATCTACATTCTGATTATTGCGCTGGTGATTGCGGCGAATGGCGTGCGCTTTCGCCGCAATGCTGAGTTTAAAGAGTCGGTCCTGGCCGCCATCAGCAAAACGATGACCGGCGTGTACATTGTCCACTACTCGGTGTTTCACCTGCTGACGGCGCTGATACCGGTGACGTCTCTCGGCATGAAGCTGACGCTAATCGTCCTCACTTTCATCACCTCAGTTCTGTTTTCCATGCTGATACTGTCTAACGCCGTGGCAAAAAAGGTGATCACCCTTTAAAAGCCGAGACGCAGCCAGGCAAAGAGCACGTTACCGTTGTTATAGGTTCCAGGAATATAGGTGAACTGGACGGTAACGCGCTTATACCCCGCAGAGAACAGCGGGAAGATAAACGGCAGGGGCACATAGTTAGCAAAATCATCGCGCGCCGTGATGCCCGCTGCGGCACCGAGCCCAAGCCGGAAGTCCTGGGCATTATCCAGGTACCAGCCCTTCTCCCAGCCGTAGCCCATCGCGGGTTGCCATTCATTGTGCGAATCTTTGAACATCATGGCGAAGAGCGCGCTCCAGTTGCCCTCTTCGTTATAGCGGGACACGCCCAGTCCCCCGCCCCACGGCATTTCGTTATAATTGTCGGTTTTTTCTTTGTCGTACATAAAACGGGCGTGCCAGCTCAGAAACGGAAGGTAAAGATCGTATCGCTCTGGTTGATGCCAGGTCTGGGAAATATCCTCCGTCAGCGCATTCCACCAGCGGCTAATACGCTGCTCACCATAAACGCCGGGTTCCGCATGAAGCGGGAAAATAAATACAAACAGTGCCATCCAAAGTGCTGGAAAGAGGCGTTGCATAGATATTTCCTCAGCTTAAGTCACACAGTATCTCTAATACTTTAAACCATTCAGCACGAACCGGTGCCAAACAGACCGATTTATATTGCGGCCCGTGCAGATGAAATTTTTTTATTCAGCACCCTCAGGAAGGATAAAAACGTTTTCTCATGTCCCCTGTCGCGGTAGTCTCATACCTTCCGCCAATAACGCGGCGGCTATGTGAGTAACCTTTTCTTATACCAATAAATAAAAAATCAGTGCAGACAGGACAACTATGGACTCCACCCTCATCTCCACACGTCCCGGCGAGGGGACACCTTGCCTTAACCGTGCCCGCCGCGCTGCCTTTGGTAGCTTCGCCGGGGCCGTCGTGGACTGGTATGATTTTTTGCTCTACGGCATCACCGCCGCTCTGGTGTTTAACCGCGAATTCTTTCCGCAAATTAGCCCGGCTATGGGCACGCTTGCCGCGTTTGCCACCTTTGGCGTCGGGTTTCTGTTCCGCCCGCTGGGCGGGGTGATCTTCGGCCACTTCGGCGACCGCCTTGGCCGCAAACGTATGCTGATGCTCACCGTCTGGATGATGGGGATCGCCACTGCGCTGATCGGTATTTTGCCGTCGTTTGCCACGATTGGCTGGTGGGCTCCGGTACTGCTGGTCACCCTGCGCGCCATTCAGGGCTTTGCCGTGGGTGGCGAATGGGGCGGCGCGGCGCTGTTATCGGTCGAAAGTGCACCGAAAAACAAGAAAGCGTTCTACAGCAGCGGCGTGCAGGTCGGCTACGGCGTGGGTCTGTTGCTCTCCACCGGGCTGGTGTCGCTTATCAGTCACTTCACTACCGATGCGCAGTTTCTGAGCTGGGGCTGGCGCATTCCGTTCATCTTCAGCATCGTGCTGGTTATCGCCGCGCTGTGGATCCGTAACGGAATGGAAGAGTCCGCCGAGTTTGAACAGCAGCGGGAAAACCCCGTAGCCAGAAAACGGCTGCCGGTGATGGAGGCGCTCATCCGCCATCCTGGCGCTTTTCTGAAAATTATCGCCCTGCGCCTGTGTGAACTGCTGACGATGTACATCGTTACCGCGTTTGCCCTCAACTATTCCACGCAGAACCTTGGCCTTCCCCGTGAGCTGTTCCTGAATATCGGTCTGCTGGTGGGCGGGATCAGCTGTCTGACAATCCCCTGCTTCGCCTGGCTCGCGGACCGGTTTGGCCGTCGCCGCGTCTATATTACCGGTGCGCTGATTGGCTCCCTCAGCGCCTGGCCGTTCTTTATGGCACTGGAGGCGCAGTCGGTCTTCTGGATAGTCTTCTTTGCCATTATGCTCGCCAACATTGCCCACGACATGGTGGTTTGCGTGCAGCAACCGATGTTTACCGAACTGTTCGGCGCAAGCTACCGCTACAGCGGGGCGGGCGTGGGGTACCAGGTGGCGAGCGTCGTGGGTGGCGGATTTACGCCGTTTATTGCCGCCGCGCTGGTAACGTTCTCCGGCGGAAACTGGCACAGCGTGGCGATCTACCTGCTGGCAGGCTGCCTGCTGTCGGCCGCCACAGCGCTGGTGATGAAAGAGACGCACCATCCCTGATCTCCCTTTTGTTTCACAGGCGTGTGACATACTATCGGGTATAGCAGCACACCTGTGGAACAAGGAGACAGACATGAATAATAAGGGCTCCAGCCTGACCCCGGCTCAGGCACTGGAAAAACTCGACGCGCTGTACGAACAGTCCGTCAATGCGCTGCGCAGCGCCATCAGTGAGTACATCGAAACAGGGAAACTTCCCGATGAAAAGGCCAGAACCCAGGGCCTTTTTGTTTATCCATCGCTCTCTGTCACCTGGGACGGCAGCGCCAGCACCACGCCAAAGACCCGTGCCTACGCGCGTTTTACCCACTCCGGCTGCTACAGCACCACCGTGACCCGCCCTGCGTTGTTCCGTCCTTACCTTGAGGAACAACTCACTCTGCTCTATCAGGACTACGGCGCACACATTGCCGTTGAGCCATCACAGCATGAAATCCCGTATCCGTACGTGATTGACGGTTCGGCGTTAACGCTCGATCGCTCCATGAGCGCAGGGCTGACGCGCCATTTCCCAACAACCGAGCTGTCGCAGATTGGCGATGAGACCGCCGACGGCATTTATCATCCGGCGGAATTTTCTCCCTTGTCGCATTTCGACGCCCGCCGGGTGGATTTCTCTCTGGCGCGCCTGCGCCACTACACCGGGACGCCAGCCGAACATTTCCAGCCGTTTGTGCTGTTTACCAACTACACCCGCTATGTCGACGAGTTTGTCCGCTGGGGCTGTAGCCAGATCCTGGATCCGGAGAGCCCTTATATCGCCCTCTCCTGCGCGGGCGGGATCTGGATCACCGCGGAAACCGAAGCGCCTGAGCAGGCTATCTCCGATCTGGCGTGGAAGAAGCACCAGATGCCAGCCTGGCACCTGATCACCGCCGACGGCCAGGGCATCACGCTTATCAACATTGGTGTGGGTCCGTCAAACGCCAAAACCATCTGCGACCATCTGGCGGTGCTGCGCCCGGACGTCTGGCTGATGATTGGTCATTGCGGCGGGCTGCGTGAAAGCCAGCTGATTGGCGACTACGTGCTGGCCCACGCCTACCTGCGTGATGACCACGTGCTTGACGCCGTGCTCCCGCCGGATATCCCGATCCCGAGCATCGCCGAAGTGCAGCGCGCGCTGTACGACGCCACCAAAGAGGTGAGCGGCATGCCGGGTGAAGAGGTCAAACAGCGTCTGCGTACCGGCACGGTCGTCACGACAGATGACCGTAACTGGGAGCTGCGTTACTCCGCCTCTGCCCTGCGCTTTAACCTGAGCCGCGCGGTGGCGATTGATATGGAAAGCGCCACCATTGCCGCACAAGGTTATCGCTTCCGTGTGCCTTACGGCACGCTGCTGTGCGTTTCCGATAAACCGCTGCACGGTGAAATCAAGCTTCCGGGACAGGCAAACCGGTTCTACGAAGGGGCGATATCCGAACACCTGCAAATCGGCATTCGTGCCATTGATTTACTGCGGGCGGAAGGTGATCGGCTGCACTCGCGCAAGCTGCGTACCTTTAACGAACCGCCATTCCGCTGATAACAATAAGGAAAAATAATGCACAACACATCACCGTTATCGGCCCTGCGTCAGTGGCTACAGGAAAATCAACTCGACGGGATGATCGTCCCGCGCGCGGATGCCTGGCAGAGCGAATACTGCGCACCGTATGATGAAAAACTGGCCTGGCTCACCGGCTTCGACGGCTCGGCGGGGCTGGCGCTGGTGCTAAAAGACAAAGCCCTGCTTTTTGTCGATGGCCGCTATCAGGTTCAGGCCCGCGTGCAGGTCAACATGGATGAAGTAGAGATCCACCATCTGCACAACGAGCCGCTGGCACAATGGCTGACGGCAAATGTTGAAGCTGGCACGCGTATTGGTTTTGAAGCGCTGCTGATGACCAATGCCGACTATGAGACGCTGTCTGCGACACCGTGTGAGATGGTGCCGCTTAACCAGTCACCGTTTGATACGTTATGGACCGATCGCCCTGCCGCCCCGGCGGGGCTTATCCGCGAGATGCCGGTTGAAATCAGTGGTGAAAGCAGCGCCGATAAACGTCAGCGCGTCGCCGCCGTACTGGCCGCGAACAATGCCGATTATCTGGCCGTGACCCTGCCGGATAATATCGCCTGGCTGCTTAACGTGCGCGGTTCAGATATTCCCACCAGCCCGGTTCCGCTCTCTTTTGCCCTGCTGAGTCGCGACGGTAGCGTCGAGTGGTTTGTTAACGACAATAAACTCAGTGACCTGCCTGATAGCGTGCGAAACGCTTTTACCATTGCGCCGCAGGATGCTTTTATTGAACGCTGTCAGCGTATTTCGCAAGGTAAACGGGTCATGGTAGATGCCGGTTCAGCGCCAGTGGCCCTGCGTGTTGCCATTGAGCCAGACGGTGACATTCTCTGGCAAACCGACCCTATCACCCTGATGAAGGCCAATAAAAATCCGGTAGAACTGGCGGGTTACCGGGAGTGTCATCATCAGGACGGTGCCGCGTGGGTCAATTTCCTGGCCTGGCTGAGCCGTGAAGTGCCCGCACGTGCGGCAGCAGGTCAGCCGCTGACCGAGCTGGAGGCCCAGGCACAGCAACTCGCGTTTCGCGAGCGGCAGCCCGGTTTCATTGAGCAAAGTTTTGCGACCATTTCGGCCTCGTCCAGCAATGCGGCAATGTGCCACTACCACTCAAGCGAAGCCAGCAACAAGCCCATCGGCCATGACCACTTCTATCTGAATGATTCCGGTGGTCAGTACCATAACGGTACCACTGACGCCACACGTACCCTGGCATGGGGCAAGGTCAGCCCGCAGCAGCGATTACACTACACCGCCGTGCTGAAAGGCTTTCTGTCGCTGATTACCCTGCAGTTCCCGTCCGGCACTCAGGGGCATCAGCTGGATGCCTTTTCACGTCGACCGCTCTGGGAGTTGGGGCTGGATTTCGATCACGGAACGGGTCATGGCGTGGGTCATCAATTGCTCATCCATGAGAACCCACATCGTATTGCCAAAAAGGTCAACCCATGGCCGCTGGTGGCAGGCAATATTATGACCATCGAGCCGGGATACTATCTGGCGGACAGCCATGGGATCCGCATTGAAAACCAGGTCGAGATTGTGGAGAGCCGTCCAGGATTCTGCAAGTTTGCCTCGCTGACGCTGATCCCAATCGATCTCAGCCAGGTCGAACTCAATCTGTTGAACGAGCAGGAAAAGCAGTGGCTGGATGAGTATCACCAGCAGGTGCGCGAGGCACTGTCACCGTTGGTGGAGAGCGACGCGCGTCCGTGGCTGGTGGAAGCGACAGCACCGATTCGTGTTAACCGGTAGTGCGGTTTATTGCCGGGTGG
This sequence comes from Enterobacter sp. WCHEn045836, assembly GCF_003965585.1. Classification (NCBI taxonomy): domain Bacteria; kingdom Pseudomonadati; phylum Pseudomonadota; class Gammaproteobacteria; order Enterobacterales; family Enterobacteriaceae; genus Enterobacter; species Enterobacter sp. WCHEn045836. Next base: position 15,159 of record NZ_RXPT01000036.1, read on the forward strand.
CGGCTTCCAGAAC
>NZ_RXPT01000037.1:0-13128 GCF_003965585.1 Enterobacter sp. WCHEn045836
ATTTGGATACCAGAGCCCGAGTTCGTCTTATCCGGCAACACGCCGGCTGGCTGGCGTCAGCGATGGCATCAAGGATACGGATGCGGTGACGGTTAAGCAGCTTAATGCGGCGCTGCAGCGCATTTCTGAACTGGAAAATATCCTCAAAGGAGGGAGTTAATGGCCAGTAGCGCAATCACCACTGCCTTTGAGGCGTGGAATGTTAATAAAATTTTGCAGAATGAACCTGCGCGACCGGACAAAATGGTGTTTGCCTTTATCCCCGGGCAGGACGAGAACGCCGAGATTGATCGCGATGAGCCAATTCCGCCACCCGAAAACATCCAGCATATTGCGGATATCACCAGTTACGGGAGTATTAACCCGAACGCAGTAGTGTATTCGGTTGTGCTTGATTCTTCTGTGGGGGACTGGGAATACAACTGGATAGGTCTTATCGACAGTGCTACCGATACTCTATTGATGGTTGTTCACACCCACACCCAAAAGAAAATTAAGACGCAGGGCGGGCAGCAGGGTAACAACCTGACGCGCAATCTGGCGATGGAGTTTGACGGTGCAACTGAGGCCACGCAAATCACCGTCACAGCGGAAACATGGCAGATTGATTTCAGTGAGAGGCTGGCGGGTGTCGATGAGCGGGTGCGGGCGGAAAATATTGATGCGTATGGCTATGCCGCCTTTCGTGGTGATGCGTTTCTCATACATCGATCTGGCGGTCAGTATGTGGCCTTGCCCGGGCTTGGCTATGTCGCAGGGCTTCGCTGTGAGTCTCAGCAAAACCTGTCCGTGCCACCTTTTAGCGGAGCCACCAAGGTCTGGATGGATGCCTCCTGGCAGGGAACCCTTACAGGTGCGTGGGAGGTTGTATATACGCTGCGAACTGCAGGCGCACTGGATGATTACGAAAAAGACGGCTTTTTGCATTTTGTCTATGCGGTTGCCGAAATTGATGCGGGCGGGAATATCACCGACCTTCGCCCGGGATTTCCCCTGGAAGAGCTCGAGGAGGAGGTCCGGATTAAATGCCCGTACCGGGTGAATGATGTTCTGCTCACCGCCAACCCGGAGCACCCTGAGGACTCCTGGCCCGGCACCCGGTGGACAGATATGAGTGGAGATTACAATGCCAGAACCCTGATGATTGGGGAAGCCCCACTCACAACCGGCGGGCAGGATTGGATTACGCTGACTAAAAAGGAGATGCCCAGACACGGGCACGGCCTTAATAATGTGAAAATTAAAGGGGCGGGCGGTCACGATCATGAGTACGACAAGTATCAGAAAGATGGTACCCAGGACTCGACCCGCGTGTCGGTGGATAATATCAGGCTGGGCATTGAGCAGGACAGAACCTCAAAAGTCGAAGATCACACGCACGAAGTTGAGGGGGAAACTGATGAAAGCGGGGAGGGTGAACCGTTTTCTGTCGTGAGCTCGTACCTCACCTTGCGCGGCTGGCTTCGGGTGGCGTAAAGGAGGGGGGTATGTGGCATTCAAAAAAACTCACCCTTTCAGGTGATGCTGCAAGTATTAATTGCTCACTTTTATCGGTAAATCCATGGACACCCGGCGCAGGTCGCCGGGAGGCGTCCGGGTGTTATCTCAGCCCTGAGAATGCGATCCGGTGGGCAACAGACAGGCTGAGTGGCGCACCGGCAAACCTCGATGTTACCGCTTTGCTGATGAGTGCGCCCACACTCTCATTATTTGCCTCCGCGCTTGCCTCGGCGGCAGGTATTTTCCCTGTTGCCCAACTTACTCAGACGAGGCGGCGCGCTGTGGCTGAAATAAGTCTGGCCGAAACGCGCATGCAGCTGCCTGCGCTGGTCGGGGGATTGCCCGCAGCATCCACATTGTCCATTTCAACCTTGCGACAGGCCACCGGTGCGCAGGCGCTAATTTCTGCTGCAGGTGTAACCCTGCCGTCAATTGATGAGGCGATGGCATCATTCAAAGCGCAGCGGCTTGATTTGCTGGCGCAGGCGCAGCGGTTGCTTGAAGAGCTAACTGCAGGAAGCTTGCCTGTAAAAGTGGTATCGGCAATCGGTGATACAGCTGGAGCGGTGCGCGAAATGCTGGAGCAGACACCGGACGCGGATCACGTTTTTTCCCTCTGCCTGGTCTTCGCCGGCGAGGACCTCTCGGCATTAAGAGGGATGCTTGGCGATGGCTGACAATATTGAGTTTGCGTTATCCGGGCAGGCTATTCGCATGAAAAACATCGAGGTTTCGGTCTCGATGCCCATCAAAGAAAAAGACCAGTCAGGGCAGGCCTCCAGCACCGCAACGGCGGAGCAGGGAATTAAGGCCAAGGAGCTGAGCGTAAGCGGTGTCATTCCCTATGACGATGAGGGGCAGTTAATCCTACTGTATTCGCTTGCAGAGGCTCAGGATGGTGGCGGTAAGAGCGTACGCTATCGCGTGAATCACGATATCGCCAGGAAAATAAAGCTCCGTGAGGCGACGTTCGTCGGAAGCGTGAAAGCCTCGAAGGCAGCGAACCTTCTGGCGTGGCAGGTGACATTCACACTTCGCGAGTTTTTTAGCACTGCAGAGCGCAAAGCCGAAAGTCGGAGTAAAGGCGGGGCAACAGCTCAGACTGCGCAAGGGACGACTTCAGCAACCGATACCCCTGAGGAGCTGAGCTGGTTCGAGCGGGTGCTGAAATCACTCGATACTGCTATTGGGCCGTATGAGGAAGATAAAAAGTGAAGACCACAACACGCCTGCAAATTGATGGCGGACTGGCCATGATCGCCAGTTATCACCTTCTGCTCGAGTTGAGTGCATGCGGTCGGGGTTTTATTACCGCAGAGACTGAGGAAGATGTTACAGGGAAGCTTGTGCAACTGGATCTCGGTGCGGGTGATGTAACGTATCGCTGGTTTACGGGCTATGTGGAACGATGCGGCCCTGCAGAGAAAGGCTATAAGCGCCTGTTTGTGCGCGAGCTTTCCGGCGTGCTGATGCAGTCCTGGCCCGTGTCTCTCCAGCATCCTACCCTCCGTGATGTATGCGATCAGCTGGCCAGCCTCACTGGCCTGCAGTTCTATATCCCGGTAGCAGACTATGCGGGCAAAAAAATCCCTCACTTCAAGAGTAACGGTAGCGGCATGGCTGTTCTTGATAGTCTTGGACGTGCATTTTCGATTGACGACTATTGCTGGCAACAGATGGGGGATGGCGTCATTTATGTCGGGAGCTTTTCCGATTCGCGGTTTGCAAACTCTCCAGTTGATATTCCTGATGATTTCGTCAAGTCCGGCACCGGTGGGAATACCTTCCAGATGGGGCTTATTCCTGCTATCCGCCCCGGCGTCATTGTGAACGGTCATCGAATATCGAGCGTGGAGGTTAAAGACGGCGATATGTCTTTGCGTTGGGTGCCTAAAAATAGCAAGGGCAGAGATGCCTGGGACTCTCCTGAGAAGCGCCAGATTGATAAAGCCTATCCCGAGCTTGCCTCCGGGCTGCACCTTCCAAAGAGAGCCCGAGTCACAGGTCCGGTGGACTCTGCAGCGCTGGGGGATGTGGCCGATCCCTTTCGACCTCGCTACGCTGTGAACCTGCAGTTACTTGACGCTGATGGCAACGATGATGCCATGCCTGAGCTGGTTTCAGTTCCTCTGCCGGTGCCGTTCGCCGGGATGGAGGGGGGGCTATTTCAGTATCCTGCTGAGGGTGCCATTGTGGAAGTGGGGTTTATGGATGGCCGCCCGGATAAACCCCAAATCCGGCAAACGCTACCGGATGAGCAATCCCTTCCTGATATTAAACCCGGAGAGCAGCTACAGCAGCAGCGAGCCGGGGTGAGCCAGCGTATCACGACGGACGGCAGCTGGAATCGTGAAACCGATCAGGGCATCAGTGAGGTCAGCTCGGTACGAACAGTCACCAGTGACAGCGAGCAGAGGGAGACTACGACTCGCACCACATTGATAAAATCGAGTGACACACTCACCGTTGTGGGCGTTGCCTCCCTTATGGCTGGCGCCATAATGCAGATCGCTGACGGTGATTACAGCATCGGCGCGCAGGGTAAAATGACACTGCAGTGCGACGAGCTACAGCAGAATGCAAAGGGTAGTGTGACGTCGGATGTCGGGGAGGATCTGACAGAAAAAATTGTCGGCATCCGAAGGAGCGTGGCCGCTGCGCAGCAGATTTTTGGCGACACGGTAAGCATCGGTAGTAGTGAGATAAACATTTTAAACTGTCTCACTGATACCCTAGATGTACTTGAGCAGCTGGCGATACTTACAGCAAACCACGCTCACAGCAACACCGGAAGGCCGACAAATGCAGATGACATTATAAAGAACGCGGAGCGATCGCCGGCGTTGAAAGAAAAATACGGCTCTATTATCGGATAAACAAAGGCCCTAGCGGGCCTTTTTGTTGTCCTCATCCCGGGAGAGTCGCTCCCGGATTTCCCGAATCTCTTTAAAGTGGCAGGCCTCACACTGCTCGTCATCAACCGAAAATATCCTCTCGATTATCCCTCGCCGCTTTCCGCATTCGCTGCATAGCTTCCTCGCCAGCTTCATTTGCTCATCCCTTATAGGCATTAATTCCACGGAAACGGTAGAGGTATTGAACCCATTAATAAAATCGTTTTCGCCGATCGTTAATTCATAATTGATCGTTGTTGACGATCAACTTTTCTAATGAAATCAGATGTGATTAAGAGCTTATATGCGACACGCTGAGCGCTTCATACCCGAGCTAGCCCATACCTATGCTTCTAATCTCTTTGCCTCATTGAGGGCCATTTGCGGCCACAGAATCGACATGACCGAACCCCCGCGACAGACGGAAATCGCGCAACGCCCCCCGCGCCTGCGGTTTTCGCGTGGTAATTGTTTTGCCAAATCGAAAGTGCGCCATTGATAGCCACAGACCGCACTGTATAAGGGCAGCAGCGCCCGATCCCGTTTGGCGACGCTCGCACGTTTTTGCCATGGCTTGCCGATTCTTACTGGTTGCCACGGTTCTGCAGTATTTGTAAGCGGTTGATTAAAAATAAAGAAATGATGATTCCGTCACTCTGGCCAACCGGGGGCGGAGGTCATGGCGTGTTGTAACGCCATGATGATAAAGATTATTTTTGGCGGGATTTTGGCAATTTCAGGCAGACCCTCTACTCGTGGCCAGTATGAAATTCAGAGGGGGAGGGAGGCATACGGAATGTCCAGCACCGGACCGATTTGCCTGAGATGACACTTTTTACTTCCCGATATCCATCAAAGGGATAACGTGAGCGAGTGCGCATCTCTTTGCGAACAACATCAAGACAGGGGAAGACCAGTTCTTTGCTTCTGCAGTACTGCCGAAACTCGAACGGCTCAATCGCAATGATGCCAGGTTCAGAACTGTGGTTAAGCTGTGGCGATGCCGGATTCTCCAGCATGTCGAACAAGTCCCAGAACTCAAATACTGTGTCACTATCCAGGCAGGGATCTCCAATTTCGGGCGCAGTACAACCTACATCTTCCAAGGCCGGTATATCTCTTCCAAGAATCTCAGCCAGACTTTTGAGATCATGATAGAGAACCTTGCGGATGCCGTACTGACGTTGACGGCTGATTGCGTTGAGTACCTTGTGGAATTGTTCAAAGTACATCATCCAGTCCCTACCTTTCAGCCTGGTATTGATGGCCACCCCTTTTGTCCAGTAGGCATACAGGGCATCGTCACATTCCTTCTGGTACTGAATAACCCGGTCCCGGATTTCTGGTTTTACCTTTTTGGCGTTGATGCTCATCAACCATCCGGGTAGCTTTCTGAGCGACAAGCAGATCGTCGACCGAGAATGTCCATCCAGTTCCGTGATCTTCTGGATCACGGAGTCTGCAAAGCGCTCTGTGAGCCGGATGCGCTGTCTGGCCCATGCCAACCCCATACCCTCAACAACATGCCTCATTGCAACATAGGGTTCTCCCTGGTGCTCAACGATATATAATCTATCGCCATGAAAATTAAAGGGAAAAACATTCTTATTGGTCACGATAAACTCTCCCTGTGGTGGATTTAGGTACAAAAAACTATCCCTGACGGCAACTATATCCCCGTAAGATCCCCGTAAGATCCCCGATACAAACACCTGTAACCACGCAACATATATGTAACCAATGTGCTACATATCAGGGCGTTTTCTGACCAAATTAGAAAATCTCAAAATTTTAGGGGGGGCATCGGAAAAGCATCACAAACGTCACAAAATTTAAAATATTAACTTATCTATATGATATATATAGTAAATATCATATTTTAAAAACCATCACAAAAGCATCACAAAGCCATCACAGTGTGACGGTCTTAAACCATCACAACTCTGTTTTATAACTTATTGAATTTATTAGTTGTGACGGTTTGTGTTACGTTTTGTGATGGTTTTACCGTCACAGAATTTATTCAGCTGAATCATATGGATAAGGCGTGTTTTTGTGGGGTGTGATGATTGTGACGGTTTTCCGATGGGCGACTTAAATATAGGAGGGCGGGCGTTAACAATTGTGCAAAGAAAAGCCCCTGGGAGGGGCTTATGTTAGTTATTCATTTTCTTGTTTAGGTTGAACAACCACTGATGCCAGATTTTTGATAAGACGTTCACATGCATCAACATCTTTCAGGCTACGTAATTTGACCTTTGCAGTTTGTGGTACATCATCGCGTGTACAGAGGTTTAGTTCGATCTCGACGTCATTCCTGTCCAGTAATCCCATGATAGCTCCTGCTAGCTTTTTGGCTTGAGTTGCAACTTCAAAAATCAGGGAGAGTCTATCGGGGGCATTATTAGAAAAGCAAATAGAGTTGGTAGTATACAGCCCATTACTTTTAAAATAGTCTTTGATGATTGGGGTTAGTTCTGTAGGGCATGCAATTCGTACCCCTCCAAATTGGGCCTGGTGAAGAGGTTTTCCTTTCAGTTCAATCACTTTTTTCTCCAATGAAAAAACCCCGATAAACGGGGTTTTAGTATGTGATGTGGTCAATATATGGACGCTGAATGAAATAAATCCTTTTGTTTCAATATGCTACAAGGGAATAAAACGCGCCCGAAGGCGCGTTGGCGGTAAACTCAATTTAAAGGATTACTCTTCTTCAACTTCTTCCGCGAAGCTGGCGTCTTTCACCGAGGTCGTGGCGCGACGGGCTTCACCTTTGTGCTGCACTTTATTGAGCTGCCGTTCCAGCTTGTTGATCAAATCGTTAATGGCGGTGTACATATCCTCGTGTTTTGCGCTGGCGACCAGATGGCCGTTTGGAGTATTGATAGTTGCGTCAGCGATGAAACCCTGCGGCTCCTTGGACAGGATGATATGTGGATTAATCAAGTGTGTTTGCCATTTATCCAGTTTGGCGAGACGGTCTGCGACGTGCTGGCGAATTGCCGGGGTAATTTCCATTTGTTTGCTGGTAATGTTCATTGTCATAAATTTTACCTCTTGTCTTTCCGTCTTGGTGATTCCAGCATACCTGTCCTAATGTCAAAATGTGTGATTTAGATCACGTTATTTTGTCGGTTTTTGTCAGGGAATCTTTTTTGTGAGGCAGGGCAGGAAGAGGCGAGATTTACCTTGTCGAAGGCAAAAATTGCGGTCATAGTTGATAGGATGTGTTGAAGCTAAACCGCTTCAGCTTGTCTCTGAAATGAATAAAAAAACGGCAGCCCGCGGGCTGCCGTTTTGCATTGACGTCACTATCAGGTGTTGCTGCTGTTGGCGGCGATGATTTTCGCCACCTTATCAGCCTGTGCGGTCATCTGCATCTGACGGTAAGCATTCTCCATCAGCTTCAGGCCGTCGCGCGTCGCCTGCGTATCCGGATAATCACGCAGCATCCCTTCTACACGGTTAACCACGGCTACCCATGCGCCACGGCGGGTGTAGTATTCAGCAACCGAGTATTCGTATTTCGCCAGACGATCTTTCAGGAACACCAGACGTTTGGTGGCATCGGTCACGTACTGACTGTTCGGATAGCCGCGCACCAGTTTGGAAAAGTCGTTGAACGCATCGCGCGCATGCTGCGGGTCACGGTCGGAGCGATCCACACCGAAGAAGCCCTGCAGGGCACTGTCATCCAGCGCCATGTTGGTCAGGCCGCGCATATACATTACATAGTCGATGTTAGGATGAGTCGGGTTCAGACGCATGAAACGATCGATGGTTGCCTGAGCCAGCGGCAGATCGGCATTTTTATAGTATGCGTAGATGAGATCTAACTGTACCTGCTGCGAATACGGACCAAATGGATAGCGATTATCCAACGCTTCCAGTTGCGTTATCGCCTGTTTCCAGTTACCGTCCTGCAACTTTTGTTGTGCAGTCGCATAGATTTCATTCGGCGGATTGTCAGGGACCTGTTCATTTGAACCGGAGCAGCCCACCAAAGCCAGGCTCAACGTGGCCGCTGCCACCAGATATTTCATGCGCGTCATGACGTTTTGACTTTCCTCAAATGTTTGTCCGGGAGAAACTCTGTTCCTGCTCCCGATTAAGACCAGCTACAATAGCACACTATATTAAACGGCAAAGCCGTAAAACCCAACGTTAAACGAAGAAGCAGTTTATGGCACAACGAGTAGAACTCACCGCAACAGTCTCCGAAAATCAGCTCGGTCAACGCTTAGATCAGGCTTTGGCCGAATTGTTCCCTGATTATTCGCGTTCACGCATAAAAGAATGGATCCTTGACCAGCGTGTGCTGGTAAACGGCAAGATCTGGGACAAACCAAAAGAGAAAGTGTTAGGTGGGGAAGCTGTCGCCATCAATGCTGAAATCGAAGAGGAAATTCGCTTCGAACCGCAGGATATCCCACTGGACATCGTCTACGAAGATGATGACATTCTGGTGATCAACAAGCCGCGCGACCTGGTTGTTCATCCGGGGGCGGGGAATCCTGACGGTACGGTACTTAACGCACTTCTGCATTATTACCCGCCGATCGCTGATGTACCGCGCGCCGGTATCGTGCATCGTCTGGATAAAGACACCACCGGTCTGATGGTGGTGGCAAAGACCGTGCCTGCTCAGACTCGTCTGGTAGAGTCTCTGCAGCTGCGTGAGATCACCCGCGAATATGAAGCCGTGGCCATTGGCCACATGACCGCCGGCGGTACGGTGGAAGAGCCGATCAGCCGTCATCCCACCAAACGTACCCATATGTCGGTGCATCCGATGGGTAAACCGGCGGTGACGCACTATCGCATTATGGAACATTTCCGCATTCATACGCGTCTGCGTCTGCGTCTGGAAACCGGCCGTACTCACCAGATCCGCGTTCACATGGCGCACATTACTCATCCACTGGTGGGGGATCAGGTGTACGGTGGTCGTCCGCGTCCGCCAAAAGGGGCATCGGATGCGTTCATCAGCGTACTGCGCAAGTTTGATCGTCAGGCGCTGCACGCCACGATGCTGCGTCTTTATCACCCTATCTCGGGTATTCAAATGGAATGGCATGCGCCGATCCCGCAGGATATGGTGGAGCTTATTGAAGCCATGCGCGCGGATTTTGAAGAACACAAAGATCAAGTGGACTGGTTATGACCAAACTGATTGTTCCGGAGTGGCCACTGCCTGAAGGCGTGGCTGCCTGCAGTTCAACCCGCGTTGGCGGGGTAAGCCAGGGGGCGTGGGCGTCTTTGAACCTTGGTGCACACTGCGGCGACAACCTGGAACACGTTGAAGAAAACCGCTCGCGGCTGTTTGCTGCGGGCAACTTACCGTCTAAACCGGTGTGGCTTGAGCAGGTTCACGGTAAAGCTGTGCTGAAGTTGACGGGAGAACCCTACGCGTCTAAACGTGCCGATGCCTCCTACAGCGATACGCCGGGAACAGTATGTGCCGTGATGACAGCCGATTGTCTGCCGGTACTGTTTTGTAACCGTGCGGGGACAGAGGTTGCGGCAGCTCACGCGGGGTGGCGTGGTCTCTGTGAAGGTGTGCTCGAAGAGACCGTCGCCTGTTTCAAAGATTCCCCTGACAATATAATTGCCTGGCTTGGCCCGGCAATTGGTCCTCAGGCATTTGAGGTGGGCCCGGAGGTTCGTGAAGCGTTTATGGCGAAAGATCCGCAAGCCGTTAATGCTTTCGAACCTGTGGGGGAAAAATATCTGGCCGATATTTATCAGCTTGCCCGTCAGCGTCTGAATAATGTCAATGTGACGCAGATCTTCGGCGGTGACCGCTGTACGTTCACCGAAAAGGGTGATTTCTTCTCTTATCGCCGTGACAAGACCACGGGGCGTATGGCAAGTTTTATTTGGCTGATATAACCTAAAGAATCAAGACGATCCGGCACGTGCTGTTTTCTTTTCACATAATTCAGGTCATTAACCTTGAATAATTGAGGGATGACCTCATTTAATCTCCAGTAGCAAATTTGACCTGTTATGGGAGGAGTTATGCGTCTGGATCGTCTTACTAATAAATTCCAGCTTGCTCTCGCCGATGCCCAGTCCCTTGCACTGGGGCACGACAACCAATTCATCGAACCTCTTCATTTAATGAGCGCCTTGCTGAATCAGGAAGGGGGATCGGTACGTCCATTATTAACGTCTGCTGGCATTAATGCTGGCCAGTTACGCACCGCCATCGATCAGGCGCTGAGCCGTTTACCGCAGGTAGAAGGTACCGGCGGCGACGTTCAGCCGTCCCAGGATCTGGTGCGGGTGCTGAACCTTTGCGACAAGCTGGCGCAAAAACGTGGGGACAACTTTATTTCGTCGGAACTGTTTGTTCTGGCGGCGCTTGAATCACGCGGTACCTTGACCGACCTGCTGAAAACTGCCGGCGCAACCACGGCCAATGTGACTCAGGCGATTGAGAAAATGCGTGGGGGTGAAAGCGTGAACGATCAGGGAGCCGAAGACCAACGTCAGGCTTTGAAAAAATTTACGGTCGATCTGACCGAACGTGCTGAGCAGGGCAAACTTGACCCGGTGATCGGCCGTGATGAAGAAATTCGCCGTACTATTCAGGTTCTGCAGCGCCGTACCAAAAATAACCCGGTACTGATTGGTGAACCTGGTGTCGGTAAAACCGCCATCGTTGAAGGTCTGGCGCAGCGTATTGTGAACGGTGAAGTGCCGGAAGGGCTGAAAGGCCGCCGTGTACTGGCGCTGGATATGGGTGCGCTGGTGGCCGGGGCGAAGTATCGCGGTGAATTCGAAGAGCGTCTGAAAGGGGTGCTTAACGATCTGGCAAAACAGGAAGGCAACGTCATTCTGTTTATCGATGAGTTGCACACCATGGTTGGTGCCGGTAAAGCCGACGGCGCGATGGATGCCGGTAACATGCTGAAACCGGCGCTGGCACGCGGTGAACTTCACTGTGTCGGTGCCACGACGCTGGACGAGTACCGCCAGTACATTGAAAAAGATGCCGCTCTTGAACGTCGTTTCCAGAAAGTGTTTGTCGCGGAACCGAGCGTTGAAGATACCATCGCGATCCTGCGTGGTCTGAAAGAGCGTTATGAACTGCACCACCATGTGCAGATTACTGACCCGGCCATTGTTGCGGCAGCGACGCTTTCGCACCGTTATATTGCCGACCGTCAGTTGCCGGATAAAGCCATTGACCTGATTGATGAAGCTGCTTCGAGCATTCGTATGCAGATAGACTCGAAACCGGAAGAACTCGACAGACTCGACCGTCGTATCATTCAGCTCAAACTGGAACAGCAGGCACTCAAGAAAGAGTCTGATGAAGCCAGTAAAAAACGCCTCGATATGCTCAATGAGGAACTGGACGATAAAGAGCGCCAGTATTCTGAGTTAGAAGAGGAGTGGAAGGCAGAGAAAGCGTCACTCTCTGGTACTCAGACCATTAAGGCTGAACTCGAACAGGCAAAAATTGCCATCGAACAGGCGCGTCGTGTGGGTGACCTGGCGCGAATGTCGGAGCTGCAGTACGGCAAAATCCCTGAGCTGGAGAAACAGCTTGAGATTGCGACGCAGTCCGAAGGCAAAACGATGCGTCTGTTACGTAACAAAGTGACGGATGCGGAAATTGCTGAAGTGCTGGCGCGCTGGACCGGTATTCCGGTGGCACGCATGATGGAAAGTGAACGAGATAAACTGCTGCGCATGGAGCAGGATCTGCATCAGCGCGTGATTGGCCAGGACGAAGCGGTTGAAGCGGTTTCTAACGCCATCCGTCGTAGCCGCGCCGGATTGTCCGATCCTAATCGTCCGATTGGTTCGTTCCTGTTCCTGGGCCCTACCGGGGTGGGGAAAACCGAGCTGTGTAAGGCGCTGGCTAACTTTATGTTCGACAGCGACGATGCGATGGTGCGTATCGACATGTCCGAGTTTATGGAGAAACACTCCGTTTCACGTCTGGTGGGTGCGCCTCCGGGATATGTCGGTTATGAAGAAGGTGGTTACCTGACAGAAGCCGTACGCCGTCGCCCTTATTCCGTCATCCTGCTGGATGAAGTGGAAAAAGCGCACCCGGATGTGTTCAACATTCTCCTGCAGGTCCTGGATGACGGTCGTCTGACCGACGGGCAGGGGAGAACGGTGGATTTCCGTAATACGGTCGTGATCATGACATCGAACCTGGGTTCCGATCTGATTCAGGAACGTTTCGGTGAACTGGATTACAGCCATATGAAGGATCTGGTTCTGGGTGTGGTTAGCCATAACTTCCGTCCGGAGTTCATCAACCGTATTGATGAAGTGGTGGTATTCCACCCTCTGGGTGAGAAACACATTGCGTCGATTGCACAGATCCAGCTGCAGCGTCTGTACAAACGTCTGGAAGAGCGTGGATATGAAATTCACATCTCTGACGATGCGCTGAAACTGCTGAGCGAAAATGGTTACGATCCGGTTTACGGGGCGCGTCCGCTGAAACGTGCTATCCAGCAGCAGATCGAAAACCCGCTGGCGCAGCAGATACTGTCAGGCGAACTGGTTCCAGGCAAAGTTATCCGTCTGGAAGCCAACGACGACCGAATTGTGGCAGTGCAGTAAGTCACAAAACGCAAAAACGAGCCGCTTGCGGCTCGTTTTTGTTTAAAAACCAGGCCAGAATTGAGGTCTGGGATGTGATTTGCCTGGAAAATGAGCAGTCAGTAAATAATTTTCACTTTATCCTTGCAGCTTCAGAATT
>NZ_RXPT01000038.1:0-13022 GCF_003965585.1 Enterobacter sp. WCHEn045836
GGCCTCCGTGCAGGCATTATTTATGGGGATCCCTCAGCCCGCCGGGAGAGGGAGATATTCTTTCGCAATTCCTGCGCTTTTGCCTCTCGTTTCTTGATACTTACCCTGATAACTATTATCTTGACGACGTGTTTCGAGAGGTCCCCCCATGAGTGAAGAACAACTGTTTTGCCGCAGGCCGATGGGCATGCGGATGGCGATGATCGTGCGTCAGTGGCGCGCCGTTATTGACGACGCCATTCTCGATACCGGGTTAACCCAGTCGAGCTGGACGGTAATGATGCAGCTTCATCAACTGGGGGATAACGTCTCGGTGAGTGAGCTGGCGGAGGTGCAGGGCATTGAACTGCCCCCGCTGATGCGCACCCTGACACAGCTGGAAAAGCAGGGATACCTGCTGCGCACCGTATCGCCGTATGACAAGCGCATCCGGCTTCTGACGCTGACGCCTGAGGGAAAAGCCATACTAAAAAGGCTCACCCAGGTGATTGAGACGTACCAGACGCGCGTATCGCAAAACATCGCGCCTGAGCATATCGAAATTTTCAGCGCCACCTTGAATCAAATCGCCTGCAATTTGCGGACAATCCGCGAAGAAGATAACAAGACCGAAAAATAATGACTCCTGAACAAAAGTTTGCCCGCTGGGTAAGGGTGAGTATTGCCTCTTTCCTGCTGATGTTTGTCTACTTTGTCGTCGCCGATATCTGGATCCCGCTGACGCCGGACTCCACCGTGATGCGCGTGGTGACGCCGGTTTCTCCGCGCGTCTCCGGGTATGTGTCGGCCGTGCACGTACACAACAACAGCCAGGTGAAGCGGGGCGACCTGCTGTTTGAGCTGGATGACACGCCGTTTCGCAATAAAGTGGAAGCGGCGCAAATCGCGCTTGAGCAGGCACGCCTGTCCAATGAACAGCTGGACGCGCAGATCGCCGCCGCCCAGGCCAGCCTGAAAACCGCCGTGCTGACCGCGCGTAACGACAAAGTGACCTTTGACCGCTACCAGAAGCTGAGCACGTTACAGAACGTTTCGCAGGCGGATCTGGATAAGGTCCGTACCACCTGGCAGAGCAGCGAGCAGTCCGTGAGCTCGATTCAGGCGAACATCCATAACCTGCGCATCCAGCGCGGCGAGCGGGAAGAGCACCGCAACGTGACGCTGCAAAAATACCGTAACGCACTGGATGAGGCGGAGCTGAACCTCGGCTGGACGAAAGTTTACGCCCAGGCGGACGGCACGGTCAGCAACCTGCAACTAAGCCCCGGATTTTATGCCTCGTCCGGCTCGGCCGCGCTGGCGCTGGTGAATAACCAGACCGATATTGTGGCGGATTTTCGTGAGAAGAGTCTGCGTCACACCCGTCAGGGGACCGATGCCGCCGTGGTGTTTGACGCCTTTCCGGGCCAGGTTTTCCGCGCCCACGTGACCAGCAGTGATGCGGGGATCCTTGCCGGACAGGAGGCGGTGAGCGGCGAACTGTCCGCCCCGGAAACGTCTAACCGTTGGGTGCGCGATGCCCAGCGAATGCGTATTCACGTGGCGCTGGATGAGGCGCTGCCGAAGCCGCTCCCGACCGGTGCTCGCGCCACCGTGCAGCTCTACAACAGCGAAGGGCCGTTTGCGCGCTTCTTCTCCGGGATGCAAATCCACCTGGTGAGCCTGCTCCACTATGTCTATTAGCACCCTGGCGCGGGTCTTTACCCCGCACGGCAACATCGTTTACACGGCCAATGACTTCCGCCAGACCCTGCGCATCGTCTTCGCCGGGATGATCGCCCTGAGCATTTCGAGTTTCTACAACACCAGCTACGGCGTGTTTTTCGTAGTGTACCCGATCATGCTCCTTTCGCTGGTGCCGGTATTTAACCGCCATGTGGCGAAGCAGTTTATCTTCAGCGCATCGCTGAACTGCGTCGAAATGGTGATTATCATCGGCTATCTGTCCCAGTGGCCGGTGATCATGACGCTGGTAGTTTTTGCGCTGTATGTCATGCGTTTTCGCTTTATGAGTAAGGGGCCGCTGTTCCTGTTCGGCTCAATGGGCGTGGTATGCCAGAGCGTGATGCTCAACTTTATGAGCTACCCCACCACCAACTGGCACACGCTTTTGTTCTCCAACATCGAAGCGAGCGTAATGGCGGTGTGTCTGAGCGCGTTGATGAACTACCTGCTGCCGGATGTTGAGCCGCGTAGGCCCCCGCCGCTGATCGAAAAAGACGCCGCCCGGGTTCGCCATGAGTCGCTGCTCTCCGGCACCGTCGCGACGATGATTTTCGTCGTTTTTCAGATGAGCGATTTGAGCGATTCACTCTCGGCGCTGATGGCGGGGATTTTGATTCTGTTCCCGATGCACTATCGTGGCGCGGTGATGAGTTCTATCTGGCGCGTGGTCGGCGTGGTGCTGGGCTGTCTCTATATTCTGGTCGTCCAGCTTATCCTCTACGATCACAGCAGCCATATGCTGCTGATGATGCCGCTGATCGGACTCGGTCTGGCGTTTGGCGCGCGCCTGCATGTGATGGAGAAAGTCGGTGCCGGAGTGGGGTTTTCCAGTATTACCACCATCGGCATTATGTTCGGGCAGAACATGCACCCGGACAGCGACCTTGTGTTCAGCGATCTGTATCGCATCACGTCCGTCACTTTTTCGCTGGTGGCGACGCTGACGATGGTTTTTCTGGTGCACTTGATCCTCAATCGCTTTGAGGCGACGCGCTACGTCATTGCGCCGCCCAAAGCGGATTAATGCGTAAGCACAGTGGGCAACTGCGAGAGTAAAAACAGGATCAGACCAATCGTCCCGCCCACCAGCGTGCCGTTGACGCGGATAAACTGCAAATCTTTGCCGATATTAAGCTCGATCTGGCGGGACATGTCTTTGGCATCCCAGCTTTTGACCGTGTCGCTGATATGGCGAGTGAGAAACACCGCGAAATCCGGTGCCACGCGGTGCGCCGCCTGCTCCAGGTGCTCGTTCAGCGATGCCCGCAGGCTGGCGTCAGCGAGCAGCGTTTCGCCAAACCACAGCCCGGCGTTGGCGATGCGCTGCTTCACGCGTGAATCCTCACGTTGCATATCCGCTTTCAGCCACTGACGCAGGTCGGCCCACATTTCACCCAGATAGCGGTTAAACGCGTCATCGTTCTTCAGGTAGTGCTTGATGTTCTCTGCCTTCGCGGCCATCTCCGGATCGTTTTTCAGGTTGTCGATAAACTTCAGCGTGGCGCGGTCAAACGCCTGGCGGATCTGGTGCGTGCGGTCGTGGCTGATATCGTCCAGCAGGTTATTCACCGCGTTCGACACCATCTCCGCGCTCTGGTCGCCCAGCCACTCGGTGGGCAGCACCATCGCCTTGCGCGGATGCTCGGTCTTGAGCCAGTGGACAATCTGGTCGGCAATAAATTCCCGCGTGCTGTCCCGCTGGATAAGCGTAATCAGTCGGTTGATGATGGCGTCCAGCAGTGCCTGATGACGATTGTTACGGGTCATGCTCTCCAGCATCACCGCGCTGGTTTCGGTGAAGTCCACTTTGTCGATGGCCTTATGCACCGCCCGTTTGAGCAGGCGCTGAATGCGCCCGTCATCGGTCAGCTCCAGAAAACCGCCCATCACCTGCATCAGATGCAACCCGACACGCTGGGCATTGTCGGGCTTGCTGAACCAACTGCCAATCATCTGCGCCGGTTCATAGCGGCGGATCAGCGCCACCAGCGACTGGGTATCGAGAAACTTCTCCTGCACGAACTGGCCGAGATTATCGCCAATCCGGTCTTTATTGCGCGGGATAATCGCCGTATGACGCGAGATAAACGGAATGGGCACCCGGCGAAACAGCGCGACGACCGCAAACCAGTCCGCCAGCGCGCCAACCATCGCCGCCTCGGCAATGGCCTTCACGCCGCGCACCCAGAAGGTTTGCGGCAGAAACAGGGTGGTGATAAACGCCGCGACGGCAATCAGCAGCAGCGACAGCGCCAGCAGCTTGGCGCGTTTGAGTTCAGCGATTTTTTCCATGGGTTAAGGATAGAGGTAAGTGAACCAAAAATGCAAAGCTGGTGTTAAGGGGGGAAGATGTATTCATTGAGTAAACAGACCGCTATTATATTAAAAATATATGCATTGGAATTATTTATTATTAATTTTTCTATGTTTTTTGTGCTCCTCTATTCTCAGATAAAAGATTTTGTGACCGTTGAGGTAAATTTAACTCTCTTGTTAGTCATAATATAAAGAACTATTCGTGAAAGGAGGGGTTATTAATGACATGGGAATACAAAGTATCGACAGGGGTATTAAGTCACAATGGCGAATTTGTTGCTAACTGCTATAGCGGTGCTGGTGAGTCGAAAGATAAGCCTGAGTGTGAGCGACAACGGAACAAAGGGCCCATTCCACGGGGTATTTATTTTATCTCAGGGTGGAATAACCATAAAAGCGCAGAAGCCATTATTCTTGAACCTATTGCTGGTACCAATACATTTGGTAGAGACCATTTTCAAATCCATGGAGATAAAAAAGGTCAACCACCAGGTTCTGCATCAGCAGGATGCATCATTATGAACGGCCAGGATAAGCGTCATATGATTTATGAGTCGGGTGATACAATACTGGTGGTGCGGTAATGAAGTATTTGATTGCGCTAATATTCATGTCTTTCCCGATGACTCTCCAGGCCAAAAGCTACACTCCAGCGCAGATTATCCAGATGATAAACGATAAAGGTGCAAGGCGTGTTGTAGCAGAATTGTATGCTAATGATAGCGGTGGGTCTGAATGGTGGAATCATGTCATTCTAGAGATCGGTAAAGGAAGTCAGGAATGGTTAGTCGTAGCGAGTGAGCTTGAATCTGGGGTCGATGCCAGTACGGCCGAAGATCTAAAGGCGGCACTTTCTGAAGCCATCCCGCATAACCCAGCGGGTGTTTTGGCAATTTTAAAGGATGATAAACCGTTACTCACTATTGAACAGGTTTGCGCTTTTGCCAATTTCCCCCAGACAGAAGCAGAGAGTAATAAACTTATTGTCGATTCAATCAGGGAGATGTTTAAGATTAAAAATCCGGCGGGTAAAAGATGTCTCGCCGTTATGATCGAAACCGTTGAACACTCTGTTCCATTCGATAAGGATATTTAAATGGCCATTCCAGGATATATGTCATTAATTGACGATGCGGGTAATATTATAAAAGGTAGCGTGAGAGTTAAAGACCGTGAAAATCAGATTGAAGTTTTAGGCCTCTATCATAACGTAAGCTATAACTCTGATCTGCATAATGGCAGAATGTTGAGCAAACGGCAGCATCGTCCATTTCTAATCGAGAAGGAAATTGATGCCTCTAGCGTTCTCCTGTATAAAGCATTGAGCACGGGGGGCACGCTCAGGAAAGCAACTATCGACCTGTATAGAATCAATGATGCCGGGCAAGAAGAAACCTATTTTACGATAACGCTGGAAGCGGTGAAGGTCGTCACGGTGTTTTCAGTGATGCATGACGTGAAAGATACTTACCATGACAAACAAGGGCATCTTGAGCTTGTTGCGCTTCGTTATGAAAAGATTACCTGGCATTACCGTGACGGTAACGTTATTCATTCGGATGACTGGGATTATCGGTTAGGGGCTTGATTAACTGGCTACGGGAGAGAGACGGTTTCCCGTAGCCAGGGTGAAATGTCTGCTGTATTTCAATCTTTTAACCGTGTAATTTGTTTTTTATTGAAAACATTAATGTTTAAGTTCTTAAAGATTTTCCCTTCACCCCATTGCTTAATTGTTGGACGTACTTTACCGATAACGATAATCTCGTCTTTAGCTCCGAGGTTTTCAAAAAAGGTAGTATCGTTACAGGTTAAACCTGGAGCGAAAAACTCTTTGCTTTTATCCTCATGCTCCAGTGTACATAACTCTCCTTTGAGGGAGCAGAAACTGCCTCTTTCAGTATTAATGTGTTTCTGTGCTTGTTTAACAGTAATAAGAATTGCGACGGGATGAGCGATTTTCTCGGCTTTTTTAAAAAGGATGGGATAACGGTCTTCATCATAGAAAAAGTCATTCCAGCTAATTTTCTTGCCGTTATAATCTATCTTCACCAGGTCAGATAGTGTTTTCTTATCGCTACTTTCCTCAATTTTTGCTCTGATTTTGGCAATGCCTGCAGCCGTATTAAAGTAATCAGCGAGACGCTTTTCTGTTTTCTTATATCGAATTCGCTTGCGTGCTTTCTCTTCCGAATCGGCTTCTTCATCTGGTGTAAAACTGGCTTTTCTTAGGGCTGCACTGGCTTCAATAAGGACGTTCATTCGGAAGATAAACGCTGAATCCTGCGCTTCGAGAAGAAGTTTTCCGTCTTCAATATTCTGTGAATGAGCGACAAGAGAAGTGATTGCTGATTTGACGCTGTTTTTACAATCGAAAGTATGTTCCTCGTTTTTCTGTAAACGTAAGAACGCTGAAATATTCTTACCGTTACGTTTGTGAGCCTTGACCCAGCTAATTTTAGCGGGGCAGAACTCACATATCAGCCTGTCTCTTTCACTCTCTTTAATATCTGCTACAGGAATATGAGAGTGTATATTGCGCGCATCACGCGCGTAAAACATTTTTAATCCTTCTGCCATAACATGCTCCTTATAATCATTGTTGCACCGTAAGAACACTCTTTGCCAAAATGATTTATGAAGTTACATAGAGTGTGCTTTTGATGGAACTGGTAGAAGAGAACTTTGAATGCTGATGTAAAAAAGCCTGCCATTCCGGGAGTAAGTCAGCACGACGGGACATTTCACGTCCAGCAAGCAGTTCAAGAAGTTGCAGTAACCCTTCTTTATCGTCCAGCGCGCGTAGTGTGGCGTCATCATCATTCAGGAATTGATGCCCGCGCTGGGTGGGTTCCCAGGTATCTTTCGGCGTCGTTTCCATCAGTTCGAAAACAGAAGAGTTAAGAAACAAATAGCAACCGTAACTATGACGGGGATTGAGGATATGGTTATCCTGGTTCCAGATTTTCAGCGCGATCTCAGCGTCTTCGCCTTTCAGGCGTTCGTTGATCCACATATCGGGTTCGGACCAGTCGACCGGCTTTTGCGGCGTACCGGTTTGTTCCTGTATTGCATTGATCATGTTACGTACAGAATTTACTGAATAGCCGGAGACGGCTTTCATCATTGCCTGAACCTGCGCATAGGTTGGAAAAAGTGGCGTGATGACTTTGTAATTTTTCACGTTGTTCCCTTAACGATTGCTGTGGCTTTAGCTTGCCACGTCAGGGAAGAAATACTAATAGCTAAGTCACTTATTTTGTAAGGCAATGAAGGCGTTGTTTTCTATATGGGCAAAACACTATTTGATAGCAGCTGCCACAGCACCCACCCACCAAACCCCATCAGCACGCCCCCCGCCGTGCGCTCAATCAACCACAGCGCACGGCTGAGCTTCTGTTGCACCGCGGGCAGCCCCATCAGTGATACCAGCGCCAGATCCCACACCAGCACCACCATCACCATCCAGACGCCGCAGGTCGCCTGCTGCAGTAGCGTGACGTCCGGCCCCAGTAACGCCGTCATCAGCGCCAGATAGAACAGGGCGTTCTTTGGATTTAACAACGCCGAGCCAAGTCCCAGCAGGATCTGCTTACGCAGTGAAGGGAAGCGCTGGTGGGTTTCATTCAGCGCCAGCGCTTGCGGGCGGCTGCGCACCAGATGCGAGCCAATCCACAGCAGGTACAGTGCCCCGCAAAGCTCGATAAGGGTAAACAGCCACGTAAACTGGCGCAGCGCGCTCCAGCCAATAATCACCAGAAGGATATACAACCCGTTACCCACGGCGATGCCGATGCACAATCCAGCGCTGCCGCGCACCCGGTAGCGCGCCGCGTAGCCCACCAGCAGGAAGAAATCCGGGCCCGGGCTTAACAGGGCGACAAAATGCGCCAGCGCCAGAGCGAGAAAAGCGGAAGGGAATAACAGTTCCATAGCAACCTCTGTGTAAAAAACCGAGGTCAGACTACGGCGATGCAAACGCTATTTATTGTCCGATATTGATCGGCCCGTGGCGTACTGGCGCGGCGTGGCGGCGGTATAGCTTACAAAGGTCTTATGAAAATGGCTCTGATCGGCAAACCCGCTCTGGTAGCCGACATCGGCAATATCATCCCCGGCACGCAGCCGCGCTTTGGCGTATTCCACGCGGGAGATGTTGAGAAAGCTGCCCGGCGTGAGGCCAGTGTCCTGCCTGAAGGTGCGGATCAGCGTCTCTTTGCGCAGCGAGAAGCGGTGGGCAAGGTCGTCGAGTGACGGCGGGCTGGTTAAATCGGCAAGAAACGCCTGCTGGATGTGCTGGCTGGTTGAGCGTAGCTCACCCGTGCGGCTGGCGCAGCGCGGAAGGGCAGTAATCAGCATGTTCAGGGAATTAGCCGACATGTTCTCAACAACGTTCAGGTAAAGAGCAAACAGCGTGCTGTCGCGAATGACCTGTTCTGCCAGGGGATAATCCGTGTCGATATAGAGCATATGATAGCTGCGGGGCTGTCCCGCAACGGGGTTGCAGCTGTGCGGCACATGCGCCGGGATCACGATGAGATCGCCTGGGCGGAGGATGTACTGCGTGTCATTGCACCGGCAGCAGGTCTGGCCTTCCATTATCGCGCCAATCGAGAGTTGGGGGTGACAATGACGTTTATACGCCACGGTACTCTGCCAGGTGCTGCGCAGCTCAAGGCCCGGAAGGCGGTTAAAGGTCTGGCGGATGTGTCGGGTATGGGTCATAGGCGCTCCTGTCAGGAACATTTTTATACCATGCCCTGGCCCCACTAAGAACCTTCCGGATATACCCAACTTTACGTCCATCACCCGTCATGTTGTCTACCCTTACTACCCTAAGCGGTAAAACATGGAGATTCGATATGGCTTATCAGACAGTAAATCCTGCCACCAACCAGCTCATCAAAGAATATCCCTCTCATACCGACGCGGATATCGAAGCGGCGCTGAAAGCGGCCGACGCCCTTTACCATTCGCAGTGGGCGAAAGGTGATATTGATCAGCGCCTGCCGGTGCTGCATAAGCTTGCCGACCTGATCGACGAACGCACCGAGGAGCTGGCTAAAATTGCCAGTCAGGAGATGGGTAAGCTCATCGAACAAAGCCGCGGCGAGGTGAAGCTGTGCGCGCAAATCGCCCGCTACTATGCCGATAACGCGAAGCAGTTCCTGGCCCCGGTGAAGTACCCGTCTGAACTCGGGGAAGCGTGGGTGGAGCATCACCCCATCGGCGTGCTGATGGCCGTGGAACCGTGGAATTTCCCGTATTATCAGCTAATGCGTGTTCTGGCACCGAACCTGGCGGCGGGTAATCCGGTTCTGGCTAAACATGCCAGCATCGTGCCGCACTGTGCCGAGACCTTCGCCCATCTGGTGCGTGAGGCAGGGGCGCCGGAAGGGGCGTGGACCAACCTCTTTATCTCGTCTGAGCAGGTGGCGAACATCATCGCTGACGACCGCGTACAGGGGGCCGCGCTAACCGGCTCTGAGAAAGCGGGCAGCGTGGTGGCCGCGCAGGCGGCGAAGCACATCAAGAAATCCACCCTTGAGCTGGGCGGTAACGACGTTTTCGTGGTGCTGGACGACGCGGATCTCGATAAAGCGGTGAAGACAGGCGTGAACGCGCGACTCAACAACGCCGGTCAGGTCTGTACCGCAGCGAAGCGCTTTATCCTGCATGAGAAAATTGCCGATGCTTTCCTGAGCAAATTCACCGACGCCTTTAAGCAGGTAAAAATTGGTGACCCGCTGGATGAAAGCACCACGCTTGGTCCACTGTCGTCTAAAGATGCGCTCGAAACGCTGACAAAACAGGTCAACGAGGCGGTGAAAAAGGGCGCGACGTTACACTATGGTGGTAAACCGGTGCAGCGCGACGGGAGCTTCTTTGAGCCGACGATCCTGACGAATATCTCCCGCGACAACCCGGCGTACTTCGAGGAGTTCTTCGGCCCGGTGGCGCAGATCTATGTGGTGAAAAACGATGACGAGGCGGTCGCCCTGGCGAACGACTCTCACTACGGACTGGGCGGTGCGGTGTTCAGTCAGGATATTGAACGCGCGAAGAAAATGGCGTCACGGATTGAGACCGGAATGGTGTATATCAACTGGCTCACCGATACCGCGCCAGAGCTGCCGTTCGGCGGCGTGAAGCGCTCCGGTTACGGACGCGAGCTGTCGGATCTGGGGATCAAAGAGTTTGTCAACCAGAAGCTGGTGGTGGTGCGTAAGTAAGCGGTAATAAAAAACCTGCCAGCCGGCAGGTTTTTTTAGAGATTATTGCACTTCAATTTTATCCCAGCCGCTTTTGAACATGCAGCTGTCTACGAGGGTCGCCCTGCGATCCTCATTGGCGTCTTCAACCGTGTAGCTCGTGGAAATATCCTTTTTCTTGTTCTTCAGATCCGTTTTTTCCGAGTCCGAACCGGTCACGACGTTATCCGGGGGCAGATCGATCAGCGCCTGCGCTTCACATTCCGTGAGCTTTTTGTTCATTTCAGCGTCGCTGACGCCCGGTTTCACCCATTTGTACTGGACGCAGCCGGTGAGCAGAAGCGTGAGGCTCAGAACGCAAAGCGCGGTAATGCGGTGTTTCATCAGAAGGTGACTCCACCGCCAACATAGGCACCGTCAATCAGGGTGTGGCCTGGACGACCGTCTTTACCATCAACGCTCACGTGGCGGTAACCCACTTTCAGGGTCACTGGTGTAACTGGCGTCCAGCTTACGCCGCCGTTGGCTTCAACGTAGTTTTTCACGCTGTTGTTCATCCCTTCTGGTGCCACGTAGCCTTCACCATACAGATGAATGCTGTCGGTCAGGGCAACGTTTACGCCGCCACCAATCGGGAACGCCACGCCGTTATCGCCTTTTTTCGGGCCGATATAGATAGCTTTTGCGCCCGCGTTCAGCATGACCGGGCCAAGACCCAGGTTATAACCCGCACCCACACCGCCGGTCTGCGTACCGTCATCGGTGTTTTTCAGCCAGTTGCTTTCCACATACAGGCCGGATGAGGATTTACCCATCTCCAGGTTGAGGTTGGTGAAGTTTTTACCCTGCTCAACGCTGCCACCCAGAGCCAGTGCAGAACCTGATACAGCAGTCAACGCAGTCAAAAGAAGGATATTCAGTTTTTTCATCTCATATGCCTCGTCATCAATTTAATCTGGGCGCACCTTAACAAGCGATGTTAATGACTGCAAATGTGATGAAAGTCGCCGTTTTATGCTGAGTTTGTTAATTTTTTAATTTGGAGGTGTTGCGAGAGTGTTGGGTTGCGAAGCCGTCAACGGGTAATGATTTGGCGTTTAGAAAGTATTTATTTTTTTAGCTAAACATAATCTGAACGAGAGCAGAAAGAGTGGTTCGCAGCGAATTAATTGGGTTTCTAATAATTTCCAGAAATGTTTCCACTGTTACAGATAACAACAGAGCTTTACATTTCTTTGGAGCTCCGGCCCGCGCAATGTTGCCATTCGATGTCATTTTCCTGACACGTTTCTTCTTTACGGTGTGAGCTTCACTTTATGGATGCTAACAATATGAAAAGAAAAATTATTCCTGTGCTAATCGGTTGTGCGCTCTCTTTCTCGGCCCTCGCGGTGCAGCCTACGGCTGAGCGCTATGTCGTCAGTTTTCCTGAAGGTACGCACGTGAACTACACCGGCGCGTTTGCCAGTGCCTTCCCGAACGGCCTTCCGGTTGGGATAGGTTCTGGCCTGCTGTTTACCGGTAAACAGGGCGATGCCCTGACCTTCGCAACCATTACCGATCGCGGTCCGAACGCGGATTCACCGAAAGTGGGTAAAAACGAAGCCAAAATTTTCGTTACGCCAGATTTCGCGCCGCTGCTGATGACGATTCGTGTTCAAAACGGCAAAGCGGAGGCCATTGATGCCCGTCCTTTGCATGACGATAAGGGCGAGATTAACGGTCTGCCGCTGCAAAGCGACGTGATTGGCTCCACCAATGAAGTGGCCTTCAGCGACACGTTAAAGGCACTGAAGGGCGACAATCGCGGGCTGGATACGGAAGGTATCACCCCGGACGGTAAAGGCGGTTTCTGGCTGTGCGATGAGTATGGTCCGTTCCTGATTAACATCGACAGTAAAGGGAAAATCCTGGCGATCCACGGCCCGCAGGCGGCGGAAGGGGAAAAAGCGATTGCGGACGGTTTGCCAAATATCCTCAAATGGCGTCAGGCGAACCGGGGCTTTGAGGGCCTCACCCGTATGCCGGACGGGCGCATTATTGCTGCCGTGCAAAGTACGCTGGATATCGACGGCAAGAGCAAGAAAAAGGCGCTGTTTACCCGTCTGGTGAGCTTTGACCCGGCAAGCGGAAAAACTGCGATGTACGGTTATCCCATCGACAGCGCGGCCTACAGCAAAAACAGCGACGCTAAAATCGGCGACATCGTGGCGCTCGATAACCAGCACATCCTGCTGATCGAACAGGGAAGTGATAAAAACGACGGAATGCGTAACCTGATTTACAAGGTCGATCTCAGTAAGGCGAGCGACCTGTCAGGCTTCGACAAGCCGGGCGAATATCCAGAGTTTAATGATGAAAAAACTCTGGCACAGCGCGGCATTACCCTTGCGCAGAAAACGCAGGTTGTTGATCTGCGCGCCCTGGGCTGGCAGCAGGAAAAGGCCGAAGGGCTGGCGCTGATCGACAGCAAAACGCTGGCGGTGGCGAACGATAACGACTTTGGCGTGAAAGTGGCGATGCAACATCCGGTCGAGGGCAAGAAGCTCAAGGATTATCGGGTGAACGCGGAAGGAAAGTTGACGCTGGATGATAAGCCGGTTGAGACGACCCTCAGCGTGAAGCCGCTGGAGAAACCGGAGTCTGACAGTGAACTATGGATTGTGACGCTGCCGGAGGCGGTGAAATAAGGTTTGCCCCTCATCCCTCACCCTGACCCTCTCCCAAAGGGAGAGGGATCCCCATAAAATAATGCCTGCACGGAGGACC
>NZ_RXPT01000039.1:0-5279 GCF_003965585.1 Enterobacter sp. WCHEn045836
GTTCGGAAAAACTGCCGGGTGGCGGCTTCGCCTTACCCGTCCTACGGGACTGTAGGCCCGGTAAGCGCTGTCTTATCTTTCGACTGGCGCAAAGACCCCTGACGCTTACGGCAGCCTGGCTATCACCTTAATCTCAAACTGGAATCCGTACAGCCACGTTACGCCGATCCCGGTCAGCGTTGGGTAAGGTGCCTCCCCCCAATACTCTGGCAGGATACTCCAGATAGCATCGAGGTTTGACTCGGGATCGACGACATAAAGGGTAACGTCAACCACGTCATCGAACGTACAGCCCGCAGCCGCGAGGACAGCATGAAGATTGTCGAATGCCAGCCTGACCTGCGCTTTCAGATCGGGCTCAGGCGAACCATCCTCCCGGCTACCAACCTGCCCCGAAACAAACAGGAAGCCGTTAGATTTGATGGCAGGTGAATAGCGATTGCGCTCATAGAGCGCCTGGCGTCCTGAGGGAAAAACGGCTTCGCGTGTTGTCATATTTACACCTTTGCAATGGGGCGAAATCTGCCCAATGAACTTAAAGACACTTTACAGGTGCTGGCCCGAACGGATAAACAAGCGACTTTGTTCATCATTGTTTGTAATATCCAAACAATCGGTGAAAAGAGAGGATAAGGAATGGATCGTTTCGATGCGATGCGCGCCTTTGCTCGCGTGGTGGAGGCTGGTAGCTTCACGAAGGCTGCACAAACGCTTCATATGAGCAAAACCACGGTGACGCAACTCATTCAGCAACTGGAAGCGCGCCTGCGCGTCAGATTGCTCCATCGCACCACCCGCAAGCTCAGCGTCACTCCTGAGGGCGCAGTCTACTATGAGCGTGTCATCCGCCTGCTGGCAGACATGGAAGATGCTGAGAACAGCCTGTCCAGTGCGGCAATTACGCCCAGGGGACGGCTACGTGTGGACGTGCCCAGTCCGCTGGCCCGCCTCATCCTGGTGCCGGCGCTACCGGCGTTCCACGCACGCTACCCTGACATTCAGTTCGACATGGGCGTGAGCGACCGGGTGGTGGACCTGATTGGCGACAACGTGGATTGCGTGCTGCGCGGCGGTGCAATCCATGACCAGTCCCTGATTGCTCGCCATGTCGGTGATTTGCAAATCGGCGTCTACGCCGCTCCCGGTTATGTGGAACGCCTTGGTACCCCTGCGCATCCGCGAGAGCTGGAAAACACCGACCATCGCATCGTGGGATTCTTGTCCTCACGCACCGGTAAGATTGATCCTCTGGTACTGCGCAGTGAGAGTGAACGTATTGAAATCACGGGCAGCTATGTACTCGCCGTGGATGATGGCAATGCTTACCTCGAAGCCGGGTTAGCCGGGTTAGGCGTGATTGCGCTGCCAGTCTATATGGCGGCAGCGCATCAGGCTCGTGGTGCCTTGATTCCGCTATTTGAACACTGGCGTCTTGCTCCAATGCCCCTGTACCTGGCATTTCCGCCGAACCGCCATGTCAACGCCAGACTGCGCGTATTTATTGATTGGATCGTTGAATTGATGCAGCAGCATGTCCCCAACGTCAACCGAAAGGGAATTCTGATTTAGCTCGTTTATTCGCTAGTTACTGGCTAAGGCGATCCCGGTCAGAGGAACTAAATTTGAAAAGCCTGCTTTTGAAGCAGGCTTTTTGCTTTTGCGCCCTACAGCACAAACTCATAATGCGAACCATCCGGTAACTCAACGTCAAGTGTAAGCTTTCCACCCGCAGCCTCAACGTAGCGCTTGAGTGAAGAGAGTTTAAGATCGCGCCCGGGCTTTTCCATGACCGCGACGGTAGGCTGTCGGATACCCAGCGCCTGCGCCATTTCAACCTGCGTTTTTTGCACCTTTTCACGTAGCTCTGCCAGATGGATGTTAAGCAAAATGTCGGCAGCCATTGCCTGAGCGCTGGCAACAACATCCGATTTTTCATCCGCTATAAGCTGCTCAAGGTTTCTGCCCATCGCGTAACGTCCTCTCTTTTAATGTATTCAACCAGTGAGTGAATTCCCGGTCGGCCACCAGAAGCATCTCATCGTAAAAGCGTCTTTCGTTGCCGACCTTATTGCCGGCACAGAGCACAATGCCGGTACGGTTTGGGTCAAACGCGAAAAATGCCCGCAACGGATCGCCCTTACTCTGAATGCGCAACTCTTTCATGTTGCTGTGACGAGAGCCTCTAAGCGTATCGGCATAGGGCCTCGACAAAGCAGGCCCCTTTTCTCGCAAAACAAGCAGTGCTGCCAGCA
Organism: Enterobacter sp. WCHEn045836; assembly: GCF_003965585.1. Taxonomy (NCBI): domain Bacteria; kingdom Pseudomonadati; phylum Pseudomonadota; class Gammaproteobacteria; order Enterobacterales; family Enterobacteriaceae; genus Enterobacter; species Enterobacter sp. WCHEn045836. The sequence continues at coordinate 2,253 of NZ_RXPT01000039.1, forward strand.
CGCTGGCCCGATCAGTATCGTCAAGTGAACGAAACCAGCAATCGAACCTGTCCGTCGTGTTAATTGTCCACACACTCCCTCCATAAAATATAGATCACAAACTATATAGCCGTAAAGCTATAGCAGCGATTATCCTGAGAGAATGAGCATTATTCTTGTGTTGTTACGCGAAAGCTGAAGACGCGCAGGAGTATTTCGGTGAATCACCCGTCAGGTGCTCACCGCATTGCGAGCAGTATCGTAAAAAAGAGTTCAGGACTACGTTAACTGCCGCCAGGCCGCCACTTCCTCATCCAGCCATTCGACGAAATGGGGCACCTCTGGCTTTGCCTCTGTTAACGTCGATGTCACTAGCCAGTAAGGCCAGGGGTATGGCGCGGTGATGGAGGTTAACTGAACCAACTCGCCTCGGGTGATGGCATCCTGAACCAGAGACCGGCGCTCCAGCGCGATACCTTTCCCGAGCCCCGCATTCACGCACCACGTCTTCAGACGCTGGGCTTTATCCTCGTCGCCGCTGAGAAAGCCGTGCAAAATGTGTATGAACACCACCAGCGCCCGCTGGAGAAACAGCACGCTTCATGGATCGAACGCATTACAATCCAGCTTCTGGCGGCCTGCAGGGAATGGAATACCTTGCTGGAGAAGCGCCCGACCACCACTGTTCCCGATCAGGTTGCCGTCACCAGTACGGTGGTCTGGACGTTTATTCAATAGATGATCCCACACGTTGTCAGCGCAGCGCTACCGGGCAAGCCAGCAGCTATATTTGATAATCAATCGCCACTTCTTCTGGCTCCATCACCTGGCGTTTGATTTCGTCAACGGACAGCCCGGCGTTGCAGAGTTCGATAAAGCGCCACACATAGTTGCGCTGGAGCTGTCCACGCTTGAGGCCGAGCCATACGGTATTCGCATCAAACAGATGACGCGTATCCAGGCGCACCAGGTTCCCGGCTTCGCGCTCGCCGCCGGACTGTTCCGCCACCAGGCCAATTCCCAGCCCCAGCTCGACGTAGGTTTTGATCACATCGGAATCCTGCGCGCTGAGCACTACATCTGGCGTTAAGCCTTTGCGGTTGAACGCCTCATCGATACGCGATCGCCCGGTAATGCCCTGGCGGTAGGTAATCAGCGGCCATTTTGCAATCTCTTCCAGCGTCAGGGGAGAGGCCTGATTCAGGGGGTGATCGACAGGGAGGAGTAAGCTGTGGTGCCAGCGGAACCAGGGGAAAGCCACCAGCAGCGGGTCGTTGCTCAGGCGCTCACTGGCGATACCGATATCTGCCCCACCGTTTTGCAGCAGAACTTCAATTTCCTGTGGCGTGCCCTGAATAAGCTCCAGACGCACCTCCGGGAAGAGTTCGCGGAAGGCTTTAATCACTGGCGGCAGGCTGTAGCGGGCCTGGGTGTGGGTGGTGGCGATGGTGAGCACGCCGGAGGCGTCATTGGTAAAGAGATCCGCCAGGCGGCGGACATTGCTGGCCTCGTTGAGGATCCGCTCAGCGATGGTCAGCAATGCTTTACCTGGCTCCGTCATGCCAAGCAGACGCTTGCCGCGACGGATAAAAATCTCAATGCCAAGCTCCTCTTCCAGCTCGCGAATATGGCGGCTGACGCCCGACTGGGAGGTATATAGCATATTGGCGACTTCGGTCAGGTTGTAGTCCCGCCTGGCCGCCTCACGGATAATTTTAAGTTGCTGGAAATTCACGATTCACTCCGGCGCATCTGACATAGCTCTATTGTTAGAGTCAGCTGAGCTGCAGAACAAATAATAAAAACCAGCATCTTATGCTTTTATGGAATATTAACTCACGAGCTGCAGTTCTCGATTCTCCAGCGATGGCTTACTGACCAGCGACATCAAAATTTCTTTCACCGCCTGCGCCTGTGGCGACAGCGAGCCGCGGGCGGACATGTTCAGAGACAGCGGCAGGCTCATCGAAGGCGTGGTGATGCGTGCCATCCAGCCATTTGCTGCGCTGCAGAGCGAGCGCGCGGCGGATTCCGGCAGCACCGTGACGCCCATCCCGCTGGCAATCGCCGCGGTCAGCGTGGAGATGGAGTCAATTTCACCGATGATTTTTGCCGTCAGGCGGCGCAGGGAAAACGCTTCATCCACCCGCACCCGCACCGCGCTGTAATCACGCGGGAGGAAGAGATTCATCTCGGCAACGGCGGTGAGATCAACGCTCTGCCCCGGACAGTCGCGGGTACCCACGAGATACAGATCTTCTTTCAGCAGCGGCTGGCTGGTGATCCCGGCAACCGGAGAACGATCGTAAAGTACCGCCATATCCAGCTGGCCATTGAGCAGTTTGTCATTCAGGACAGAGCCGCTGTTCTCGTGCAGATAAACCAGCACTTCAGGCAGTTCCGCGCGCACTGCCTGCAGCAGTGGCATCGTGATTGAGGACGCTGCGGTCCCCGGCGCCAGCCCGATGGAAACGTGTCCGCTCAGCGTCTGGCCAACATTATGCACCGCCAGCTGCGCCTGTTCGCACTGGCGAAGAATGGTGCGCGCGTGGGTATACAGGATCTTGCCTGCTTCCGTTGGGGTCACGCCGCGTTTGGTACGGATCAACAGCTGCTGATCCATTTCGCCTTCCAGAGTAGCCACCTGCTGGCTCAGCGCAGGCTGCGCGATATGCAGCACTTCCGCCGCTTGAGTCAGGCTGCCGATATCGACGATTTTTACGAAGTATTTCAGTCGTCTTAAGTTCATTTTGCCCCCTGTTCGAAATGCTGTGCCGGTACTGGCTGTTGTTGTTGAACAGGTTTTGCAATATGAATGCCAGTTTTACCAGCAGGTCAGATTTGTTTGCTAAGCGCCTGAAAATAAGGAAACCTAATCATAGACGCTGGTTTTATTACTGAAACAGCGGTTTATGATCTGCCCCATAAGAGGTATATCCGCACCACAACGGTGCATTACGTTGGCAAAATCGCCACTTTGCTGAAATTGTCAGCAAACAGATGCAAAGCGTGGTTTCACCCTTTGACAAGGCGTACGCAGGTCGCTAC
>NZ_RXPT01000004.1:0-328933 GCF_003965585.1 Enterobacter sp. WCHEn045836
GATATTGCATACAGCAGAAAGCTCATCGAACAGGTTCAGGTATTGTGGCCGGAACAGGCTAAGGCCCTGGTACAGCAGTGGCAACAGCAGATTAATATCTCAGTACTTCCTGTCGATAAAACGAACGGCTGGCATGACGGTATGACGCAGCTTCAGGCTCTTGCCGATAAACTGAATGCACTTGATGGCCAGAAGGGAAAATACATCACCGTCAGTGAACTTAAATCGCAGGTCTTTGGCATGCTGACAAGCTTCCGGCAGACCGTGCCGGTGGAAGAACAGCTTCGGCAGTTGAGACTGCTCCCTGAAGACTCTCCGCAGCGTCAGCAGCAGATTCAGCAGGCTGACCCAATCACCCGCGCCGTGATAACAGCCATCAATAACATGCTTATCGACCTGATGGCCGCGATGTCGCATAAGGACTGGCTGAGCCGCCGCCAGCGGCAAAAACAGGGAATTGAACGGGCACATACACTGGGGAAATACCGGGGTAAACAGGCCGATCAGGAGCGACATCAGAAAGTCCTGTACTACCGACAGGTAAAGAAACTGAGTATCCAGGAAACGGCTGATGCTACGGGCTACAGCGCGTCACAGGTTTGCCGGATACAAGCGCTTCATAAAACCTAAAAAGCTGAAATAACCGTGTTTATTTGCAGTCATGGCGTAATAGTTAACTCCCTGTGACTAGCAGACTGACACATCATCTATGTAAGTAAAGTCCGCTGTGTGCCAACAGCGGACGTTCACGGAGCTGGTTCGTTATCAATGAGGTATGGATTTCGAGGATAAATTAATGATCAGACGCCAACGCAAACCAAAAGCATCCCTGGAACGGATTTGTTAATCCAGCTTCTGACCATTGATTATTCTAAAGAATAGACATATTGCCGTTACTCTGACAGGCGCAACTTTCTTAATCACCGGCAGCCACGTTATACAGGCCAGTTGATGGATCGATTGTTATCAATGATATCTTCATGAGTCGGTGCCTCACCCAGCTTACCGAAGCTGGCATAAAGTGAGGGCAGACGGGCCCGTCCTTCTCCCTTTTTCGCCAGAGGGAAAGCGCGAAGCATGGTGGCAGCCTCCCAGTCACAACAATAGGATGGTGTGCACGGCTGCTGACGCCACGATTCAGCGATAGATCCGGAAAATACGGGGTCAAAGCCGGTATCGTTAACCAGCGACATAGTGACCTGTACGGCGGCTGAATTATCTCCTGCTACTGCAACCGCCAGGCGACCGCGGCTCCCTTCAGGCAGTCCCAGTCCTGCCAGAGAGTCGGCGAGTATATTGTTGAAGGCTTTGATAACTGGATGCCCAATCTGCTCCTGAACCCATTCACTTTCCGTCTGACCTGCATCCAGCGCAGCAATCTGCGGATCACGCAGACCTGGATAATAGTTGCTCGTGTCAATGACAGGGACATGTGGAGGTAAACCCGAGAAAAGCCCATCAGGCAGACTACTCACCGCAGGGAATGGAATTGACAGAATAACGGCATCTATGTCAGTAACTACACCATGAATGTCCGCCGGCACTGCGTTAATTTCACCGGCAAATTTCCTTACAGCGTCTAAACCGCGTGAATTTGCCACTTTTACCTCATGCCCAGCTTCGCTTAACTTACGTGCAAGCGTACCGCCAATATTGCCTGTACCAATTACGCCGATTTTCATATTTAACTCCTGAAGTTGTAAGCAATAGGGGGTACACTAATCCCATACTGTGATAACGACAAGAACCTACAAAATAGTGGGTTGCTTACCTGGAGGTAAGTATGGAAAGAGACTGGCATTGTGATGTACCTGAACAACGACTCGTATGGGCGCAGGCTACCAGCGAAGCCCTGAAGATTATTGAAGGTAAATGGAAGACAATAATTTTATGCCAGCTTTTCGCCGCTAAAGTCCCACTGCGCTTTTCTGAACTTGAACGTAAGATAGAGGGTGTAAATCAAAAGATGCTCATTCAGCAGCTTAAGCAGCTGGAAAAAGATGGGATTGTACTACGAACGCTTTATCCTGAAGTCCCGCCTCGTGTTGAATATTCCCTCACGGAACTGGGAACAGCACTGGGTCCATCTATGGCGGCATTGATTGAATGGGCCCTGCTGCGTAGGGAAACTCTTGGCCTTGAGTCTGGTTGAGATTATCAGGCCGGTATATTCCGAATTGTTTATATTTTCCGAAATGATCTTCGAGACTTGTTTCGTGATAACCGACGTCCGCTCCTCGCTCAAAGCTGCCTGTCAAAGTGGTCAAGCTTTACCATAGCTCAGAGGTACAAAAAATAACCTTAACGTACAATAATTTTCGATATCCAAACTGACCCCTTAATGACGAGGGGGTGAAAGCCAACCGCATCTTTACCGACAAGGCATCCGGCAGTTCAACCGATCGGGAAGGGCTGGATTTGTTGCGGATGACGGTGGAGGAAGGAGATGTCATCCTTGTGAAGAAGCTCGACCGTCTTGGCCGTGACACCGCCGATATGATCCAGCTGATTAAAGCATTCGACGCCCAGGGCGTGGCTGTCCGGTTTATCGATGACGGGATCAGTACCGACGGAGAAATGGGCCAGATGGTGGTCACCATTCTTTCAGCCGTTGCGCAGGCCGAAAGGCGAAGAATACTGGAGCGCACCAATGAAGGCCGGGAGGAAGCGAAACTGAAAGGCGTCCGATTCGGGCGCCGGCGCACCATCGACCGTAAAGCCGTGCTGGTGCTTCACCAGGAAGGTAATGGCGCTACGGCGATAGCCCGGCAGCTCAGCATAACCCGCTCCACGGTTTATAAAATTCTGGAAGACGACAAGGTCACACAGTAGAGTCTATTTTATAGGTCAATATTATGATAATAATGGTTTTTTAGAGATCGCGTGGCACTTTTCGAGGAAATGCACGTGGAGCCTTAACTGCTTGCGGTTCGTCTTTGGGAAAGACTACAAAGCCATCCCTTGGGCCTGAAAATACCTCCAGGTCCCAGGGGAAGAGGTAGCGCTACATGCACGGGATGAATATGAACATTGAGCACAACAATGCGCACTGAATTAGTGCAACGTTTTAGTTAGCCGTTACAGTATCGAACGAAGGGTACTCAGATAAAAGACAACGCCACTCCATTCGAAACCAGGGTGTGAATTGAGCTTCTGATTCTGAAAGCCGGGCTGATACTTCAGTCCGGGTCAGCCACGTGGTATCGCTGACTTCTTCAGTCGAAGGACAGACCACATCATCAGATTGCGCAACTAATACATGACATAATTCATTTTCCGCACCAATCGAGCCATAAAGAGCATGGTACTCAAAACTATATATGTAGCGGCAGGAGGCAGATATCCCTAATTCTTCGCGCAGGCGACGAGACGCAGCGTCCATAATCGTTTCACCAGGTGCCGGATGACTGCAGCAAGCATTCGACCAGAAACCTGGCCAAAGCATTTTTCCTGCAGCACGACACTGAAGTAAATGATGCCCGGCGCTGTTGATTAGATGCACCGAAAATGCGCGGTGGAGCTTTCCCGTTCCCTGGTGCGCGATTCGTTTATTACAGACACCGATTTGTACATCTTGTGAGTTAACTAATACGACATCGTTGAGCATTCTTGTATTCCCTTTTGTGCAATTGCCCCCCGGGGGCAATGTGTGGGGACAGCACTATGCCGTCAACCCATGTTCGGGGACTTGTCCCCAGGCGCTGACGAATGTCAAAGCAGCGTCAGTGAACTCAGGATCGGCACGCAGGTTTGCCATGGCATCAAGGTCGTTTTGGGTGAGTAGCCCAAGTTTCAGCAGCGCTGGTCCAGCTTGGGCGGTGGTTGCAGCCCAAAAGGTATCGGCTGGACTGTTGTCGCCGATGTGGCCTTCAAGGGTGCGACTCTCTATTTGGGATAGCCCTCTGGCACGTAACCGGCTGGGGAGAGTATCGGCCCAGAGCATATCGGAACCAATTGACCGCTCCAAAAGAGAGATACCAGCTTGGGCGACTTTTCGGAACAACGGGTTCGTAGTTCTCAAACTTGGTTGTAGACTCACATCTTCTATCACTAACCAACCGCCCGGACGAACCCAACTGACGGCTCGAGTCAATACGTCTTCACGATCGGTGAGGTGACACAGGAGCGCCCGAGCGTGCACCACGTCAAAGGAAGCAGCAGGGAAATCATCGGCCACAACATTATGGGTTATCACCCGAATACCAGGTATATCTATAAGGAATCGGGTGTCAATGTCGGTGGCGGTGACTGTAGCATCGGGATATCTCTTGGCCAGCCAGCCTGCCAGAGATCCCGCACCAGCACCAAGATCAAGGATGCTAGACCTGGCCGGAAGAGTCATCTGGTCAAAAACCGTTTTACTTAACGGGTCAAAGGCATATTCCAGGGTACGAAGTCGTGCTAATTGACTGGCGCACTGGTCACCGAGATAACTTTGGGTATAACAGGTTTTCCCTGAGGGGGCGGTGACGGTCATAATGTTACCTCCAGTCGATGAGGACAACGGTTGAGAAATCCGTGTTCTGTAGGCTGAAACCCCGGCGCCCAACGCACGCCCGGAAACGTCTGTAATAACATACGGCTGGCAGTCGTAATCTCCATCTGTGCCAGCATCGCCCCCAAGCAAAAATGACGTCCAGCACCGAAAGCAAAATGGCTTGTCGTCTGATTGGGGCGTGACATATTGAAGGTGTCGGGATCGGGAAATCTATCTGGATCACGGTTGGCTGAGCCGATTAGACATGCAAAGGTCGCACCAGAAGGGAGTGTTCCTGACGGTAAATCTAGTGATTCATTCGCTTCCCTGAGAACGAGTTGCAGAGGAGGATTACGCCGCAAAGTTTCGGTGAGCGCATTATCCATCAGGTCGGGATTGGTCATCACCGCATCTTTGACACCTGGCTCACTCAACAGATTGGCAATAAGATTAGCTAAGGCTCCGTGGCTGGTCTCACTACCCGCTGTCATCAGGATTGCACAGTAAGCCCTGATGAACGTCTCGGATAAAGGCTTATTGTCGATTCGTGCCGCCAGTAAATGCGAGATCAAATCGTCTGTAGGTTGAGCACGGCGGGCGTCGATATATGGTTGAATGAATTCATAAAAACTATCCCGGTTGGATAAGCCCCCAGTCAACAGTGCCGGATCCTGTCGATAGTTGCCCAAATAAGAGAAGCCGATGGCGCACCAGTTTTTTAGCTGTTCCAGCTCCTGGGAAGTGTTAGCCGGGAGACCCAGCGCACGAGCCATCACGCGAACCGGCAACACTGAGGTAAAATCAGCAATGAGATCAACCTGAGTTCGACCATGCATCTGCGCCAGCAGGTCGGTAGTAACTGACGTGATGGAGTCTCTGAGTACTTCAAGTGCTTTGCCGCGAAATGCCGGGCTAAGCAACGCTCTGTGTTGAGCGTGTTCACAACCGTCCATAGCGACAATAGTGCGTCCCAGCAGTGGTCCAATCTGCCATGTGTAATTGTTATTGCTCACATTTGGGTGAGTCAATGCGGCTTTGACATCCACGTACCGACTGATAAGCCACACATCCGTGGGCTCGTCGTATACGATTGGCATGGTGGTCCGTAGACGCTCATACAAGGGATAAGGGTCGATTTCGAATTGTCGGGATTTAAGCGTGGGAGGAGTAAGTTTCAGGTCCACCTGTCGAGTGGACTGTGCTGTAGAATTTGTGTTCTGCAGGTGATAGCGAGAAACGGTCCGATGCCAGTCGCCTGCTGCACGGACAATATAACGTAGGCGATCAGGGTCAGTCGCTTTAGACAGCCCGTAACTTGTATGCTGCGTAGCAGCTGCAGTGAATTCTGCAACAGCTGTTTTCACCATCTGATGAGCGGATTCAATCGCGGTAGACCAGTCGATGCCTGTGGTGTCCGCCAGTATTGATACCAGGTTGAAGCGCTCACCACAAACCACATCTTTGGCAACCGAATGGATATCGTTCGTCCATGCAATGATGTTAGCACAGTGTTCACGCAGTGTGTTCCACCATTCGATGTCCGCTGAATGTTGGTACGGGTCGAGAGTTTCTGCCGCGTCGATGAGATCAAAGAAGAACAGTGCTCCAAATGAATCTCGCCGCAAAGGCAAATACTTGGCCAACGTAACCGCCGCGTCTATTTCCCGCATTCGTACCAGCGTCGTTTGTGCACGGAGATGCCGGACTAAATTTTGCACGAGCTGATGCCGCCAACGATCGTCTCCTAAGTTCCGGGTTCGCGGCCACAAATCATCGACCAAGACAACAAGCATTGGGTCATCAAATTGACTGATTTTTCCCGAAAGATTAGCACTCTCGTCGTTCCCGATCACAGCCTGCACCGAGGTGACAAAATGCTCCAACGCCCCGTTTTCCGCCCATGGTCCGTCATCAATACGGTCATCAAGAATGAGTGCCCAGAGATACCAGCACACCAGAATTTCGGCACGTTCTGTGGGAGCTCTCCCACATAACGCGAACCCCAGTTCAAGCAATGGCGTAGTACTTAGCCGATGTGCCCCGCGGCGGCCGATCAAACCGTAACGCTGCGCCCAAGTGAGTGCACACGTCCGCAACTGATCACTGTCGGAACGCGGAGGAGGGGCGGTGAAAGGAAACTGAATATCAGGAACGATCAACGGTGTCGACGGTAACTTACAACAGTGGTTCATGCCTGGATAACTTTTAGTGTGTACTAGTTTCATGACGCTCTCCTTTTGGAACAACTTTTCCTTAGCTTTGCATTCAATTCTCCAGTCATCAAAACGTTAAGCCTGCGACAACATTTCAACTCCATGAATTGTCAATGGGTAAGCTCTGTTAAAATCATTTCATACATTCGTGATTTTTACTCAGTTTCAGTTCACAAAAAACTTATGTTGCATTTTTCAGCTTCGCTCCCACTAGACTCGATGCATATGTTTATTACGATGAAACACAAGAACTCACTAAAGGGGGCTCCGGATCCTTTTTTATCATCTCATTACCAAAATTCCTTAACGTGAGTTTTCGTTCCTCTGAGCATCAGACCCCGGGTATTGCCGTGCATCGGATCGACCAGCTAAATCACCGGATGACCGGAGGTCTTAACAGCCTGGATTAGCCCGGGGAGTCTGGTGTTTATCTGCGTCAGGCCCATTCGTGCGATCAGCACGATTTTCCCCGGTGTATAGTGCGGGTCTAACCGCTTCAGCAGGTCGAGCAGCCTGTCCGGTGTCATTGCCGGCCCGCACTTGATGCCGACGGGGTTGGCGATACCGCGCAGATATTCGACATGAGCGAAATCGATATCACCGGTACGTTCCCCCAGCCACAACATATGCGCCGAACAGTTATACCAGCCGCCACAGGCGAGATCCCGGCGGGTTAACGCCTCCTCATAATTAAGCAATAGCGCTTCGTGGCTGGTAAACAGCGGCTGGCGTGGCCGCTGATCGTTGACACGGCGGCAACTGTCCTGTAGCTGTGTGCGCAGCGTCCGGTAGTATTGCTCGGTCACGCAGGGGTGAAGGCATTCCTGCTGCTGTGTGGTGTAAAATGTAAAGACGGCGTTATCCAGCGCGCGTAACAGATTCAGGGTGGAGGCCGAGTGGTGATAGGCGTGTAGCATGCGCATCGGATCCGGCGTGCGGCCATGGGGACTAAATTCGCGATCATTGATAATTTCGCCGCGGAAGCTGGGTGGGGTGAGTTCGCCAACAGTTTCTTCCGGCTGGCTGCGAGGTTTGGCGAACTGTCCGGCAATACGGCCTATTTTCAGCACCGGCAGCCCGGTAGCCTGCTGAATCAATACTGCCATTTGCGTCATGGTCAGAACGTGATCGCGGACAGCGGTAGCCTGGCAATCAGCGAACGATTCGGCGCAGTCACCGCCCTGCAGCAGAACGCCACGCCTTTCGGCGATCTGGGCAAACTGTTGCTGACAGTGGCGTATTTCGCCGGCCAGCACCAGCGGCGGGCTCAGCTGAAGTTGTTTCTCACAGTATTGCAGCGCGCATACATCCGGATAAACCGGCAGCTGTTTCGCGGGAAAATGCCGCCATGACGCGGGTGACTAGTCCTCATGCTTTGCCGGCGGCATGCTGGGGTTACGACAGGACAATTCTCTTTCCCGGCTGAACTCACCGGTCAGCACGTCTATATCATGGGCGAATATCATAATGCTCACTCCAGAAGGAACAGCAGAATCGGGCCACAAACAGGATGATTACGGCTCACCGTCAATCTGGTCGGCACGTTGTGACCGGGTCAGGTAGGTTTCGGTCACACCATTTTGCCTGGCCACGTAATCCTCACGCACCGGCGTATAGACATCCAGCACCTCAGAATCCTCCAGTGCTTCAGCATGGTGAACAGCCCAGGAGGGAATAATGAAGGTATCGCCCGCATGCAGATACAGGGTGCGTCCATCGACGGTCAGGCGTAGCGAGCCCTGCAGAACAGAGGTGGCTGTTTCATGTAAGTGTTTATGTTCGGGAATTTTAGCTCCGGGTTTAAATTTCCAGAACGCCAGGGTAAAACCCACACCGTGCACGAATCTGGCGGTAATTTTGCTTTCGGTTCCTTCCGGACGCTGTAAATCCATATCGTAAGGGATCATTTCGCTGCCTAAATGTAAGCTCATAGGGATACCTGTTTTTTGGGTTTGGTTTACGTTAAAACTCATTACCTGTATCAGCCGATTTTTGCATGGATGGAAAACCCCATCGGTACCGGGCCGAAGTCGGTCAGTATGGTCAGGCCGCTGCTGCGGGCAGATATATCGGTGGAAATGCATGCATCGACCGCATTCGCTGCACATTGACGTGCTGCTTCGCTGTTGGAATTAAACAGTTTGATGGACAGTTGTTTACTGATGCCGGGTACCTGGTGAATTAAATCCTGTGGTGCCGGGTGAGAACCTACGGTTTTGATCTCACCCGGGTCCAGGTTTTTGCCAGCGAAAACCATATTATGGGTATTCATGACAAAGCAATCGATTAGCTTTAAATAACTGAGGTTTTTAAACACCAGGTGATGGAGATGCGGATAAACGATACACCCCAATAAAATATCAGCACCGTTGGTATTTCTCATATACTGAGCTGCATCCTCAAGCGTCTGATGTAATTTAACCTCGCCATGATGACCGTTATTCTTCAGCCACAGATGAGCCGCTTTTTCGCAATTGGTGCCTGCTGGCCCCAGGGTATGGACAGTTATCATGATTTATCTCGTTAATAAAGGGGGGGTTAAATTCGGCCGGTGATATTAATCAGCTCGGGCAGGCGTGCGCCCTGTCTGATTTTCTCCAGCATGGCGTTTTCTGTACTGTCGACAGAGAGTGCCTGCTGCAGCAGTTGTGCTGTCAGTGCCTGGGGTACCACCACCGTGCCGTTGATGTCCGAGACCATCAAATCACCGCTTTGCACCGTGACCTGTTCTATCTGGCAGTGGGTGCCGGTTTCGGCCACCCAGTAAGCGCCCTGGGTATCGGTGGGAATGGGATTACTGGCGAGCACTGGCATCGACAGTTGCTTAATTTCACGCAGGTCGCGCACTGCCCCCCCCAGAATCACGCCGGCGAAGCCCAGTTGTTCGAAATAAGTGCAGCTCATACCTCCCGCCAGCGCGGCATGGGTCAACAGCGGACCTGCACCGGCCACGTAGACCAGACCCGCTCCGCTGTGTAGCTCGGGCACCAGAAAACGACTGACCTGAGCCCAGGTAGCGGGCTGTGCCTGCATGATGTCACTGCTTTTACGCACCATTTTCCAGCTAACGGTATAAGCCTGGGCAGCAAAATAATGGTCGTGCGCATTCATTGCCTGTATTTTGTGCGTCAGCGCATTACCGGCCTGCAGGCCATCAAGAATATCAATAACGGTAGCGCTACTTATTTTTCTGGTTCTGAACTCCGTCAGTAACTGAGGTGATATTAATTCAAATGACATGGCTCCCCCGTATTAAAAAGTGCGTAAACGATTGATGTGATCCTGTTGAAAGATGTCAGCGTAAAAAAACTGAATTATGTCATGATGCGCATAATCTCCAGTGAGTAAATAAATAGACTTAATATTATGGTTAGTAAAGATATCTCTGTGAATTATTTGCAGCAAGAATGTGACTGGTGATATTAAATCAATTAAAACAACCAATTGTCGTTGGTTGTATGTTGCCGCTATTGTTTATAACGGCAACAAAGAAAACCAATCCTGAAGGAGATATTAGATATATTTAATTTTTTTACATGCATGTATCATATATTTATTAAGGGTAAATTCAATTCCATTTCATAAAAAATGGGTTCAGTAGTATGATGACCATCACTGACGGAAACCATATGCGATGCCAATTTCATCGAACATTTCACTGGCACGTTTTGTTATTAAGTAAAAATATAGCTTACTGTAAGTGAAGAGGATCCACTCTCTGTGCTGTTTAGACACTGCCCCGCTCAATATGAGGAAGGGCGTGAATGCTATTTTTGCACCTTCACTCTGCCAGGCTGAAGCTCACATCTTCCAGTTCAATTTTGGTTCGGTATTGGATGGCAACTATCTAGAGCACTGTTTGGCATAGTCAAAGGGGCTTACTGGTTTCTCCTCATTTGCACCAAGAAAATCAGCCCACCATTGCAGCATCAGCCTGCGCTCATCCATAAACTCTGCTTTATGTATGTAGGCTGCGCGAACACCATTTCGCTCCTGATGACTCATCTGGCGTTCAACAGCGTCCCTTGACCATAACCCTGACTCAATCAACGAACTGCAGGCCATTGCCCGGAAGCCGTGACCACATACATCCACTTTCGTGTCGTAGCCCATCAGGCGTAGTGCGTTATTTACTGTATTTTCACTCATGGGTTTCCATGGATTATGATCGCCGGTGAAAACCAGTTCATGTTCTCCGCTGATAGTGTGGATCTGCTGCAGAATATCCAGTGCCTGGGTTGACAGTGGAACCAGATGCTCTGTACGCATTTTTGAGCCACGATGGGAATACTTGACCCCTTCTATAGGTTTCCGCTCAGGAGGAATGGTCCACATGGCTTTCTCAAAGTCGATCTCAGACCACCTGGCAAAGCGTAGTTCACTGGAACGGATGAAGATAAGCAGGGTGAGTTTAGTTGCCAGCCGGGTGAGAGGTTGTCCTCTGTATGCATCCAGTCGTTCAAGAAGCTCTGAAATGCGATTTAAGGCGAGGGCCGGGCGGTGCTGGCGTTTCACCGTGGTTAACGCGCCAGCCATATCCACGGCAGGGTTATAGGTGATAATGCCTGACTGGGCAGCATAGCGCATGATTGCAGTGATACGCTGCTGAAGGCGTGCTGCAATCTCATAGATCTCTTTGGCTTCGGCAGCCTTTACTGGAACAAGTAAATCGGGAGTCCTGAGGGTGGTAATGTCACGTGAGCCAATAAAGGGAAACACATGAGTTTCGAGGCTTTTCAGTATTTTCTCACTATGTGAAGCTGACCATTTTTTGTTGCTCTTATGCCACTGCCTTGCGATGCCTTCAAATGTCTGAGCTGTTTCGGGTACCGATTTTTTGATCCGTTTCTGTTCGCACGGGTCAGTTCCCTCAGCTATCAGCTTCCTCGCCGTATCGCGTTTTTCCCTTGCTTCTGATAACGAGACTTCAGGATAGACACCCAGAGCGAGCGTTTTCTCTTTGCCCAGAAACCGGTAGCGGAGCCGCCAGTAGCGTGAGCCGTTAGGGTGAACAAGCAAAAACATGTTGCCGCTGTCGGCAAGTTTATAAGGTTTTTCAACCGGTTTGGCTGCACGGATTTTAGCGTCAGTGAGCGCCATTGGCGGTATCTCCTGATAGTAAAAGGGGTATAAATTTTATCGAATCAGACTATACCCTCAGTTGTACCCTCGCAAGGGACTTGATGCGGGTTGAAGTTGATTGAGTTGGGTGGAATTAAGGGATTATTGAAGCGTTGGTTTTGGCGGGCTCAGAATGCAAAAACGGACCTCCGTGGAGGTCCGTTGATATGAATTTGGTGCCCGGACTCGGAATCGAACCAAGGACACGGGGATTTTCAATCCCCTGCTCTACCGACTGAGCTATCCGGGCAACGGGGCGCATTAAACCCGATTCACTCTCCGTCGTCAACGAAAAATGTTGTTTTCGTTACAGACTGCACAATCTCTCACCAGTTCGTCGTAATCCTAAGCGAAAAAGTGGGTCCACAGCGCGGAAAGCGGCATGGCGAGCAGCAGGGCAGGTAGCATATTCACCACCGCGAACATCTTGATCCCGCAGATGCGCAGCCCTGTTGCCAGCAGGAGCAGACCGCCAACGGCGGTAAAATCCGCCATCATCGCGGGCGTGGTCAGCGGAAGGATTAGGGTGGCGCAGGTGGCGAGCGCCAGCTGAATCAGCAGCATTGGCACACAAATCGCGGCCACCGCGATACCGAGCGTGGTGGCAAAAATCGTAGCGGTGAAGAAATCGAGAAACGCCTTCGCGATTAAGATGCTGGGGTCACCGGTCATCCCTTCCTGCATCGAGCCGAAAATCCCGGTGCCGCTGGCGCAAAAAAGAATAATGATGGCAACGTAGTTTTGAATAAACGTCTCGTGGGTACCGTGTTTGGTTTTGCCCGGCCGGGCTATCAGGTTTTTCGCTTTGCTGACCGCGTTGTTAATCCCCTTTTCCAGATAACAAAACTCGCCAATCAGCGCCCCGAGCAGGGTGGCCAGCACCATAACCGGCAGGTTAGCGCATTTGATCACCAGCAGAATACCAATCCCGAGTGAGGCCAGGCCGAAAATGGAGGGCATAGAGACGCGAATACGCTCCGGTAATCGCTGACTTAACACTGCACCGAGTACGCCGCCCAGCAATACGGCACCCGCGTTGATAAATGGCCCGATAACCACGGAAAACTCCTGTTACTTAATCATTGGTATTGCATGATTATGACACGCCAGCGCTCATTTAGGCTTAGCTTTGGGTGGTGAAGTGCATACTGATTCCTTCTTGCACCTCAAAATAAAAGGTGACATTATTGCGCGAATTTTCTCCTCCCTGTCTCACCGTTCGGTGAGGGTAATAGCGCCTATGAAAACCATGAAAATCGCCGTCAGCCGTGAGCTGGTTTCCACTGTGTCCACGCATCGCGAAAAGGTGACGCTGGATAACACTGATTTCACCGATGTGGCGGCAGTCGTCATTACGCTCGCGGAGAGTCGCAGCGGCATTCTTGCGTTGCTGAAACGCACGGGCTTTCATTTACCGGTCTATCTATTCTCGCAAGAGCTGATGGACGTGCCCGAGGGCGCCACGGCTGTCATCTCGGGTAAAGCGCAGGAGTTCCTGGAACTGGAATCTGCCGCCAGTCGTTACGAAGAGAACCTATTACCGCCGTTTTTCGACACCCTGAGCCAGTATGTTGCAATGGGCAACAGCACCTTTGCCTGTCCGGGCCACCAGCACGGGGCGTTTTTCAAAAAACACCCGGCGGGACGACAGTTCTATGACTTCTTTGGTGAGAACGTTTTTCGCGCCGATATGTGCAATGCCGACGTGAAGCTCGGCGATCTGCTGATCCACGAAGGTTCCGCCAAGCATGCGCAAAAGTTCGCTGCGAAAGTGTTCAATGCGGATAAAACCTACTTCGTGCTGAACGGTACGTCGGCGGCCAACAAGGTGGTGACCAACGCGCTGCTGACCCGTGGCGATCTGGTACTGTTTGATCGCAATAACCACAAATCCAACCATCACGGGGCCCTGATTCAGGCAGGCGCGACGCCGGTGTATCTGGAAGCGGCGCGTAACCCGTTTGGCTTTATCGGTGGGATTGACGAACACTGCTTTGACGACGCGTACCTGCGCAATCTGATCCGCGACGTGGCGCCGGAGAAGGCAGACGAGACCCGCCCGTTCCGCCTGGCAGTGATCCAGCTTGGCACTTACGATGGCACGATCTACAACGCCCGTCAGGTGATCGACAAGATCGGCCATCTGTGCGATTACATTCTGTTTGACTCCGCCTGGGTGGGCTACGAGCAGTTCATTCCGATGATGGCGGAAACCTCCCCGCTGTTACTGGAGCTGAACGAGAACGATCCGGGCATTTTCGTGACCCAGTCGGTGCATAAACAGCAGGCCGGGTTCTCGCAAACCTCGCAGATCCATAAAAAGGATAACCATATCCGGGGCCAGGCGCGTTTCTGTCCACACAAGCGCCTGAACAACGCGTTTATGCTGCATGCCTCCACCAGCCCGTTTTATCCCCTGTTTGCGGCACTGGATGTGAACGCAAAAATTCACGAAGGGGAGAGCGGACGCAGGCTGTGGGCGGAGTGCGTCGAGCTGGGGATTGAAGCGCGTAAGGCGATCATTGCAAATTGCCATATGATCAAACCGTTTATTCCGCCAGTGGTGGCAGGCCGTCCGTGGCAGGATCATCCCACTCAGGCCATCGCCAGCGAACGTCGTTTCTTCAGCTTTGAGCCGGGCGCGAAATGGCACGGATTTGAGGGTTATGCCCGCGATCAGTATTTTGTCGATCCGTGCAAGCTGCTGCTGACCACGCCGGGCATCGATGCTGAAACCGGGGAATATACTGATTTCGGTATTCCGGCGACCATCCTTGCGCACTATCTGCGGGAAAATGGCATCGTGCCGGAGAAGTGCGATCTCAACTCGATCCTCTTCCTGCTGACGCCTGCCGAAAGCAGCGAGAAGCTGGCGCAGCTGGTGGCGATGCTTGGCCAGTTTGAACAGCATATTGAAGACGATACGCCGCTGGCGGACGTGTTGCCGACCATCTACCAGAAATACCCGGTGCGCTATAGGGATTACACACTCCGCCAGCTGTGTCAGGAGATGCACGATCTTTACGTCAGTTTTGATGTGAAAGATCTGCAGAAAGCGATGTTCCGCAAGGAGAGCCTGCCCGCGGTGGTAATGAATCCGCAGGATGCCAATCAGGCGTATATTCGCGGGAACGTGGAGCTGGTGCGCATCCGTGATGCAGAAGGCCGTATTGCCGCCGAAGGCGCGCTGCCATATCCACCAGGCGTGCTCTGCGTAGTGCCGGGCGAAGTCTGGGGCGGGGCGGTGCAGCGCTACTTCCTGGCGCTGGAAGAGGGGATTAACCTGCTGCCGGGCTTCTCGCCGGAGCTGCAGGGCGTATACAGCGAAAAGGATGCCGACGGGATTAAGCGGCTTTATGGGTATGTATTGAGATAGTGCGGGCTGTTGCCCTCACCCTAACCCTCTCCCACAGGGAGAGGGAACTTTTCTTCAAACCGCACTACGTTTATACATCCTCCGCGGATGCCCAATCTTGCCGTACAGCATCTCCACCGTCAGAAAACCTGCCTCCACGCAGTGCTCCAGATAGCGCCGGGTGGTGGTTTTACTCAACCCCGTTTCGCTTACCACCTCATCCACCGTAAAACAGTGCGTCGCCTTGTCGTTAAACAGCGCCTGCACCCGCGCCAGCGTATTTTCCTCAATGCCTTTGCTGCCGTTGTCCTGGCGGTAGTTTTTCGCCTGTAGCTGATAGAGGGAATCGACGTTCTGCTGGTCGACAATCTTCCAGACCCGCTGTTGCTCAGCAAACTGCACAAAACGCTCCAGCGACTGGCTGAGCCGCTTCCAGGAAACCGGCTTCAGGATGTAATCAAACGCCCCGTTACGAATGGCCTGGCTGCAGGTGTCCATATCGCTGGCGGCGGTGATGAAAATTACCGAACAGTTGGCGCGGGCGAGCATGGGGTTACTGATAAGGGTGATACCTTTCCCGTCCGGCAGGTAGTTATCCAGCAACATCAGCTGCGGCTGTTTACTTTCAAGTTCAACCTGCGCTTGCGCCAGCGACGAGGCAATCCCCACCAGTCTCAGACGCGGATGTTTGCCGATCAGCTCTGCGTGCAGTTGCGCCAGTTCGTTCTCGTCTTCAACAATCAGTACGTCGATAAGTTCATGTTGCATAATCGGTATTTTCCTGTTCCTGTGCGGGATGCCGGGCGGTTCCCGTGGCGGGGATGAACAGTGAGAAAATCGCCCCCCGCGGCGTGTTATCGGCAACCTCAATTGCACCGCCTGCCTGTGTGACATAGCTTTCGATCAGATACAAACCAATGCCGTGATCGCCGCGCGTTTTGGTGGTGATGCCGCGCTCAAATATCCTGTCACGGATCTCCGGTTTAATGCCCACGCCCTGATCGGCCACTTCGATGATGAGTTCTTGTTCGCTCAGTTTTATCAGCACTTCCACAGGAGCATGCGGAAGCGGCGAGCGCTGGGTCGCTTCAATGGCGTTATCCAGCAGGTTGCCAATGATAGAAATCAGCGCCTCTTCAGGCAGCGCGAGGAACGGTCTGTCCAGCCGACAGGCCGGGTCGAAATTCAGCTCCACCCCTTTCTCTCGCGCCCGCGCGGCTTTCCCCAGCAGCAGGCCGCACAGGGTCGGGGAGCTGAAGCGCGAAGAGATAAAGTCGAGTAGCTCCTGGGCGTGTTCCGACTGCGCCTGAATGTAGCCAATCGCCTCCTCATAGCGGCCCATATGCAGCAGACCGGAGAGGGTGGTCATCCGGTTTAGCTGCTCGTGACGCATGATGCGCAGGTTATCGACATAGCGTTTGACCTGGCTGAGCTGGGCGCTGAGCGAGTCGATCTCGTTGCGATCGCGGAAGGTGATCACCCAGCCCTGCAGCGAGTCCTCCAGCATGATCCGCACCCGGCTGGCGATCACCGTGAGATCGTTAAAGCGGCAAATCTCGTCATGGGTGTCTTTGGCGAGCATGGTTTGTGTTTCGAAGAACGGCACCGGATCGATCACCTCGTTTATCAACTGCCCGCGCAGTTCCCGGGCAGGCTGGCTCAGGCCCAGCAGTTTGCGCGCCGCCTGGTTGATCACTTCAATTCGCCGTTCATCGTCAATGGCGATCACCCCTTCATAAATGGACTCCATCATCGCCTTCTGCTGGCGCACCAGCAGACCAATTTCTCTCGGCTCCAGGGAGAAAATCTGCTTCTTGATACTGCGGGTAAAGAACCAGGAGAAGATAAAGAGGGCAAGCAGTAGCAGTACGGCGGCAATCAGGATGTTGACCACTTTACTGACGGTGATGGTATCAAGGTAGCTGGTGAGATAGCCCACCGAGACAATCCCCACCACCTGACCGGCATCGTTAAAAATGGGCGCTTTGCTGCGCAGCGAAATGCCCAGTCCTCCCTTGCGGATGGTGGTGGTGCTTTTGCCGTGCAGCACCTCTTCGTTGTCGCCTCCGACCAGCGTATGACCCACTCTGTCTGCAAAAACGGAATGAAACAGATGCAGCCCCTTGTTATCGCCAATCACAATAAAACTGGCGTCACTGTGGGTGGCTATTTTCTGCATAAAATCGTGAATGGCGTTGATATCTTTTTGTTCGACTTCTTTTCGCAATGACGGAATAAGCGCGATCTCTTCAGCCTGTATTTTTGCGCGTGCACTCATTTCCTGATAAAGCTGTCGGCCAACGTCGACATAATAATATCCGCCCAGTAGCGCAAAAAGCACTGAGAAAAAGACAACCAGCGAAACAAACAGCTTAATCTGAAACGATACTTTCATAACTATCACGCGTGGTATCAACGAAGATCGCCAATATATCATCTTTTTTCATGCGGATGCCCGCTTTGCAGAAAACTTGTGATCCCTTGCACAGCAAGGGCTGTAAAAGATTTATCTGAAAGGCTTTCGCGCTTAACTGCGCACAGTTAAATGTTATTTGTTTGTTCAATTTAGAAAAGAAACCATAAAAACCACGGCAATAAATAAGGGGCAAATCACATTAAATAAAAGAAACCATTAAAACCATAGCTGCCATTAAAACTTCGCTTTTAATATGCCATTCCTCACATAAAGTAAGCCTTTGTGACTCTAAGCTGAACGCACAAAATAACCAAGGGGCTTATTATGAGCACAACTGACGATTCTTTCTCTGTTACCCACGACCCGATTGATATTCAGCGGCCATCGCTCAAAGAGCGCTGGTGGCATATTATGGATACCTGGAAAATCGGGATTATTCCTCTGCCGCTGTTCGTTCTGGCGGGCGCGCTGATTGCCATTGATTGTCTGGGCGGAAAACTGCCAAGCGATATCGTGGTGATGGTGGCCACGCTTGCGTTCTTCGGCTTTGCCTGCGGTGAGTTTGGCAAACGCCTGCCGATTGTCGGTAAGCTCGGCGCGGCGGCAATTTGCGCCACCTTTATCCCTTCCGCGCTGGTCTATTACGGCCTGTTGCCGGACGTGGTGGTCGAGTCCACCACCAGGTTCTACAAATCCACCAACATTCTCTACCTCTACATCTGCTGCATTATCGTCGGCAGCATCATGAGCATGAACCGCACGGTGCTGATTCAGGGCTTCCTGCGCATCTTCTTCCCGATGCTGTGCGGCGAGCTCGTCGGCATGCTGGTGGGGATGGGCGTGGGTCTGGCACTGGGTCTTGAGCCGTTCCAGATCTTCTTCTTTATCATTCTGCCGATTATGGCGGGCGGCGTGGGCGAAGGGGCAATCCCGCTCTCCATCGGCTATGCCACCCTGCTGCACATGGATCAGGGCGTGGCGCTCGGCCGCGTGCTGCCGATGGTGATGCTCGGCGGACTGACCGCCATCATCATCTCCGGCTGTCTGAACCAGCTGGGCAAGCGTTATCCACACCTGACCGGTGAAGGTCAGCTGATGCCGAACCGCGCGAATGCCGATGCCACCGTTTCTCAACCGGCGTTCTCCGGCAAAGCGGACGTCACCACCATCGCCTCCGGTGCGCTGCTGGCGGTGCTGCTCTACATGCTGGGCATGCTCGGCCACAAGCTGATTGGTCTGCCTGCGCCGGTTGGCATGCTGTTTATGGCGGTGCTGGTGAAGCTCTGCAACGGTGCCTCTCCGCGTCTGCTGGAAGGCTCTCAGGTGGTGTACAAATTCTTCCAGACCTCGGTGACCTATCCCATTCTCTTCGCGGTGGGTGTGGCGATCACCCCATGGCATGAACTGGTCGCGGCCTTCACGCTGACTAACCTGCTGGTGATTATCAGTACCGTCTCTTCGCTGGTGGCGACCGGCTTCTTCGTCGGCAAAAAGATTGGTATGCACCCGATTGATGTCGCCATCGTCTCCTGCTGCCAGAGCGGCCAGGGCGGCACCGGTGACGTGGCGATCCTGACCGCAGGCAACCGTATGAGCCTGATGCCCTTCGCCCAGATTGCTACCCGTATCGGCGGCGCGATTAACGTCTCTATCTCACTGCTGATTCTGGGCAACTTCCTCGTTTAAGTTTTCAGGAAAGAACAATGAAACTCGCAAGCTTTTTATACCAGGGAAAACGCAGCTACGGCATCGTCCAGGCCGAAGGTGTGATTGATTTAGGTCGCCGTCTCGGCGACCGCTACAGCGACCTCAAAGCGCTGCTGCAGGGCAACGGGCTGGCGCAGGCCACCCGTTACCTGAACGATGCTGTGGACGTGCCGATGAGCGCCATCACCTTCTTACCGGTGATTGAGCAGCCGGAAAAAATCCTCTGTGTGGGCATGAACTACGCCGACAAGCGCAAGGAGTTTGACCAGCACAACCCGGCACCGACGCTGTTCGTGCGCTTCCCGGATTCTCAGACCGGCCACAACGAACCGGTGCTGAAGCCGCGCCACTCCAGCGAATTCGACTACGAAGGCGAGCTGGCGGTGATCATCGGCAAAGGCGGAGAGAATATCAGCCGCGATGAGGCGCTGCACCACGTGGCGGGCTACAGCTGCTACATGGACGGCTCCGCCCGCGACTGGCAGCACACCTGGTTCACTGCCGGTAAAAACTGGCGTCAGACCGGCGCGTTTGGCCCGTGGATGGCCACGGCCGATGAGATCCCGGACCCGCATCAGCTTGCGATCCGCACCTGGCTGAACGGCCGCATGGTGCAGGAAGACAACACCAGCAGCATGATCCACAAGGTTGCGGAGTTGATCGAGTACATCAGCACCTTTACTCGCTTAAGTCCGGGCGATGTGATCATCACCGGCTCCCCGGGCGGGGTGGGGAAAAAGCGTAATCCGCCGCTGTTTATGAAAGAGGGCGATCGCATTGAAGTGGAGATCGAGCATATCGGTCATCTGAGCAACGTGATTGTGGAAGCGCCAGCTACCGGGCTTGCGGCGGCACACTGAGAAAGGCGGCATGAACAGTCAACCCATCGATTTTCGCCACACGCTGGTGGCGAAACACCCGGAACGCTTAAGCCAGATCCGTTACCTGCTGGCAGACAGCGGCCTGGGCCTGGACAACGACATCACGCTGTTTGTCGAAGCCTGGTCCGGCGCGCAGCTGGTGGGTTGCGCCGGGCTGGCCGCCAACGTTATCAAATGCGTGGCGGTCAACGAGCAGCTTCGCGGCGAGAACCTTAGCGCGCGCTTGCTGGCGGAGGTGCAGAATGCGGCGCTGGAACGCGGACATTTTCACCTCTTCCTCTGCACGCGCCCGTGCAATAAGGCGCGTTTTGCCCGCAGCGGCTTCTGGCCAATTGCCCAGAGCGGCAACAACGCCGTGCTGATGGAGAACACTCCGCAGGGGATCGAGCGTTACTGCCGTTCCCTGGGCAGGATGCGCAAGGGCGGGGAGAAGACTGGCGCGATAGTGATGAACGCCAACCCGTTCACCCTCGGCCACCGTCATCTGGTGGAGCAGGCGGCGATGCAGTGTGACGCCCTGCACCTGTTTGTGGTGCGTGAAGATGCCTCGTTCTTCCCGTTCAGCGCGCGCCTTGCAATGGTGCGTGCGGGCGTCGCGCATCTGCCAAATGTGACCGTGCACGAAGGCTCGCAGTACATCATCTCCCGCGCCACCTTCCCGGCCTACTTCCTGAAAGAGACCGGCAAAGTGCAGCAGGCGTGGAGCGAAATCGACGTGCTGATCTTCCGGGACTTTATCGCACCGGCGCTGGGCATTACCCATCGTTTTATCGGCTCTGAGCCGTTTTGCGATATCACCCGTCAGTACAACCAGACGCTGCACGCCTTGCTGAGCCCGCAGATTGAGGTGGTGGAAATGCCGCGCATCAAGGCCACCGGCAACGCCATTTCGGCGTCGGAAGTGCGCCGCTTGCTCAAGACTCAGCAGTTTTCCCGGATCCGGGAGATTGTCCCGGACTCCACCTTCGCGCATCTCGAAGCACACTACCGTGCGAGTGCCGAAGTCGCTTAACTACCAGGAATTTATCATGAAAATTGTAAGGGAGGCGCTGGCCGGAACGCAGGAGTCCAGCGACCTGATGGTGAAAATTGCTCCCGCTCACGGCGAGCTGGAGATAGTCATCCACAGTGAAGTGATTAAGCAGTTTGGCGAGCAAATTCGCCAGGTGGTCAACGAGACATTGCACGCCATGAACGTGCACCAGGGACTGATCATTATTGAAGACAAAGGGGCGCTGGACTGTGTGATCCGCGCCCGCCTGCAAAGTGCGCTTCTGCGTGCCGCCGATGAACAGGCTATCAACTGGGAGGCGCTGAAATGAGCAAACTCCGCCGCAGTATGTTGTTCCTGCCCGGCGCCAACGCCGCCATGCTTTCAACCGCGTTTATCTACCGTCCAGACTCCATCATGTTTGACCTTGAAGACGCCGTTGCCCTGCGCGAGAAAGACACCGCGCGAATGCTGGTGTTCCACGCCCTGCAGCACCCGATGTATCAGGACATCGAAACCGTGGTGCGCATTAACCCGCTGAGCACGCCGTTTGGCCTGCTGGATCTGGAAGCCGCCGTGCGCGCCGGCGTGGACGTGATCCGCCTGCCGAAAACCGACACCCCGGACGACATCTACGAACTGGAAGGCCACCTTGAGCGTATCGAGCAGGAGTGCGGGCGCGAGGTTGGTTCTACCCGCGTGATGGCGGCGATTGAATCGGCTATTGGCGTCATCAACGCCGTGGCGATTGCCCGCAGCTCGCCGCGCCTGATTGGTATTGCACTGGCGGCCTTTGACTACGTGATGGATATGCAGACCGAGCGCGGCGACGGCACCGAGCTGTTCTACGCCCGCTGCGCCGTGCTGCACGCCGCCCGCGCGGCAGGCATCGACGCCTTCGACGTGGTGTGGTCAGACGTTAACGACGAGGCCGGATTCCTGCGCGAGGTCGATCTGATCCGCAAGATGGGCTTTAACGGCAAATCGCTGATCAACCCGCGCCAGATAGACCTGCTGCATAACGCCTATGCGCCAACCCAGGAAGAGGTGGATCACGCCCTGCGGGTGATTGAAGCGGCAGAAGAGGGCGAACGTAACGGCCTTGGCGTGGTGTCGCTCAACGGCAAGATGGTGGATGCACCGATTATTAACCACGCGCAGGTGGTGCTTGAACGCGCGGCGGCCTCCGGCGTGCGTCGGTAAGGATGACACAATGAACCAGACAGAACTTCTCCATGTGAATTTTCCCCATCTGCGGGCGTTAAAACCGTTTGATACCGCCCACAGCGCCACGCCGTGGCTGGCGGACAGCGACACGAAACACAACCGCAAACTCTGCGCTTCCATTGAAGAGGCGGTTAAGCGTTGCGGCCTGCAGGACGGCATGACCATCTCCTTCCACCATGCGTTTCGCGAAGGCGACCGGGTGATCAACACCGTCGTGGCGCTGCTGGCGCGGATGGGCTTCAAAAACCTGACCCTCGCCTCCAGCTCGCTGATGACCTGCAACGACGCGCTGATCGAACATATTGAGAGCGGCGTCATCACCCGGATTTACACCTCCGGCATGCGCGGCAGGCTGGCGGAGGCCATCTCCCTCGGGCTGATGGACGAGCCGGTGCAAATTCACTCCCACGGCGGGCGCGTGAAGCTGCTGCAGGACGGTGAGCTGAACATTGACGTGGCGTTCCTCGGCGTGCCGTGCAGCGATGAGTTTGGTAACGCCAACGGCACGCACGGCAAATCGTGCTGCGGCTCGCTGGGCTATGCGATGGTGGACGCCCATTTTGCCCGCAAGGTGGTGCTGCTGACGGAAGAACTGGTGCCGTTCCCCAATATGCCCGCCAGCCTGGTGCAGGATCAGGTGGACTACATCGTGCAGGTGGAGAGCGTGGGCGATCCGGCGAAAATCAGCGTCGGCGCGGCGCGCGTCACCAGCAATCCGCGCGAGCTGATGATTGCCCGCTATGCGGCGGATGTGATTGAGCACTCCGGCTACTTCAAACCGGGCTTCTCGATGCAGACCGGCTCCGGCGCGGCGGCCACGGCCTGCACCCGCTTTATGGAAGAGAAGATGGAGCGCAGCGGCGTGAAGGCACGCTTTGCGCTGGGTGGCATCACCGGCAGCCTGGTGGATCTGCACGAGAAGGGGCTGATCGAAAAGCTGCTCGATACCCAGTGCTTTGACGGCCAGGCGGCGGCCTCGCTGGCGCGCAACCCGAACCACGTGGAGATCTCCACTAACGTCTACGCCAACCCCGGCAGTAAGGCGGCAAGCTGCGATCAGCTGGACGTGGTGATCCTCAGCGCGCTGGAGATTGACGTCGATTTCAACGTTAACGTCATTACCGGCTCCGACGGCGTGATGCGTGGCGCGTCCGGCGGGCACTGCGACGTGGCCGCCGCAGCGAACCTGACCATCGTCGTTGCGCCGCTGCTGCGTAGCCGCATTCCGACCGTGGTGAAGCGCGTTACCACACACCTTACACCGGGGGAGAGCATCGACGTGCTGGTCACCGATCATGGCATTGCGGTTAACCCGGCACGCCCGGAGATCCGCGAACGCCTCATGGAAGCAGGGCTGAAGGTTGTTGATATCAACGCCCTCTATGAGCGGGCAATTTCGCTGACAGGCGTACCGAAACCGATTGAGTTCACAGACAAAATTGTCGGGGTGATCCGCTACCGCGACGGCAGCGTGATCGACACCGTTCGACAGGTAAAGGAGTGAATATGACCATTGCGACACCCGTGCGAGCGGGTGTCAGCCTGGACGCGCTGCTGGCGGCGAAAGAGCGCCGCGCAGCCCGTCAGGCTGACTGGCTCACGCACTATCAACAACCGGTGATCTCCCTCACGCTGGTAACACCCGGGGAGATCAAAGACAGCCTGCGTTATCGCAACACCATGGGCGTGGCGTTACAGATGTGCGATCAGCTGCTGTGGGAAAACCGCTGGCAGGTGCTGGACCGCCAGGTGCTGTGGCTTCCGACCGGGCCCGAAGCGCTGTGGTGCGTGGCCCATCCCGCGGCAGAAATCAAAGCCCACTGTGCGGAGCTGGAGCAGACGCATCCGCTTGGCAGGCTGTGGGATCTGGATGTGATTTGCCCTGAAAACGGCCACGTTGGACGCCAGTCGCTGGGCTCACATCTCAGACGCTGCCTGATTTGCGATGAACCTGCCCACGCCTGTTCCCGTTCGCGCAAACATCCTGTGGAGCAGGTGGTGGCGCGCGTGGAGAAGATGATCGATGACTGGTTTGCTCGCGACTAAACCGCGCCCGCTTGACGTCCCCGCGCTTGCCGCAGAAGCGCTGTGGCAGGAGCTGGAGCTGACACCGAAACCGGGGCTGGTGGACAGGCTCAATAACGGCTCCCATCGCGATATGGATCACGCGCTGTTTGTCCGCAGCATTATGGCGATTACGCCGTGGTTTTCGCGCTTTGCTGAGCTGGGTAACGCGCATGCCGAGAAACCCGCTGGCGAACAGTTACGGATCCTCCGCCCGATGGGGATGGCCTGTGAGCAGGCGATGTATGCCGCGACGAACGGGGTGAACACGCACAAAGGGGGCATTTTTGCCCAGGGGTTACTGTGCTTTGCCGCCGGGCGTGTGAAAAATATCTCCGCAGAAAGCCTCTGTTGTGAGGTGAGTAACATCTGCAACGGGCTGGTTTCGCGAGAGCTGGCCACACGCAGCGGGCAGGCGACGGCGGGGGAGCGGCAGTTCCGGCAGTACGGCTTAACCGGCGCGCGCGGCGAGGCGGAGAGCGGTTTTGCGACGGTGCGTAAGGCGCTGGCGCAGTGGAACGGACATTCACTTCACGGCCTGCTGTTACGCCTGATGGCAATCAATCAGGACAGCAATCTGGTGTCGCGCGGCGGCATTGAGGGGCTAGGCTATGTTCAGGGCTATGCGCGGGAACTGCTGGCTGACGGCTGGGATAATGAAGCGTTGCGTAGAATGGATAACGCATTGATAAAGCGAAATTTGAGCCCGGGTGGTAGCGCGGATTTGCTGTCGGTGGGGTGGGTGCTTGCTGCAATAAAATAGCCGGGTGGCGGCTTCGCCTACCCGGCACAATAATCAATGCGCGACTGGCTGTGCGCCGTGCGGTTCGCGTACATGCTTGTACTGGAACAGCACGATAAACGCGAAGAACAGCACCAGCGAGTATGCGGCGAAGATAAGCCACACTGGCTGCCAGTCGGTAATGCCGTTGGTGGTATACATCTCAACCACTTTACCGCTCACCACACCGCCCAGGATACAGCCGAAGCCGTTGGTCATCATCAGGAACATACCCTGTGCGCTGGCGCGGATTTCAGGTTTCACCTCTTTTTCCACAAACACCGAACCAGAGATGTTGAAGAAGTCGAAGGCGCAGCCGTAAACAATCATCGACAGAACCAGCAGCACGGTGCCGAACGGGCTTGGGTCGCCGTAGGCGAACAGACCGAAGCGCAACATCCACGCCGCAATACTGATCAGCATGACGTTCTTGATGCCGTAGCGGCTCAGGAAGAACGGGATGGTCAGGATGAACAGCGTCTCAGAGATCTGCGAGATGGACATCATCACGGAGGCGTGTTCAACGATAAAGCTGCCAGAGAACAGCGGGTTATTATCGAAGCTGTGCAGGAAGGTGTTGCCGAACATGTTGGTGATCTGCAGTTCCGCACCCAGCAGCATGGAGAAGATAAAGAAGATCGCCATGCGTTTGTTTTTAAACAGCGCGAAAGCGTCCAGGCCGAGCATGGTGCTCCAGCTCTGGTTTTTTTGCTGGTTAGATACCGGAATATGCGGCAGCGTCATCGTGAACAGCGCCAGCACCACGGAGAGCGCCGCACCGATGTAGAGCTGCATATGGCTCAGTTCGAAGCCCGCGAAGCTCACGCCCCACATCGCCATAATAAAACCGATGGTGCCCCAGATACGGATTGGCGGGAAATCGGTCACGATATCCATATCCGCAGATTTCAGGCGGTAGTAGGAGATGGTGTTGATCAGGCCAAGCGTTGGCATATAGGCCAGCGAGTTAAGCAGGATCACCATAAACATCGCCCCCGGCGTGGTGACCTGGGCTGCCATAAACAGCGTCCCCGCGCCCACCAGGTGGCAAAGCATGTACAGCCATTTCGCACTCAACCATTTATCCGCCACGATCCCCAGCAGCGTTGGCATAAAGACCGCCGCGATACCCAGCGAGCTGTAGACGGCACCGATTGACGCGCCATCGAACTTGAGCGTCACAAACATATAGGAGCCGAGTGTAGTCAGCCAGCTACCCCACAGGCAGAACTGCAGAAACGACAATATTTTAAGCTGCAGCTTAAGGTTCATGTTACTTTCCTCACAAGTGAGCGGGAGATATGTTGTTATAGGAACATTCAGGGTTGTTATTTGATGCAATTCTATCAGTTGGCAACGATATGTTTTGTTACCTCCCGCAAAAAAATGCAATCCACATTAATTTGCAGTTTGGATTGTGATGCAAATAACATTTTCGTATGGATGGGGTGAGATGGGGGCGGCCTGATGCCCTCACCCTGGCCCTCTCCCTGTGGGAGAGGGTGAGGGATGATTTTCTAGCGGCGACGATAGTTCTTCTGCGCCGTGTTCACTTTATACAGATAGCGACGGGATTCCGCAGACGGGTGGCGGGTGGTGAGCGTGGAATAAACATCTCCCGGTGCCATGCTGTTGATGATATTTGCGGCCTGCACTTTGTCATTCGAGAAGACGCGCAGCACGCTGCCGGCACCGCCGTTGTAGGCGGTAATGACCGCATAGCGACGCGACGTTGGGTTATCAATCCCGCCCAGATAGACATTGTTGAGCATCGCCAGATAGGCGGTGCCGGTATCAATGTTGCTCTGCGGATCGAACAGATAGCTGCGGCTCGGCGTGCCCGATTTCCCCTGTGCGCGGAACACGTCTTTACCGGCGCTGTGCTGGACAACCTGCATCAGCCCCAGCGCGTCGGAACGGCTCACGGCGTACGGGTTAAAGGACGATTCGGTCTGCATGATCGCCAGGATCAGCGACTCATCCACGCCATATTTACGTGACGCCTGACGCACCATGCCCAGATACTTATGTGCACGCTTGTCGAGGTGGTTCGGCACCAGGTTAATCGTGACGCTATAAATCACTTTCAGGCCGTTGGTGCGGCTTTTCAGACGCGTTTGCAGCAGATAGTCGGCAAATTTCGTGGCGCGGCCTTCCCAGCGGATAGGCTGACCGGTCTGGTCCACGACCTGACCGTACAGGAACGGCTCTTTAGAAATGGTAATGTCGTCGGCGTCGGAGTAGAGATCGATAGAACCCGGATCGTCGCCCATCAGCAGGGTTTTGATAATGGCCTGCCGTAAATGCGCCGCAGGGTCAGTCCCCGCGATGGTTTCAACCGTGATCGTACCGTCATCGAAGTTGATGTGGCTACGGGTCTGGTAGGCGTCGGTGTACTTAACGTAGTCCTTAGGTCCGGCGATAAGAACTTCGTTAAATCCCCATATGTTCTCGATGTTGTGGGCAAACTGCCCCATCAAAATATCAAAACCGTTGGTGTCCTTAACCCAGGCTTCGTTGTATTCATCGCCTTTTTTGGATGAACACGAGACAAGCAACGGCGCAACAAGGGCTAGCGCTAAAATTTTTTTCATCATTCCGGGAGTGCGTGTTGTGTTTGCTTTAACGGCGGGGTTTCCCCCGCGCGCTGTTATTTTTCCGGCGGCGTATAGCCTTCGATGTGCACGTCTTTACCTTCGAACAGGAAGCTCACCATCTCCTGCTCCAGCAGCTTGCGGTGTTCCGGGTTCATCATGCTGAGCTTTTTCTCGTTAATCAGCATGGTCTGTTTTTTCTGCCACTGTCCCCAGGCTTCTTTGGAGATCTCGTTATAAATGCGCTTACCCAGTTCGCCCGGGTAAAGCTGGAAGTCCTGGCCTTCAGCGTCGCGCTGCAGGAAAGTACAAAAAATGGTTCTGGCCATACTTATTCCTCTTTTTTAACCGATGCTAAACCATTGCACCGGCACGTAATTGTTGTAACAGGCGCTCCACGGGAGCCGCCAGTCCGACTGATGGCGGTTGCGCTAAGTTATACCAGAGAGCGGTGCCTTCATCCATGCACGAGGCGAGGGTGGACACGGGAAGCCACATCGGCACTATATCCAGATGGAAATGGCTGAAAGTGTGGCGAAACGCGGTCTGCTGCGTCAGGTTATCGGCAGCAATGCCGCGCTGTTTAAGCCAGGCCCGCAGCGTGGCTTCATCTTCAAACTGTGGGAAGCAGTATAGACCACCCCACAGGCCGCTCGGTGGGCGCTGGGCCAGGAAGACCTCGTCACCGTGCTGCATCAGCAGCATGTAGCCCGTGCGCTCCGGCAGCGTCTGCTTCGGCTTTTTACCGGGATACTGCGCCCAGGAATGGTTTGCGTACGCCACGCACAGGTTATTGAGCGGGCAGAGCTCGCATTTTGGTTTCGAGCGCGTGCAGACCATCGCACCGAGATCCATCATCGCCTGGTTAAACCGCTCCACGCCCTTTGCCGGGGTTACCGCTTCGCTGATCTCCCACAGCCGCTTTTCGACCTCTTTTTTCCCCGGCCAGCCGTCAACCGCATAGCAACGTGCCAGCACGCGCTTCACGTTACCGTCAAGGATCGGGAAATGCTTGCCGAGGGACAGTGAGAGGATGGCACCCGCGGTGGATCGTCCGACACCGGGTAAATCCGCCACCTCGTCGAAGGTTTCCGGGAATTGGCCGTTGTGGCGGGTCGCAAC
Organism: Enterobacter sp. WCHEn045836; assembly: GCF_003965585.1. NCBI lineage: Bacteria > Pseudomonadati > Pseudomonadota > Gammaproteobacteria > Enterobacterales > Enterobacteriaceae > Enterobacter > Enterobacter sp. WCHEn045836. Next base: position 28,950 of record NZ_RXPT01000004.1, read on the forward strand.
CTGCTGTGCGGCTTTGTGCAGATTGCGCGCGCGGGCGTAGTAACCAAGCCCCGTCCACAGGTGCAGCACCTCGTCTAACGGTGCGTTGGCCAGATCGGTCACCGTGGGAAAGCGCGCCATAAAACGCTCAAAGTAAGGGATCACCGTGGCAACCTGCGTTTGTTGCAACATCACTTCGGAGAGCCATACTTTGTAAGGCGTTTTTTCAATTTGCCAGGGCAGGGTTTTACGCCCGTATTTGTCGTACCAGTCCAGCACCTGGGCTGAAAATTGAGAGGCTTGCATGGTCATCGATTCGTATAATCAGGGACGCCGATTGCAGCACAGCGTCAATCTGCTGTAAACCGGATCTTTCCCATGCTTGCATAGAAGCCTTAACTTTGGATAATGCCCGTTTCCCGAACATTCTCACAAGCAGACAACTCTTTTATGAAAAACGACGTCATTTCACCGGAATTTGATGAAAACGGTCGCCCGCTGCGCCGTATTCGCAGCTTTGTCCGCCGTCAGGGTCGCCTGACAAAAGGGCAGCAACACGCGCTGGACAACTACTGGCCGGTGATGGGCGTTGAGTTCAGCGAGCAGCCGCTCGACTTTGCCGACCTGTTCGGTCGCGATGCGCCAGTGACCCTGGAGATCGGCTTTGGTATGGGTACCTCACTGGTGACCATGGCGAAAGCCCGCCCGGAGCAGAACTTCCTCGGCATTGAAGTGCATTCCCCGGGCGTTGGCGCGTGTCTGGCCACGGCCCATGAAGAGGGGGTAGAGAACCTGCGCGTGATGTGTCATGACGCGGTCGAAGTGCTGCACAAAATGATTCCTGACAATTCTTTGAACATGGTTCAGCTCTTTTTCCCTGACCCGTGGCACAAAGCACGTCATAATAAGCGCCGTATCGTTCAGGCGCCGTTTGCTGAGCTGGTAAAAAGTAAGCTGAAACTGGGCGGTGTCTTCCATATGGCGACCGACTGGGAACCTTATGCGGAACATATGCTGGAAGTGATGTCGTCTCTGGACGGGTATAAAAACCAGTCAGAGAGCAACGACTATGTACCGCGTCCGGATTCGCGTCCGGTAACAAAATTTGAACAGCGTGGCCATCGTCTTGGTCACGGCGTATGGGACTTAATGTTCGAGAGGGTGAAATAATGGCAAAGAATCGTAGCCGTCGTCTGCGTAAAAAGATGCACATCGAAGAATTCCAGGAAGTGGGCTTCTCCGTTGCCTGGCGTTTCCCGGAAGGCACCAGCGTTGAGCAGATCGATCAGGACGTTGATGCGTTCATCAACGAGGTGATCGAGCCAAACAAGCTGGCCTTCGACGGTAGCGGCTATCTGGCGTGGGAAGGTCTTATCTGCACCCAGGAAGTGGGTAAATGCACCGAAGAACATCAGGCACTGGTACGCAAATGGCTTGAAGACCACAAACTGGAAGATGTCCGCGTCAGCGAACTTTTCGACGTTTGGTGGGACTAATAAAGAAGTCAGGGGCCAGCTAATGCTGGCCCATTTTGTCTGAGGGAGTGTTAAAAATGCGCAAAACGTTGCTGGCTGTTGCCTTAATGGCAACCGGATTCACCGCCCATGCGGAATATAAATGTAGCGTCACCCCGCGTGATGACGTGGTGTTAAGCCCGCAAACCGTGCAGGTTAAAGGCGAGAACGGCAATCTGGTCATCACGCCGCAGGGTGATGTCACGTTCAATGGCAAACAGTACAACCTGACTGCCGCGCAGCGTGAGCAGGCGAGAGACTATCAGGCCGATTTGCGTACCGCGCTGCCGTGGATTGACGAAGGCGCTCTGACGCGCGTTGAGAAAGGCCGCGTCGCACTGGACAAGATCATTACCAAAGAGGTGGGTGAGAGCAGCAACATGCGCACCCGCCTGACGAAGCTCGACAAGCAGCTGAAAGAGCAGATGAACCGGATTATCGAGCATCGTACCGACGGCCTGACGTTCCACTACAAAGCGATCGATCAGGTGCGTGCTGACGGCCAGCAGCTGGTGAATCAGGCCATGGGCGGTATCCTGCAGGACAGCATTAACGAGATGGGCGCCAAAGCGGTACTGAAAGGCGGCGGTAACCCGCTGCAGGGCGTGCTGGGTAGCCTGGGCGGTCTGCAGACCTCGATTCAGAACGAGTGGAAGAATCAGGAAGCCGATTTCCAGCAGTTCGGTAAAGACGTGTGTAAACGTGTGGTGTCGCTGGAAGATAGCCGTAAGGCGCTGGTGGGGACGCTGAAGTAATTAATATTCCCCCCTCACCCTAACCCTCTCCCCAAAGGGGCGAGGGGATGGTTTGCTCCCTCTCCCTTTCAGGGAGAGGGCCGGGGTGAGGGTAGCATTTACAGGGTTTCCCGTATTTTTTCTAATACCGCCTCTTCGTTGTTCCAGAGTTCGTTATTCCAGAATCGAATGACATGCCAGCCTTTCCCTCAGCCGGCAGAACGGGATGCAAAATTCTGAATCAGCCTTCAGATTCTTCGGCGAGGAACAACTCGAGAAGGGAGTTTAAGAACAGTTTGCCGTGCTCGGTGATCTGCCAGTATTCCTCACATTCCGTGAGATACCCCTGCGCCAGCGCCTCATCTATTTGTGGGCGAATCACGGCTTCCGGCAACCCGGTATAAAGGGCAAACTCTTTACGCGGTGCGGCTTCCAGCAGGCGGAAGCGGTTCATAAAGAACTCAAACGGCTTATCCACCGCCTCGACATCGTGCTGACGTTCAAGATAACGACCTTCCATATACCCGCGCGGATGGCGCGTCTTAGCCGTACGCAGAATTCGCCCGTCAGGGAAGGTGACTTTACCGTGCGCGCCGCAGCCAATGCCCAGATAGTCGCCAAAGCGCCAGTAGTTCAGGTTGTGCTGGCACTGGTAGCCCGGCTTCGCATAGGCCGACGTTTCGTACTGCTGATAGCCTGCGGCGGTCAACAACTGATGGCCCTGCTCGAAGATATCCCACAGCGCATCGTCATCCGGCAGCACCGGCGGACGAGAGCCAAACAGCGTATTGGGCTCGATGGTCAGCTGATACCACGAAAGATGCGGCGGGTTCAGGGCAATCGCCTGACGCAAATCGTCCAGCGCCTCTTCCAGCGACTGATCCGGCAGGCCGTGCATCAGATCGAGGTTAAAACTGCGCAGACCCAGCCCAGTAGCCAGCTTTGCCGCCCGCTTCGCCTCTTCCGGGCCGTGAATACGCCCCAGTCGTTTTAACTTCGGCTCGCTAAAGCTCTGCACGCCGATGGAAATCCGGTTCACGCCCGCCCGCTGATACTCGACAAAACGGTCGGCCTCAACGGTACCGGGGTTGGCTTCCATCGTAATTTCAGCATCCGCTGCCAGATTCAGGCGCGCACGCACGCCGTCCAGCAGCGTCTGCATCGCCGGGCCTGATAGCAGGCTCGGCGTACCGCCACCAATAAAAATGGTCTTAACTTCACGTCCCTGCGCGTAAGGTACATCGGCATCCAGGTCGGCCAGCAGATGCGCAACGTAATCATCGTGCGGCACTTCACCTTTCAGCGCGTGCGAGTTGAAATCGCAGTACGGGCATTTCTGCACGCACCACGGGATGTGAATATAAAGACTCAGGGGTGGCAAATTAGCCATTACGCAGCGCTTCCAGTAACAGTTTCAGGGCGCGTCCACGGTGGGAAATCGCGCTTTTCTCTTCGCGGGTCAGTTCCGCGGCGGTTTTGCCCTCAGTCGGGACAAAGAAGATGGGGTCGTAGCCAAAGCCGCCGTTACCGGCTGCTTCACGGGTAATCACCCCCGGCCAGCTGCCGTGGCAGACGACAGGCGTAGGGTCTTCCGCGTGACGCATATAGACCAGCACGCAGTGGAACTGCGCGGTACGCTGTTCGTCTGGCACATCCTTCAGGGCGACAAGCAGCTTTTCCAGATTCTGCTGGTCGGTGGCGTCCACGCCTGAATAGCGGGCAGAGTAAATGCCCGGAGCACCGCCCAGAAAATCAACCGCCAGGCCGGAATCATCGGCAATCGCGGGCAGGCCGGTCACCTGCGCGGCATGGCGTGCTTTCAGGATCGCGTTTTCGATAAACGTCAGGCCGGTCTCTTCGGCGGACTCCACGCCAAGCTCGGTCTGCGCCACTACATCCAGCCCAAAATCATTTAATAGCGAGGCCAGCTCGCGCACTTTACCGGCGTTGCCGGTAGCGAGAACAACTTTCTGCATCGTTTTATCCTGTTAAATCAGAGCCGCGACGTCCGTCGGGATGGATTGCGGATTAAGGATTTTTACCTGTTTATGTCGCCCAAGTTCACCTTTTTCTATGATGACCTGGCTTTTGGCAACGCGAAACTGTTTTGCCAGATATTTGGTCAGATGCGCATTCGCCTGGCCATCTACCGGTGGGGCGGTGATGGCGACTTTTAACTCGTCGCCATGCAGTCCAACAATACTGTCACGGCTGGCTTTCGGCTGAATATACAGCCGTAAAACCAGCCCATCAGCGCAGGTGCTTACGGCACTCATAGCGCCATCCACAGCCCCGGCAGCAGCATATCGCCCGTGGACTGTAACAGCTCGGCAATGCCCATATTAACGACATACAGCAGCAGAACCAGGATCATCGGGGAAAAGTCGATGCCGCCCATTGACGGGAGCAGGTTACGAATGGGACGCAGCAGCGGTTCGGCCAGCTGAATCAAGGCATACTCCACCGGGCTACGGCCCTGGCTGACCCAACTCATGATGGCCATGACCAGCAGCACCCAGAAGATCAGCAGGCCGATGGTTTTAATCAGGATCAGGACGGCAGCAATCCAGATGATCGGCTGGAAAGTGATGACCATAAACAGCACAATCGCTTTGATAACGCTCAGAATAAACGCCACCAGCAGAGACGCGCTGTCAATGGGGCCCATCGCCGGAATAATACGGCGCAGCGGTCCCACAACAGGTTGGGTGATTTTCACGACAAACTGCGAGAACGGGTTGTAAAAATCACAGCGGGCCCACTGCATCCAGACGCGCAGCAAAAGCGCCATCGTATACAGCTCAATGACCGTTGAGAGCAGGAAAGTCAACGTCTTCATGGCGTTCCTCAGGTTTCCTTATTATTGGGTGTAGTCGCGCGCACCGAAAATTGCCGTGCCGATGCGCACCATAGTGCTGCCTGCCGCGATGGCGGCTTCCATATCATCCGACATGCCCAGAGAAAGCGTGTCTACCGTTTCATAGCGCGCTTTAAGCGCCTCAAATGCTACAGCCATTTGCTGTGCCACGGCAAACTGCCTTTCATAACTTGACTCAGGCGCCGGGATGGCCATCAAACCGCGCAGGGTTAAGCGCGGCAGGGCCGCCACTTCGGCTGCCAGAGCCTCCAGCTCATTCAGCGCAATACCGGATTTACTGTTTTCATCGCTGATATTGATCTGAATGAGTACGTTGAGCGCTGGCATCTCTGCCGGGCGCTGATCGTTCAGACGGGTGGCAATCCGCAGACGGTCGATGGTATGGCACCAGTCAAAGTGCTCTGCCACCAGACGGCTTTTATTCGACTGCAGTGGGCCAATAAAGTGCCATTGCAGGCCGGTATTCCCCTGCTCCTGGAAATAGCGAATTTTATCCACGCCTTCCTGCACGTAGTTCTCACCAAATGCACGCTGGCCTGCATCAATCGCTTCTGCGATGGCGCTCGCAGGCTTGGTTTTGCTCACTGCAAGTAACGTAATTTCTTCTGAAGCACGGCCGCAACGTGTTGCTGCGGCTGAGATTTTGTCCCGGACCTGTGCCAGGTTATGCGCAATGTCGTTCATTTTCCGAGGAGTAATATATGGATGTGGAAGAAATTGTGGCCCTTAGTGTAAAGCATAATGTCTCCGATCTACACCTGTGCAGTGATTCGCCACCGCGCTGGCGCAGAGCAGGCCGCCTTGAACCGGCTCCCTTTCCCTCTCCCGATGTGGATGCGTTACTGAAAACGTGGCTCAACGATGAGCAGCAGGGGACATGGTGGGCAAGCGGGCAGGTAGATTTTGCTGTGACCCTTGCGGGAAACCAGCGCCTGCGCGCAAGCGCCTTTAAACAGATGAAGGGCAACTCCATCACGCTGCGCCTGTTACCCCGGGTCTGCCCGCAGCTCTCCGCCCTGGGCGCTCCCCAGGCTATCCCGGAACTCCTGTCCCACGACAGCGGGCTGATACTGGTGACAGGCGCAACCGGCAGCGGCAAATCCACAACCCTTGCGGCAATGGTGGATTTTCTTAATCACCAGACGGATGGGCATATTCTGACGCTCGAAGATCCGGTGGAGTTTGTCTATCAGAGCGAACGTTGTCTGATTCAGCAGCGGGAGATCGGCCTGCACAGTCCCTCATTTGCCGAGGCGCTGCGCAGTGCGTTGCGGGAAGATCCCGATGTCATCCTGCTGGGAGAACTGCGCGACAGCGAAACGATCCGCCTGGCGCTGACCGCCGCGGAAACCGGGCATCTGGTGCTGGCGACGCTGCACACCCGCGGTGCCTCGCAGGCGATTGAACGGCTGGTCGATACGTTCCCGGCGCAGGAGAAAGACCCGGTACGTAATCAGCTGGCCGGGAGCCTGCGGGCGGTGCTGGCGCAGAGGCTACTCCCCGATCTGCAGGGTGGGCGCGTCGCGCTGTATGAGCTGCTGGTGAATACGCCAGCGGCAGCGAACCTTATCCGCGAAGGTAAAACGTGGCAGTTGCCCGGTATTATTCAAACCGGTCAGCAGGCGGGGATGCAGAATTTTGATCGGAGCCTGGCAGAGCGACGGGCGCAGGGGCGGTTGTAGGCCCCGGCGCTCAGTAACCCTGTTCGAAATAGCTTTCGAGGATGATGACGGCGGAAGCCGAATCGACGCTGCCTTTGTTGAGTGCGCGGAAGCCCCCGTGCTCAAAAAGGCCGGCACGCGCTTCGACGGTACTCAGTCGTTCGTCGTGGAGCTTCACGGAGACGCCAAAGCGACCGTGGATTTTATTAGCAAATTTACGCGCTCTGGCGGTAAGTGGCTGTTCAGTGCCGTCCATGTTGAGCGGTAAACCGACAATCACGTCGTCCGGCTGCCACTCTTTAAGCAGACGCTCAATAAGGTTCCAGTCCGGGGTGCCGTCGTTCGCCTTAAGGGCCGTGAGCGGACGGGCGGTGCCGGTAATACGCTGGCCGACGGCGACGCCAATGCTTTTCGTGCCAAAATCGAAGGCCAGAAGTGTTCCGCTCATCAGGCGTGCCCCGCAACGCCAGGCATGGTCAGAATATCAATGCCAATCAGTTTCGCCGCATCACGCCAGCGGTCGGCGATAGGGGTTTTGAACAGGATATTCATGTCAGCAGGGGCGGTGAGCCAGGCGTTATCCAGGATCTCCTGCTCAAGCTGGCCCTTCTCCCAGGAGGCGTAACCCAGTGCCACCAGCACTTCGGAAGGCTGCTCTGCGGTGCCCAGCGTTTCCAGCACATCGCGGGAGGTGGTGATCACCGTGTTGTCAGAGATACGAATACTGGAAGAGAAAATGGGCGGCGTATGCAGGATAAAACCGCGATCCTCTGCAAGAGGGCCACCCAGCATCACCGGTTTATCAAGACGGATTTCCGGCAGGCGCGCTTCAGCTGTAATTTTCAGCTTTTCCAGAATCCCTTCAACCTGCAGGTTCTCCAGCGGCTTGTTGATGATAATACCCATCGCGCCGTCTTCATTGTATTCACAAATATAAACCACGGAGCGGCGGAAAATCGGGTCCTGGAGAGCAGGCATGGCAATAAGAAAGTGATGCTGTAAATTCATTGTCAGAGGTACTGTTTCCTGGTTTAAAAAGCGACAGCCCCAGTATGCGGACAAACCGGGGTGCTGTCACTAATAGTATTGGTAAGTTATTTCTGGATACGTTTTTCGATGGCGTCCATCAGCATTCCGGTGATCGAGACCGGGAATTCCGCTTCAATTTCACGAATGCAGGTCGGGCTGGTGACGTTCACTTCGGTCAGACGATCGCCAATGATATCCAGGCCAACAAAGATCAGACCTTTGGCTTTCAGCGTTGGGCCGACGCGGCGGGCAATTTCCCAGTCGCTTTCGCTTAACGGACGCGGTTCGCCACGGCCACCGGCCGCCAGATTGCCACGGGTTTCGCCCCCCTGCGGGATACGTGCCAGGCAGTAAGGCACGGGTTCGCCATCCACCACCAGAACGCGTTTATCGCCATCTTTAATCGCGGGCAGATAGTTCTGTGCCATGCAGTAACGCGTGCCCAGTTCGGTCAGCGTTTCGGCAATCACGCCGATATTCGGGTCGCCTTCTTTTACGCGGAAAATCGACGCGCCGCCCATGCCGTCCAGCGGTTTCATGATGATATCGCCGTGTTTCTGCCAGAATTCCTTCAACTGGGCTTTGCTGCGGGTCACCAGCGTTTCCGGCGTCAGATCGGAGAACCAGGCGGTGTAGAGCTTCTCGTTGCAGTCACGCAGGCTCTGCGGTTTATTGACGATAAGCGTCCCTTTTTCTTCTGCGCGCTCGAGGATATAGGTGCAGTAAATGTATTCGGTGTCGAACGGAGGATCTTTACGCATCAGGATGACGTTGAGATCGGCGAGCGCAATATCCTGCTCGCTGCCGAATTCGTACCATTTGTCGTAATTTTGCTCGACGTTAACGATGCGGGTGCGTGCGCGGGCTTCACCGTTGATCAGATAAAGATCGTTCATCTCCATATAGTGGAGCTCATAGCCGCGACGCTGCGCTTCCAGCAGCATAGCGAAGCTGGAATCTTTCTTGATGTTAATGTTTGCGATGGGGTCCATCACGATGCCGAGCTTGATCATGTTCTTCTCCGTTAATGGGTCAACCCAGATCGCCAAACCGCACCTGTAGCGCGGTGATGGCTGTGAGTGCCGTTGTCTCAGTGCGCAGAACGCGAGGTCCCAACAGAATATCAGTAAACTGGTAACGCGCCGTCATGGCAATTTCATCTGCCGACAGGCCGCCTTCCGGGCCAATCAGCAGGCGTACACGTTCAACGGGCAGCGGCAGCGTATTGATACTGGCGCTGGCGCGCGGATGGAGATTGAGCTTCAGCCCGCTCTCCTCTTCTGCACACCAGTCTTCGAGATCCATCGCCGGGCGGATCTCCGGAATACGGTTGCGGCCACTCTGTTCACAGGCAGCAATGGCAATTTTCTGCCACTGCTGGATCTTCTTGTTCAGACGTTCCGCATCCAGTTTAACGCCGCAGCGCTCAGAAAAAAGTGGCGTAATGAGGCTTACACCCAGTTCAATGGATTTCTGAATGGTGAACTCCATCTTTTCCCCGCGCGACATCACCTGGCCCAGATGAATGTGCAGCGGCGATTCACGGTCATCGACTTCGCCGCGCAGCACATTGACGTGCACGCTTTTTTTATCCGCCCGCGTAATTTCCGCGTCGAAAACCTGGTTGGAGCCGTCGAACAGCTGAATCGCCTGGCCTGCCCCCATGCGCAGCACGCGGCCAACGTGATTGGCGGCATCGTCAGACAGGGCGATTTCGCGGCCAGCGGTAATCAGTTCAGGGTGATAGATGCGAGGAATACGCATAGTCAAAAATTCCATGTGTCATGCTGTGTAAGCGAATTGCCGCTAGTGTAGGTTAGCTCTTTTGCGCCTGGCAAGCCCGCTGGACGTAAGGGTTATGATTCCCCTGGACCCTGGCGATGCGTTCGTCGCGCTGACATTCCCACTCGGTGACCGGGTATTGTTTATTCCAGGCGTTAAACAGTTGGGTTTGCTGGCGGGAAAGGTTGAGGTTGTAACGATCGCGCATATAGAAGTACGTGCGGGCAATGCTGCCGCGTGCCCGGGCAGGGGGCTCGGCGACTTTCTCTTTAAAATCCACCTTCATTCCGCACTGGCCGTACTGGCCTTCGCCACCGTTCCACTGGCTGTACATAAAATTGCCGCGGTCGCCATTCACTTCACCCACGGCGGGCTGCAGGTTGTGCATATCGCTTTCCATTTGACGATAGACCGGATCTTTGGCGCAGTTTTTACGTCCGCCATCCTGCCAGCACTGGCGCTGATGGCCAAACTGCCATGCCGGAACCACATGTTCCCACTCGATGCGGCTGGCGCGGTTTTCGTTTTTACGCACCTTATAGCCGCAGGATTCAAGGTCAACGACCCCTTTTTTACCCTGCCAGTTAATTTTGCAGCCACAGTAGAAGTCGCCCGGCACGTCAGCGTTGACCTTCACGCCTGCCGCTTTGGCCTGGGAAAAACTGTTGATACCGTCGGCCAGAGCCTGGCCGGAGAGCGCCGTTGTCAGAAAGGCAACCGCGAGAGAGAAATTACGGGACATCTTACACTCCGTGTCAAAACGAGCCCGCAACGTAGCGAAAGTTGTTCCTGTATGCAATCAGCCAGATCAGGAAAGTTCCTGAAAGTTCAGTTGGTTATTCTGCGACCAGTGGCTCGCCGCACTTCACGCAGCGGTAGGTTGCCTCGCCGCGTACCACACGATTATGGCGACGAACGGTGAGCTGATGCTGCTGGCACTGGCAGCGGTAGGGGAAGGTATTACGGCGTACCGATTCCAGTTCGAACTGATGAGTACGGCGTGCCGGAACGCCGAGCACCGACTCCATCATCCATTTCCACTCTTTGCCGTGCGGAGCCACGCGGCCGAAGTGTTTCCATACCAGAAGGTGTGCCAGTTCGTGCGGCACCACTTCCTCGATAAACGCCTGCTGGTTTTCCATCATCAGTACCGGGTTCAGGCGGATCTCATAGGACTCCAGCCACGCGGTACCCGCCGCGGTTCCTCGCTGCTGGTAGACGAGTTTCGGTTCCGGATAATTACGGCCGAGCTTCAGGTTGGCCTGGGCGAGTTTTTCCCGCAGGCTGCGCATAACGGCTTGCTGAATGGCGATGGGGAGACGGGGTGCTTTCATGGGGCAGAGCATAAAGCGCGAAGCGGGGAGGCGCAAGAGGCGCCTCCCGCAAGAGGATTAGTCGTGTGCGCCGATTTCGCGCAGCGGACGACCTTTCATCAGGTTACGTTCAATGTGTTCCAGTGAAACGTGTTTGGTTTCAGGAACCAGCCAGACGGTGAGAACAATAAAGAACAGGTTCAGACCGGCGTAGACCCAGAAGGTGTTCGCATTGCCCAGCGTGTTGAGCATGGTCAGGAACGTGGCACCGACGATCATATTGGCAATCCAGTTGGTCGCGGTAGAGCAGGTGATACCGAAATCACGTCCTTTCAGCGGCTGGATTTCAGAGCACAGCACCCAAATCAGCGGGCCGGCACTCATTGCAAACCCGACGATAAACATCAGCAGCATACCTACCGCCAGGTACTGCGCGGTTGGGGAGTGAATGCCCATGTGCATCATCGTACCGAGGATCCCCATACCGGCGGCCATCACCAGGAAGCCCAGGGTCAGCGTTGGCTTACGTCCCCAGCGGTCGACCAGACCGATGGCGATGAAGGTCGCCAGCACGTTGGTCAGCCCCACGATCACGGTGCCCCACATCTGCTCGGTGGTATTGGTATACCCCGCCAGCTCAAAGATTTTTGGCGCGTAATACATGATGACGTTCATCCCGGTGAACTGTTGCATCACCTGCAGCAGCACGCCGAGGAAGACCGCCCGACGGAAGTTGCTGTTCTCTTTGAACAGCGCCCAGCCAGACTGTTTCACCTTCAGGCTTTCGCGGATCTCTTCCAGCTCGTTTTTAGCTTCCGCACTGGTATCACGCAGACGCAGCAGCACGCGTTCGGCATCGACGAAACGGCGCTTGGCGGCAAACCAGCGCGGGCTGTCCGGCAGGAAGAAGACGCCAATCAGCAGCAGAATGGCCGGAATGATGATCACACCCAGCATCCAGCGCCATGCGCCGCTGTAGCTAAAGGCGGTATCGGACAGGTAAGCGCCCAAAATCCCGATGGTGATCATCAGCTGGTACATCGAAATCATACTGCCGCGGATTTTCTCCGGCGCGATTTCTGACAGGTAAAGCGGCGCGGTATAAGACGCGACGCCTACGGCCAGCCCCAACAGCACACGGGACAGGATAAGCACTTCAACGTTAGGGGCGGCGGCAGAGAAGAGGGAACCGGCGACGAAGAGGATCGCGCCAATCATCAGGCTCTTTTTACGTCCCAGTTTGAAAGAGAGCCAGCCGCTGCCGACGGCCCCGACGGCCGCACCGAACATCATGGAGCTGACCACCCATTCCTGGGTATGTGCGTTAATCTGGAATTCGTCTGCGATAAAGGGAAGGGCGCCGGCAATCACGCCGATATCTAGGCCAAAGAGTAATCCTGCCAGGGCGGCAAGGAAGCAGACGAAGAATGTCATCGCCTTGTTGGACGTACGCCCCTGTTTATTATTGTCAGGCATTATGCCCTCCAGTTGGGTTATCAGTTTTATTGATGTTAAGGGTAGGTGAGCGACCCGTAAAAATATGTGAGATAAATCACATAGGTGTAATCGGTTACACCAGTGTGTAACTGTAAATATTAATAAAGCTTTGAAAATATAGAGGTAAATGAGGTGATGCGCATCGCGTTTGCATGAATTTCAGACTTAACTGAAAGGAAATGTAACAGCAGAAGAAAGCCGATCATGCAAAGAGATTTTTCTGAAAGCGGGGTATAGAGAGTGAGGTGTAAACGGTTCCAGGCATTGCCGCCACCCGACATAAAAAAGGCCAGCATACTTGAGTATACAGTTAATAGGGTGTTTATTGATTGTGACTTGAAAATAATGATTACATATTAATGTTTTGGCCTACATCTTAAGATGTACACACTGTGTATAGCGGTGTGTACGATTTTCTTCCTAGAAATTTCGGCTATTTGCATTCTGAGGTAGGATCGCAAATTTAGCCAAGAATTTAAATCCATCCCCTTTTGTGCAAAATCTGGTTGACATTCGCAGATTGACTCCAGTACCGTTCTGTGCAAAAAGTGGTTGGAGTCCAGAATGAGCGAATTTACGGGATCGGCAGCTTCACAGGCTGACTTTATTTGGAAGAATGCGGAAGACCTTTGGGGGGACTTCAAGCATACGGACTTTGGCAAGATCATTTTGCCGTTTACCCTGCTGCGCCGCCTGGAGTGTGCGCTGGACCCGACCCGCGAGGCGGTGAGAGAAGCGCATGACGCTTTCAAGGATGCCGATGTTGAGCTGGATACCATTCTGCGCTCAACCGCTGAATACCCCTTCTACAACACCTCTGAATACTCCCTCGGTATCCGATAAAGCATCTTGATCATTTACGTCCAATATTGATTGGTTTTCGCAAAGTTAATGGACTCACACAGAAAGCTATTTCAGAGCGATTAGGAGTGTCACAGCAAGCTTATGCACGTTTTGAATCCAATCCATCGAGTGCCAGTTTTGAAAGGCTATTCAGAGTGTTTACTGTTTTAGGGATTGAGCTTTCCTTATCTTCGAACAAACCTTCAACTCCAGCTTCCTCAACAGAAGAGAAAGACAAATATGAATTTTCTCCCGCCAGACGGGAAAAATGGTGACAATTATGTGGGATGCTTACATAGCCATTTGCCGTTATTCATCTGCCACATCCAATAACTTTCGAAGCCCTGTGACAAAACCTCGTGGAAAAACTTCACTGTTGTAGTCCGTGTCTTTTACTTGCCCGGCCTGGGTAATCTGCCAGTTGTTCTTATCCATGCATTCCTCAGATATGGAATACGCCAGGGCTTTCTTTTCTGAGTGGGTGAGAATTCCTGACAGGGACGGTAATACCTCCACCGTAGATTCTGGTGTCGTTTGAAACTGCCGCACGGGGCGTTTGTCGATGATGATATTGGCATGTTGTTTGAGCAGATTTACTTCATTGCGGTAGCGGTTACGCTCGGCAATGATTTGGCCAAACAAGGCGCGTACCGCCAGGTCCGGGATGCGCTCTAAAAGTTTATAGTCTGCGGGAACAGATTTAGACCGGGAGGTACCGGATAATGGCTTTTGGATACTGGTATTACAAGTGGCTGCCCAGGCCTTTATCAGTGTGCGGTAATGCTCGTTACGGGTAGCCCGCAGGGCTTCATAAGCAAGACCGCCATCGGCAGCGGACACCAACCCAATCTTTGTGATGGAGAAGTCTCGCTGGCCTGATTCAGCATATTTCTTCAAGGTGTCATTAAGCTTTTCAAGGTTCTGCTGAGTCCGCTTTACTTTGCCTTCTTTCAAATCAGCAAGAATGATATCAATATTTAATTCCATTAGTTCTCCAGTAAGTCAGGCAGGGCAATGTGACTAAGGTGAATGGCTTTGCTGGTAAGGGACTGAATCCCCTCAGAAAAAAGGTTATTATTAGTCAGGTATTCACCTGCCTCAATATAACCGACCACCTTGCGGTATCCTTCAAGTTTATCGTCAGGATCAGCTATTTTAGCCATCTGACGCAGCATTGCGTTGGCAGCAATAAGCTGCTGTTTATCGTCCATTTCCATGAAAACAGGCTCAAAACCTTTTTTCATTAATACCCGACTCAGCTGCACCGAACGCTTTTGAATGACCGGAGTTTTGCGAAGTTCATCCAGCAAATCTGGATAGAACTCAGCATCCTCGCACAATAAAGACAGATGCAATAATTCCGAGTCAGTTTCGATAAACTTCAGAGCATGACAAACGTCCTGCTCTGAGCCAACCGCAATCAATTTATCTTTGAGGTCGCCGTCCTTCCTGAGTTCTTCGACACGAATGATTTTGTTAATAAGTTCAAAACACGCAATCCAGTCTTTCGTATACTCATCTGCTTCTGCTTGCTGTATTTCATAACGGCGCTGTAGTGCCTTTAGCTCATCATGTCTGATAAAGGGTTTTCCTTGTTCCTCAAAGAAAAACTGTTCATCTTTAAGTATGTCCAGTTCACCTTCAATTTCCACAGATAAGGCAGAAGCCTGGTGTGCCCTGTAACTCAGCTGGTTAAATTGGGCATTGAGCGCAGGAAGGAACCGGGCCTCGGTGATAACCCATCGACAACGAATACAGTTTTGAGGGCCATGGGGGACACTTTCATAAATACGGCTGGCAGCGGAGCCTGAGTCTTTTATCAATACCCCACCATTCCAGCATCCTCCTAGGGTATTAATTTCATCAGGCTTCACGGTGTTACCTCCCATCAGGCACAGCCCACACGAACGCTCTTCCCAGCCAATCGGGTTACGATTAACCAGAGCTGTCTGGATACTCCCCTCGCTGTGATATGCCATCCTGCACTGAATCTGCTCCATTGAAGCATCTTTGAGAAAGTTGCGAACCGACAGCCTGGATTTAACATCCAGAGTGTCATGTGCCTCGCTCATTTTATCTGCCATGACAGAAGGTGTGATTTTGTTGTAATAGATGGTCATCAACAGGCGAGTATGGCCTGCCAGGAGTTTTGAAATCACAGGTAATGGCAGTTGTGTGTCCATTGTGTACGCAGTGATCAGAGAGACACGCAGGCTGTGAAGAGGAAACAGCGTGGCTGTACCTTTCATTCTTCCCTCGGGATAATCCACAACCAGCTTCAAACGCTCGTCGTTATCCAGGGTATCCCCGCGGGCTGCGAGTTGATTTTCTAATTCAAGCAGCAATTGATACCAGAATGAATCTGACGCGTTATAAGGAATAGGTTTTTGTTTATCCTCGCCTCTGGCAGATGCGTCACGGAACAGAAAAGCGATTTCTCCCATACTTTTCAGTTGTCTGTCTGATCCCTGGTGGTGTATATGCTTTCTCAGCAGCAAAGTACATTCGGTAGGCTTCGCAATCGGATTGTATTTTTCTTGCCAGTTCCTCAATTTCTCCAGCCAGTACAGCACTTCTTCGTTTTGCCACGGTATGATGTAACCACGTTCCAGTTCATTTTTATTCTGGTCAGCAGTCTTGTTGGTATTGATGTACAACCCCGTCGAGTATAGTCCAGTCATGGTATCGTAAATCCGACGGAATATGCCTTTTCCAAATGGGCGCTTTGCACTGCCAAGGGCGAAATCATGTCGAGTGTTAAGAATCCATCGACCATTTTCATAGCGCCACGTATCGGCTTCTCCGCTGTCCAGCATACGAACCTGCGAGGAACGAAGTGGCAGGTGGAGCTTAATGAAAATCATCATTGCTTTTACAGGCGACCAGATTTGATAAAGGGTGATTTTTTTACCTTTACGGGTCACTTCTCTGGTACGCCATACGCAGTCGGGGTCATTTTTATCAATCAGTTCTGGCCCGACTTCAAACCAGTCGCTCCCAGCATGCTGCGCCCAAACCCAGTATTTAAAGTGACGGTAATGCCAAGCAGGAAGTAATTTTTCTTCCTGTTTAAGATTCTGACCGATAATGGTGAGTTCAGTTTTATCCGGTAATGGACAAAGGATCTGGCGCAGGTTCTGAATATAGCGATATGGTAAGGGGTTGCGCACTGTTTCTGTAGCAACATATCCTTTTTTAATTTTTCGGAGTGGATTTAAAACCAATGGAACTAAATTGCCATAGTTATCTTTTTCCGAAAAAACGTCTTTGACAACAAAATCAATGAATTCATAAGCATAGTTCATGCCTTTTTGAATGTTCGCGGATGCGGCAACAGTGCTCCTTATAATTTGCTCAAACTCTTCACTGGAGCACTTATGTCCCTGGTAGCCTTTAAAAAATAATGACAAATCACTTATTGCATACGGGGCGTACACAGCAATATAGGACTCAAAGAAACGTCCCAGGGCCTCGCGTTTATCACTTATACCGAGGGTTTGTGTTGCCATCCACTTTGCTGCCAGCTCCTGCCATTGCCGCCATTCTGCGCCAAGCGTAGTCAGCATCCATAAGAAAGCTAAGTCGGATGTACGCCCATCATTTTTTTTGCTTTTTGGTGGCAACATTATTTACCTCTCAGCTTTGGATTCCGGCCTGTGAAATAACCCTGCGGGTCAATGTCATTAAAGCCATGTTCAGTTAGAGCTTTCCAGTCAAGAATTTTGACTTTCGAATCAGGGTTTGCCAGCAGCAGTGTAGCTTTAGTGAGTTCGTCCGAAATTTCTTTCTGACCTTTGCCTGTATATGGGATTTGTGAATCCAGAGACTTGTGATGCATGCAACGGCGGATCACAAGCGGGCTCAGCCCTGAACGCTCTAATCGTCTTCCGTAGTTATGTCGATGTCCGTGAGGGCCTAAACCTTCTGCCTTGTTTGGTTCTAAACCAATTCGTTTTAATCCATTGATGTAGTTGTCATGAAAAGCGGAAATTGTGTAAGGGTTACCGAGGGCGCTGTGATGAAAAGAAATGAATGCATAAGGGTGGTGACAGTCGATACTGGCGCGATACTTTTGATAGTTTTTCCAGAGTGACATAAACACTTTTCCATAGTCGGCAGGAAACCACTGAACCTGTAGGTAATTATCTTTATGATCAACCACGCGGTTCTTCCAGCCAAGTCGGGCAGTTCCTTTCATTCGCTGTCGTGGTATCCGGGCATATTGTTCTTTTAAATATGCCGCTCTGGTTGATGCACCAGAGCGATTACGCCAACCTTCAGGGGCCTTACCATCAGTCTCGTTATAGATCCTGACCACAGCACTGTCTGGGTTATACGGGTCTTCAAATACATCCGTCACCCAAAGTGTTAACGCCTCACTTTCGCGCACCCCACCACCGTGCATAAGCAGAAGAATTAATTTATCTCTTAGTGCCACTCGTGGATCGCCAGAGCCACCAACACCACACATATAGAATTTTTCCCAGTGCATTTCGGGAAATGCGATAGCATCATGTTCAGCTATTGTGAGAGGAGTACGGCCTTTGATCGTTCTCGCCTTACGGATGGTTTTGTTAACAGTTTTATCTTCAATATGACCTAAAAAATCGTTCTGATTTTTGCGATACCATGCGGCGTAATTTAACCTCTGTTCATGCCGGGTCGCTTCACACAACGGATTCACAGACTCTACACCTTGTTTGTGTGCCAGCCAGTCGGTGAAGGCAGTCAGTCGTTGAATATGTTTATTCACGTTACTGGTTGAGGCCGGCACCCAATACAAACCTGAAGGGTCAATCCCATTCTCGCCAATCGTTCCGGTATATAAACGCTTAGAAAAAGTCTGGAAGAGCAGCATTGGGTCGTCAAAGTCGCCTCTATTTGCCTCCATGTAATCCAGCAATAAGGACACAGCCTGGAGGACCCCATTCATTACCGAGTGGCTTACATCGTCGGCTTCTAACTTAAGCAGGTAATCTGTTACCACACTCAACTCTCCCTGCTCTGTCAGAAGGATAGGGATTTGGCTTTTGATACCAGTGTTATCTTCTACAATCGTTGCCCTGACTTTAACTGATGACAAATCATGTTTTCCTTTAAGTAGAATACACAATACACACTGTATACTTTGCTTAGTTTTGGGGTGAAAAAAAAGCAGATCCATCTGCTTTAGTACACTTTATACACGTTTAAGTTAACTGTATATAAACAAAGGCTGGCCTGTTTAAGCTGCGGGTGGTCGATTACTTCAGACCGGCAGCTTCACGCAGCAGAGCGGCTTTGTCGGTTTTTTCCCATGGGAAATGTTCGCGACCAAAGTGACCGTATGCAGCGGTTTCTTTGTAGATTGGGTGCAGCAGATCCAGCATCTGAATCAGGCCGTATGGACGCAGGTCGAAGAACTCGCGCACCAATAGGGTCAGCTGTTCTGAAGGCACTTTTTCAGTACCGAAGGTTTCAACCATGATGGAGGTGGGTTCCGCCACGCCGATTGCGTAGGAAACCTGGATCTCACAGCGGTCAGCCAGGCCTGCAGCAACAATGTTTTTCGCCACATAGCGTGCAGCGTAGGCAGCAGAACGGTCCACTTTTGATGGATCTTTACCGGAGAATGCACCGCCACCGTGACGTGCCATGCCGCCGTAGGTATCAACGATGATTTTACGACCGGTCAGACCGCAGTCACCCATTGGGCCGCCAATCACAAAGCGTCCGGTTGGGTTGATGAAGTATTTGGTTGCGCTGCTCAGCCATTCGGTTGGCAGAACAGGCTTGATGATCTCTTCCATCACTGCTTCCTGCAGGGATTTCTGATCGATATCTTCGGCATGCTGGGTAGACAGAACCACCGCATCAATACCGACGATTTTGCCGTCGTCGTACTGGAAGGTCACCTGGCTTTTCGCATCCGGGCGCAGCCATGGCAGTGTGCCGTTTTTACGCACTTCAGCCTGGCGCTGCACCAGACGGTGCGCGTAGGTCACCGGTGCTGGCATCAGCACGTCGGTTTCGTTGGTTGCATAACCGAACATCAGGCCCTGGTCGCCCGCGCCCTGTTCCAGCGGATCGGCACGGTCAACGCCCTGGTTGATGTCCGGAGACTGTTTGCCAATCGCGCTCAGGACCGCGCAGGAATTGGCATCAAAGCCCATATCAGAATGGACATAACCGATTTCACGTACCGTGTTACGGGTGATCTCTTCGATATCAACCCATGCGCTGGTGGTGATCTCACCGCCAACCAGAACCATGCCGGTTTTGACATAGGTTTCACACGCTACGCGCGCTTTCGGATCCTGAGTCAGGATCGCATCCAGCACCGCATCGGAGATTTGGTCAGCAATTTTATCAGGATGTCCTTCTGATACGGACTCGGACGTAAACAGGTGTTTTGCCATGTTTTATTTCACCTAAGAGGAATTTGGTTAGCTCAAGCTGCTGTGTGGAATAGCCAAAGGAGATAATTCTACCAAGGCCGCAGGTTTTTGACACTGGCAGTATGAGTGTTAATCAGTATAGATGGATTAACATCTGGATGGCTATTTTAGGTCACTTCTTCGCCCGATTTCCAGTTTTTTTTGACTAACCTCTCACTGCGTTGAAATGGCTGCTGGAAATTTTTCCTGACGGTACTGGCAACCCGCGCATTTTTGTTTTGCTTTTTAGCCCCCTTCTCGGTATAAAACGCGGCGCGCGGCTCATACACAAAAAGCGCTCGATGAACTCATCGTGTCGCCACTTCCAGCCGGGTTAAGCAGTGAACTTTTAGCTTTGGCTTGTGGTCCGTTTCAGCAGAGGCGGCCGTGGAGGTGATACGAGATAATGAACCATCGTTTTCCGCTAATTCAGCGCAGCCGTTCTGGCGCGCATTTGATTCCCGCAACCCGCATTTCTAGTCTGCAAACCTGCCGATGTTATACCCATCTCGGCGCTTCTCAGGATTCCAGGGCCGGTCACGCTTTGTGAAAACTGAACAAGGGCGCTCTTGTTAATACAAGAGTTTTCTCGTGGTTTCGCCGAACCTTGTCATACAGAGTTCGGATACGTGTTTTACAATGATATGAATAAGAAACCGGTCGCACGGTCTGGATTTCAGCATACTCTGCTGGGAAACAGAGCCGTTTATGGGTTGTTATCGCCGTACAACGCTGCGATAGTAGTCAACTGTTTTACACTTAATACAAAGAGTTGAGGTTCGCTATGTCTGACGACATGTCTTCTTTTTCGCCTTCGTCAGCGGGCGAACAGGGTGTACTACGTTCCATGCAGGAGGTTGCGATGAGCTCCCAGGAAGCCAGCAAGATGCTGCGCACATACAATATTGCCTGGTGGGGCAATAACTACTACGACGTCAACGAACTGGGCCACATCAGCGTCTGCCCGGATCCTGACGTCCCTGAAGCGCGCGTGGATCTCGCCAAACTGGTGAAAGCCCGTGAAGCGCAGGGCCAGCGTTTGCCTGCACTGTTCTGCTTCCCGCAGATCCTGCAACACCGTCTGCGTTCTATTAACGCCGCGTTCAAACGCGCGCGTGAATCTTACGGTTACAAAGGCGACTACTTCCTGGTTTACCCCATCAAGGTGAACCAGCACCGCCGCGTGATTGAATCCCTGATCCACTCCGGCGAACCGCTGGGCCTGGAAGCGGGTTCAAAAGCAGAACTGATGGCCGTGCTGGCGCATGCGGGCATGACCCGTTCAGTGATCGTCTGTAACGGCTATAAAGACCGTGAATACATTCGTCTGGCGCTGATTGGCGAAAAGATGGGCCATAAGGTCTATCTGGTTATCGAGAAGATGACGGAAATCGCCATCGTGCTGGAAGAAGCCGAGCGCCTGAACGTGGTGCCACGTCTTGGCGTGCGTGCGCGCCTGGCCTCGCAGGGGTCCGGTAAATGGCAGTCCTCCGGCGGCGAAAAATCCAAATTCGGTCTGGCGGCAAACCAGGTACTGCAGCTGGTGGAAATTCTGCGCGAGCGTGGTCGTCTGGACAGCATTCAGCTGCTGCACTTCCACCTCGGTTCGCAGATGGCTAACATTCGCGATATCGCCACCGGCGTGCGTGAGTCGGCACGTTTCTACGTTGAGCTGCACAAGCTCGGCGTCAATATTCAGTGCTTCGACGTGGGCGGTGGCCTGGGCGTGGATTACGAAGGTACCCGCTCGCAGTCCGACTGCTCCGTGAACTACGGCCTGAACGAATACGCGAACAACATTATCTGGGCGATTGGCGATGCCTGTGAAGAGCACGGCCTGCCGCACCCGACGGTGATCACCGAGTCTGGCCGCGCGGTGACCGCGCACCACACGGTGCTGGTCTCTAACATCATCGGCGTTGAGCGCAGCGAAATCACCGAAGCGACGCCACCGCAAGACGATGCCCCGCGTTCGCTGCAAAGCATGTGGGAAACCTGGCAGGAGATGCACGAGCCGGGCACGCGTCGTTCGCTGCGCGAATGGCTGCACGACAGCCAGATGGATCTGCATGATATCCACGTCGGCTACTCTTCAGGCACCTTTAGCCTGCAGGAGCGCGCGTGGGCGGAGCAGCTTTATCTGAACATGTGCCATGAAGTGCAGAAACAGCTGGACCCGAGCAACCGTGCGCACCGTCCGATTATCGACGAATTGCAGGAACGTATGGCGGACAAGATTTACGTCAACTTCTCGCTGTTCCAGTCGATGCCGGATGCCTGGGGTATCGATCAGCTGTTCCCGGTTCTGCCGCTGGAAGGGCTGAATCACGCTCCGGAGCGTCGTGCGGTGCTGCTGGACATCACCTGTGACTCCGACGGTGCTATCGACCATTATGTTGACGGCGACGGTATCGCCACCACCATGCCCATGCCGGAGTACGACCCTGAGAACCCGCCAATGCTGGGCTTCTTTATGGTCGGCGCGTATCAGGAGATCCTTGGCAACATGCATAACCTGTTCGGTGATACCGAAGCGGTTGACGTGTTTGTCTTCCCTGACGGCAGCGTGGAAGTGGAGCTGTCCGATGAAGGTGACACCGTGGCGGACATGCTGGAATATGTGCAACTGGATCCGAAAACCCTGCTGACGCAATTCCGCGATCAGGTGAAAAACACCGGTCTGGATGATGCGCTGCAGCAGCAGTTCCTGGAAGAGTTTGAAGCGGGTCTGTACGGGTACACCTACCTGGAAGACGAATAAGGCAAACCACCCTCTCCCGGTTGGAGAGGGTTAGGGTGAGGGGCAAAGGCCGCACAATGCCTTATACTCACTTGAACCCGTATGAATTACCGGCGATAATTCGCCCCAATAAGCGATTTACGAATCAATCCCTTCCTCGTCGGGTTTAACGACGCGGAGGGGATTTTTTTTCATCTGTTTTTAATGTATCGACTTTAAAAGAGGTCAGGACATGAGCACTTTAGGTCATCAGTACGACAACTCTCTGGTTTCTAACGCGTTTGGTTTTTTACGCCTTCCGATGAACTTCCAGCCGTACGACAGCGACGCAGACTGGGTGATCACCGGCGTGCCGTTTGATATGGCCACATCAGGCCGTGCGGGCGGTCGTCACGGCCCGGCGGCGATCCGTCAGGTTTCCACCAACCTGGCCTGGGAGCATAACCGCTTCCCGTGGAACTTCGACATGCGCGAACGCCTGAACGTGGTGGACTGCGGCGACCTGGTGTACGCCTTCGGTGACGCGCGTGAAATGAGCGAAAAGCTGCAGGCGCATGCCGAGAAACTGCTGGCTGCCGGTAAGCGCATGCTCTCTTTCGGTGGTGACCACTTCGTGACCCTGCCGCTGCTGCGCGCCCACGCGAAGCACTTCGGTAAAATGGCGCTGGTGCACTTCGATGCGCACACCGACACCTACGCGAACGGCTGCGAGTTCGACCACGGCACCATGTTCTACACCGCACCGAACGAAGGTCTGATCGATCCTAACCACTCCGTGCAGATCGGTATCCGTACCGAGTTTGACAAAGACAACGGCTTCACCGTGCTGGACGCGTGCCAGGTCAACGATCGCGGCGTGGATGACATCATCGCGCAGGTTAAGCAGATCGTCGGTGATATGCCGGTGTACCTGACCTTCGACATCGACTGTCTGGATCCGGCGTTTGCCCCGGGTACCGGTACGCCGGTGATCGGCGGGCTGACCTCAGACCGCGCCATCAAACTGGTGCGCGGCCTGAAGGATCTGAACATTGTCGGGATGGACGTGGTGGAAGTGGCGCCTGCCTATGACCAGTCCGAGATCACCGCGCTGGCCGCGGCGACCCTGGCACTGGAGATGCTCTATATACAGGCCGCGAAAAAAGGCGAATAAGCCTTACGCGCTGAGTGCTGCTGCGCGACGCATGCGCAGCAGCAACATTCCCCCCGCCAGCAGGGTGATAATCTGCGACACCACCAGCACGGAAAAGCCAGAGCTGACCGACCCCACCGATCTCATCACCATTCCCATCAGCAGCGGAATAAAGGCGGCACAAATATTGCCGATCCCATTAATGATGCCGTACGCGCTCCCCACCGCCTCACGCGCGGCGTGATGTTGGATCACCGCCGGAATGGCCGCGCCCTGAAGTCCCCAGAAGACGTTAGCCGACAGCATAAACAGCGCCAGCCAGGCAGGCTGATGGCTGAGCATCAGCGCGATCACGGATAACGCCGTCAGCGCCCCGCCCGCCACAAACAGCACCGGTGCCTGTTCAGGCCGCATTTTATCGAGCAGTACCCCGCCAAGGAATTTTGAGCCCAGGCTCAACAGGAAGGGGATGGCAGCGAGCATGCCCGTGGCGTGCAGCGAGAAGTGATGTTCGTCGCGTAGCCACGCCGGGAGCCAGGCGCTGCTCCCCCAGAGATAGCTCAGCGTGGCGATTTCAACCAGCAGGATCCAGCCCAACAGCGGGGTTTGCCAGGCAAGCGTCACTGTCTCTGCGAGCCCCCGTTTGTGCATTTTTACCGTACTGCGCGGTGCCGGCAGGAAACGCCAGATGAGACCGCCGCCAAGGAGCAGGTTGATTGCCGACAGCGCATAAAACGATCCGGCCCAGCCCAGATGGGCCATCAACCAGGTCACCAGCGGAAAGCCCACGGCCAGCCCGAGCGAGACGCCCAGCGCGGTCACGGCGTTGGGTTTGCCAATCTCTTCTGCACCAAAGTTATCGCTGATAAAGCGGGTTTTCAGTGAAAAGAGCGGCCCCTCCGCGACGCCCAGAATCACGCGTGCGATGAGCATCCCCATCAGCGAGCCGAGTAAGGGAGAAATGGCGCAGACCAGAGCCCAAATCGCAATGCTGCTTAATAATCCATGTCGATAATGCAGTTTGCTTTCGATAACCGGTGTTAATAATAAAGCCGAGAATCCATAACCCAGCAGAAAGCAGGTTATTAACATTCCTTGTAACATTCTGTTTTCATTTAACTGAAAATGTTCGGCAAATTCCGGATTTAAAATCATCACCGAAATATTTACCCGGTCAACGTAGGAAATAATAATGAGAAATAACAGTGCAATTGTGCCTTGCCATCTTGCCGTCATATTGCCCGCCTTATGCGTTCGAGAATTTATATTTTTATCAATGTGATTGTCACGGAGCTAAAATGGTTCACCTGTGAAACTCGTTGTTTTTAAAAGGTTGTTTGAAAATGTGTTTCACAGGTGAAACCTGTCGCTTTTTCTTTGCTTTATTTTTAAGGAAGAAAAAGAAAAGAAGTCAATATTTTTCATTTACTCTTTTAGCTCATCACTAAAACGTATTCTTTCACGCCTCAATAATGAAAATTTCATATCGCTGCATTTTTTCGTGATCCCTTGCACACTTAGCTTATTAATTGCCGATCAATTAACAAATTCGTCACATTGACGCTTGACGAAACATTCATCGCTTTTATATTGACCGTATTAAATAAGAAACAGAGTTTCATATATGAAACAAAAGCCTGGAGGATCGTGATGAGCTGGATAGGCGTATGTGACGCAGAACAAGTACAGGAAGATTTCCCTTTTAGCGGCAACGTAGAAGGTAAAGAGATCGGCGTTTATTTAATCGACGGCGAATATTACGCGCTGGAAGACGTATGCCCGCACGCCTATGCGCTGCTGAGTCAGGGCTTTGTCGAGGACGGCAAAGTGGAATGTCCGCTGCACGAGGCGGTGTTCGACGTCAAAACCGGCCAGTGCCTGCACGGCCCCGGCGGCCGAAACCTTAACCGCTACCCGGTTCGGGTCTTTGAAAATCAAATCCAGATTACTTTTGTCGAGGAGACCGTGGCATGAGCGACATCCTGAACTTCAACCCGGCGCTGCCCGAAAGCCGCCAGTTTACGCCCCCGGCAGAAGGCGGGAACGGCGCCATTCATAAACCGGGTGAGTATCAGAACCTGATCTGGCAGACCCGCAGCCGGATGCCGGAAAACTGGGAAATGAGCCTTATCGCCACGCTGGAAGATCTCTTTGAACAGGGCGTTGAAACCTTGCCGGAGCTGGTCAACGGGCTGAACGCGGTGCGCATGCACGACCAGCAGGGCGAGCCGTGGAGCGACGCCAGCTTCCAGGCATTCTTACAGGTTAACGGCTACTGAGGACGACGCGATGACAACTACCGTACAAAACTATCTCGATAAAGGTCTGCGTGGCCTCTGGTATCCGGTGCTGGCGAGCTGGGAAGTGCAGTCTGCGCCCGTGGGCATTACTCGTCTGGGCGAACAGATTGTGGTCTGGCGCAACAAAGATGGTCAGGTGCAGGCGCTGGAAGACCGCTGCCCGCACCGCGGCGCGCGTCTGTCGATGGGCTGGAATCTCGGCGACCGCATCGCCTGCTGGTATCACGGCGTGGAAGTGGCGGGCAACGGTGAAGTGAAAGACGTGCCCGCCGTGGACAAATGTCCGCTGGTCGGCCAGCAGTGCGTGCGCAGCTATCAGGTGCAGGAGGCGCACGGCGCCATTTTCCTGTGGTTTGGCGTCACTGCCGATCAGCAGCCGGATGAACTGAGCTTCCCGGATGAACTCGCCGACACGGAACATTTCAGCAACTTCCTCTGCACCGCGGCCTGGAAATGTAACTACCAGTACGCGCTGGAAAATGTGATGGATCCGATGCACGGCACCTATTTGCACTCCTCCTCGCACTCGATGGCGGAAGGGGATCGCAAGGCCGACATGGTCCTGCAGCCGACGAAGACCGGCTTTATCTTCGAGAAAAAAGGGCAGAGCGGCGTCAACTTCGACTGGGTGGAGCTGGGCAACAGCGGCACCTGCTGGATGCGACTCTCCATTCCGTACAAGAAGCGTTTTGGGCCGGGCGGTCACTTCTTCATCGTTGGTATGGTGGTGCCGGAAGATAACGACAACTGCCGCGTCTTCTTCTGGCGTATCCGCCGCGTGCAGGGCTGGCAGCGCGACATGTGGCGCTTTATGTACCGCAACCGCCTGGAAAAACTGCACTGGGAGGTGCTGGAGCAGGACCGCGTGGTGCTGGAAAGCCTGGCGCCCAACGCCCGCGACCACGAATACCTGTACCAGCACGATGTCGGTCTCTCGCGCCTGCGCCGCATGATGCAAAAGGCCGCTAAAGAGCAACTGGCGATGCGTGACGCGCAGCAGGGAGCCGCCTGATGAATGCGCTGCTGAGCGGGAAACGCATCGTGGTGACCGGCGCCGCGCGCGGGCTGGGCTATCACTTCGCCAGCGCCTGCGCGGAGCAGGGTGCCGCGGTGGTGATGTGCGACATCCTCGAAGGTGAGCTGGCCGAAAGCGCACACGCTCTGCGGGCACAGGGTTTTACGATCGAATCGCACGTTATCGATCTCGCCGATCCGGCCTCCATTGAGCAGGTGTTCAACGCGATTGGCGAGCAGGGGCAGATTGATGGGCTGGTGAATAACGCGGCGATGGCGACCGGCGTGGGCGGCAAAAACATGCTCGATTACGATCCTGACCTGTGGGACCGCGTGATGAGCGTGAACGTCAAAGGCACCTGGCTGGTGACGCGGGCCGCGGTACCCCTTCTGCGCGAGGGGGCAGGGATAGTGAACGTGGCGTCCGACACTGCCCTGTGGGGTGCGCCGCGCCTGATGGCCTACGTGGCCAGCAAAGGGGCCGTGATTGCCATGACCCGCTCAATGGCGCGCGAGCTTGGTGAAAAGCGTATTCGTATTAACGCCATCGCGCCGGGACTGACCCGGGTTGAGGCCACCGAATATGTGCCCGCCGAGCGGCATCAGCTCTACGAAAACGGCCGGGCGTTAACGGGGGCACAGCAGCCGGAAGATGTCACCGGCAGCGTGGTCTGGCTGTTAAGCGATCTGTCGCGGTTTATCACCGGGCAGCTGATCCCGGTCAACGGCGGTTTTGTCTTTAACTAAGGTAGGGCGATGATGGCAAACGATCAGGAAGTGAAGTATCTGGTACCGGGGCTGGAGCGTGGCCTGCAGCTGCTGTTGGCCTTTGGCGAGCAGCATCGCGAACTGACCTTTGCCGAGCTGCACCGGCTGGTGGAGATGCCGAAGGCCACCGCCTACCGCGTGGTGCAGACCCTGGAGTATATGGGCTTTCTGGAGCGCAACACCCGTACCAATACCTTCTCGCTCGGCATGAACGTGCTGCGTCTGGGTTTTGAGTACATCGCCTCGCTGGATGCGGCGCAGGTGGGTCAGCCGGTGATTGAACATCTGCGCGACGTAAGCCAGTGCAGCAGCCATCTGGCGATCCGCGACGGGCGCGACATCATCTACATCGCCCGCGTCAGCGCCGCCGGGTCACGCATCAACCAGGTCAGCATTGGCACCCGTTTGCCGGTGCACTGTACTTCGCTCGGCCGCATGCTGTTGACCGATATTTCCCGCGCCGATTTCGAACAGCTGTTCCCGCAGGAGCGCCTGCCGGGCAACACACCGGGTCAGCTTCATGACCGTGAAGCCCTGTGGCAGATGGTGCAGCAGGACAAAGTCCGCGGATACGTGATCGGTGAATCCTTCTTCCGCCACGGTATCTCCTCCATCGTTTATCCGGTGTTTGACCGAAGCCATCGCGTGGCGGCGGTTGTGAGCATTCTGGTGCCGTCGGAAGAGATCCCACAAGCCGACCGCGAGCGACTGCAAAACGAGGTTCGTCTGGCGGCGGACAAAATTTCTGGCTTCTTAGGGTATTTATCACAGGCCAGTTAAATCAGTGAGTTAACGTCAGGCGCTTTGCTGCGTCGGGCATGTTTTACGCCCAATTTGGGCCAGATGAGGCAACGAACGATGAGTGTAACCGGAATTGAAAAGCTGGAATTTGGCGTTGAAGACCTGACGCACTGCGCCAAATTTATGCGTGATTTTGGCCTGACGGGCGATGCCAGCGGCCAGCGTTTTACCACCCTGAGCGGCGCGCGCGTGGAACTTAACCCGATCGACAGCCCCGACCTGCCCCCGGCGTTTGAAGCGGGCAACACCCTGCGCCGCATGACATGGGCGGTTGCCGCACAGTCAGATCTGGATGCGCTGCGCCCGAAGCTTGCGCAGCAGCCCGGCTTTCGCGAAGTGGGTGACGCCCTGGAGTGTCTTGACCCGAACGGCATGACGCTGCGTGTGCAGGTCAGCCAGCAGACCGAAGTGGAGCTAAACGTTGAGCCGATCAACCAGTGGGGCGACGCTCGACGTATCGACACCCCCAGCCCGGTTTACGATCGCGCCCAGCCCATTAACGTGGGGCACGTGGTGTTCTTCGTGGAGGAGCTCGCGGCGGTGGAGAAATTCTACCGCGAGGTGCTCGGCTTCCAGGTCTCTGACCGCTACATCAACCGCGCTGTGTTCCTGCGCTGCGGCGTGCGTGGCGGCCATCACAACCTGTTCCTGCTGCAGCTGCCGAACCGTAAGCGCGGCCTGAACCACGTGGCCTTTACCGTGCGCGATATTCACGAAGTGATCGGCGGCGGGATCGCGATGAACAAAAACGCCTGGAGCACATTTATCGGACCCGGCCGCCATCCGGTGTCGTCAGCCTACTTCTGGTACGTCAACAGCCCGACCGGCGGGGCGTTCGAGTATTACACCAATGACGACTACCTGACGGAAAACTGGCAGCCGCGCGAGCTGGAGCATTCGCTGGTCTCCTTTACCGAGTGGGCGGTGGAAGGCGGTATCGACCACGATACGCGCCGCCAGCAGAAAAAACCGGAGGCGGTATGACGTCGCGCATTGTCATTATTGGTGGCGGTCAGGCGGGGGGCTGGGCGGCGAAAACCCTGCGCGATGAGGGCTTTGACGGTGAGATCTGCGTAGTGGCGGAAGAGGCGTGGGATTTCTATGAACGTCCGCCGCTGTCGAAAGCGGCTCTGCTGGAGACGGACGCGACGCTTCCGCGACTCTTTACTGAAGAGGCTCAGCAGGCGCTGAATCTGACCTGGTACCGTCCGCTGCGCGCGGAGCAGATTGACCGCAAGGCGAAAACGGTGCGTTTGAGCAACGGCGAGCATCTTAGTTACAACATACTTTTAATTGCCACCGGAGGGCGGGCGCGCCTGCCGGGTGAGGCATGGTCTGTGCATCCGCAGGTCTACACCCTCCGCCACTGGCAGGACGCGCAGCGCCTGAAACGTCGGCTGGCGGAAAGCCAAACCCTGGCGATTGTGGGCGGCGGCTGGATAGGTCTGGAGATTGCCGCATCTGCGCGCAAAAGTGGCGTGGCGGTCACCCTGTTCGAACAGCAGCCCGCGCTGTGCATGCGCTCGGTGAGCGGCGAGGTATCGCAGCGCTTAGAGGCCCTTCACCGCGAGCAGGGCGTGGATATCCGTACCGGCAGCGGCGCGCTGGAGCTGGAAGACGACGGCGGCCTGCCGGTCATTCACTGCGACGGCTTGCGTGAAACCGTTGATGCGGTGGTGGTAGGGATCGGCGTCGATCTCAATCTGGAGCTGGCGCGCGACGCGGGGCTGCAAACCGAACGCGGGATCGTGGTGGATGCGCAGGGCCGCACGTCGGATCCGTCCATCTTCGCTGCCGGGGATGTGGCACAGCATCATCATTACGGCCTGTGCATTCAGTCCTGGGCCTTCGCTCAGAATCAGGCGGTGGTGGCGGCAAAAGCGATGCTCAACCCCGATGCGCCGGGCTATGACGACGCGCCGTGGCTGTGGTCGGATCAATACCAGCACAATATTCAGATCCTCGGCATTCCGCAGCCGGGCAGCCGCACCATAGTGCGTGAAGACGCGCTGTACTTCTCGCTGGACGAAAACGGGCGCCTGACGCAGCTGGTGGCGTTCAACGATGCGCGCACCGTCAAGCTGGCGAAACGCTGGATGGCGGCCGGGCGGGATTTATCAGACGTGCCGCTCGCCGACCCGACTTTTTCACTGATGTCATTGCGATAGCTAACCCGCACCCGTAGGGGGAGACATGACCACATTAGAGACCAACACCGCGCCCGTTGAGGCGAGCGGTGAGGGGACCCGCACGCCTGAAAAAGCGGTACGCTGGGCCATCCCGCTGTCGCTGCTGGCCTGCGTGCTGCTGGCGTTTTTCGACAAAATCAGCATTGCGGCGCTGTTTTCTGACGGCCATTTTCAGCAGGCGATGGGCATCGATTTTGACACCACGCGCCTCGGCATTCTGATGAGCGCCTTCCTGCTGAGCTACGGCTTTTCATCGGTCTTTCTCAGTGGGCTGGGGGACAAAATTGCCCCGCTGCGCCTGCTCACCGGAATGATGGTGGTGTGGTGTGTACTGATGGTGGCGATGGGCTTTACCCATAACTACACGCTGATGATCGTGCTGCGCATTCTGTTGGGCGTGGCGGAGGGGCCGCTGTTCCCGCTGGCCTTCGCCATTGTGCGCCACAACTTCCCGCAGCATCTGCAGGCGCGCGCCACCATGCTCTGGCTGCTGGGCACGCCGGTGGGGGCGGCGATTGGCTTCCCGCTCTCCCTCTGGCTGCTGAACACCTTCGGCTGGCAGAGCACCTTCTTCGTGATGGCGATGCTGACCGTGCCGGTGCTGATCTTCGTGCGCGTGGGTCTGCGCGGGATCCGTCTGGAGGCGAAGAGCGGTACGTCACAGACCTCCCGGGACGAACGGCGTGCTGCACGGCGCGAGCTGTTTGTCAGCCCGCACTTCTGGATCATCTGCATCTTTAACATCGCTTTCCTGACCTACCTGTGGGGCATCAACGGCTGGCTGCCGGGCTATCTGATCAAAGGCAAAGGGATCCATCTTGAGCACGCGGGCTGGCTGTCGTCGATGCCGTTTATCGCCATGCTGGCGGGGGAAGTGATTGGCGCGTGGCTCTCCGATCGGGTCGATAAGCGTGCGGCGGCCTGCTTTATCTCCATGGCGGGGGCCGCTGTCGGGCTCACGGCCGTAATGCACCTCGACACCCCGCTGACCATCATTGCGGCGATGAGCTTCAGCACATTCATGTGGGGCACCGGGGCACCCAACATTTTCGCCCTGCTGGCAAAGGCCACCCATCCACGGGTGAGCGCCACGGCGGGCGGCATTTTCAACGGGCTGGGAAACTTTGCGGGCGCGCTGTCGCCGGCGGTGATGGGCGCGCTTATCGCCTTCACCCACAGCATGGATTCCGGGCTGATTTTTCTGGCGGTGATGGCGGCGGTGGGCTGCGTACTGTTACTGCCGCTGCTGAGACGTTACTGAGGAGAGTGTCATGACTGATTCAACCGTAACCAATACATCTGGCATCAAACCTGACCACCTGACGATGGAAGAGTGGGTCGAGTCGCGTATTGCGCGCTTTGAGGGTCGCAAATACGACTGGAACGCGCTGAAGTTCCAGGCCGATTTTGACCCGAAATACCGCCGCGCGCAGATGCGCTATATCGGCACCGGCGCCACGGGTGTGGCGAGCGACACCAACACCGTGCAGGCGGACCATTTTACCTTCTCCACCATGGTGCTGCCGTCGAAGTGCGAAGGACCGTTGCACCTGCACGACGATGTGGAAGAGGTGTTCTTCATGCTCAAAGGGCAGATCACGCTGATGATCCAGGACGGCGATAACTACACCGAAACCGTGCTGCGCGAGCGCGACCTGATCTCCGTTCCGCCGGGGATCTATCGCGGGCTGTTTAACCACGGCGAAGAAGAGGCGCTGATGTGCGTCATGCTGGGCACCAACAAGCCGGAAATTCCGACCTACCCGGCGGACCATCCGCTCTCGAAAGTGAAGCGGAACTAAGGGGGCATGATGACGGGTTTTCGTGAACAGGGAAGCGGCGTTCCGCTGATGCTGCTGCACGGGATTAGCTCTGGTGCAGCCTCCTGGCACAAGCAGATGGCGCTGAACGGTTTTCGCGTGCTGGCGTGGGACATGCCCGGTTATGGCGAAAGCCCGATGCTGGCCGCGGAACGGGTGAACGCGGGGGATTACGCCGACGCGCTGGCGGCGATGCTTGATCGGGCTGGCGTCTGGCAGACGGTGCTGGTGGGCCATTCACTCGGGGCACTGGTTGCCAGCGCCTTTGCGGCGAAATATCCGGATCGTGTGCTGCATCTGGTGCTGGCGGACGCCGCGCAGGGTTACGGCCAGGCCGCGCCGGAGCAGCGCGAGCAGGTCTGGCGCAGCCGCGAGCAGCAGATGGCCCTCGGCGGTGAAATCCTCGCGCAGACCCGCGCCGCAAAACTGCTGCGTCCCGGCGCACGTGAAGCGGATATCGCCACTGTGGCAGCAGGCATGCGCAGGCTTCGCCCCGAGGGCTACCTCGCCGCCGCGTGGATGCTGGCGCACGACGATATTCATGGCTGGCTGAAGCGCTATTCCGGCAACTTTGAAGTGTGGTGCGGCGAGCAGGATGCAATCACGCAACCCGAGCTGGTGCAGGGGCTGGCGCTGCGCTACGGCATGCCGTTTATCGCCATTGCCCAGGCCGGTCACGCCAGCTATCTCGATAACGATGCGTTTTTTAACCAACAGCTTTTACGTATTAACGAAGAGGTGCGCGATGAATGCACAAATTGACGGACGCGTAGCGGTCGTCACCGGCGGTTCTTCTGGTATTGGCTTCGAAACGCTGCGCCTGTTGCTGGGCGAGGGGGCAAAAGTGGCCTTCTGTGGCCGCGATCCGGATCGCCTCGCCAGCGCCCATGCCGCGCTGCACAACGAATACCCCGACGGGGAGGTTTTCTCTTATCGCTGTGACGTACTGAACGCTGACGAGATGCAGGCCTTCGCGGCTGCCGTTCAGGCGCGCTTTGGTGCTGTGGACATGCTGATCAATAACGCCGGGCAGGGATACGTGGCGCATTTCCATGACACCCCGCGCGAGGCGTGGCTGCATGAAGCCGAACTCAAACTGTTTGGCGTGATCAACCCGGTGCAGGCGTTTCAGCCTTTGCTGGAGCAGTCCGACATCGCTTCCATCACCTGCGTGAACTCCCTGCTGGCGCTCCAGCCGGAGGAGCACATGATTGCCACCTCTGCCGCCCGCGCGGCGCTGTTGAACATGACGCTGACGCTCTCAAAAGAGCTGGTGGGTAAAGGCATTCGCGTGAATTCGATATTGCTTGGCATGGTCGAATCCGGACAGTGGCAGCGTCGCTTTGAAAACCGGACAGACAAAAGCCAGAGCTGGCCGGAGTGGACGGCGGAGATCGCCCGCAAACGCGGTATTCCGATGGCGCGCCTCGGCAAGCCGCAGGAGCCCGCGCAGGCGCTACTGTTTCTCGCCTCACCGCTGGCCTCGTTTACCACCGGTGCGGCGCTGGACGTTTCCGGCGGCTTTTGCCGCCATCTGTAAGGACACATCATGAAAAAGGTTATGTTGATTGGTTTTGGTGCCATGGCGCAGGCGGTGATTGAGCGCCTGCCCGCTGGCGTGGCTATCGGCTGGATTGTGGCGCGCGAGGCCCATCATGCGGCGATTCACGCGCAGTTTGGTGATGCGGTAGTGGCGTTGACCTCACCGCTGCAATGCGTGCAAACGCCCGACCTGGTGCTCGAGTGCGCCAGCCAGCAGGCGGTAGCGCAGTACGGTGAGGACATTTTACGTCGTGGCTGGCATCTGGCGGTCATTTCGACCGGCGCACTGGCGGACAGCGCGCTCGAACAGCGCCTGCTCAACGCAGGCGGCAGGCTGACGCTGCTCTCCGGGGCGGTGGCCGGCATTGACGGGCTGTCGGCGGCGAAAGAGGGCGGGCTGGCACGCGTGACCTACCAGTCGCGTAAAAGCCCGGCCAGCTGGCGCGGCAGCTATGCCGAGCAGCTTATCGATCTGAATTCGGTGGCTGTTGCGCAGGTCTTTTTTGAAGGCAGCGCCCGCGAGGCGGCGCGTCTGTTCCCGGCCAACGCCAACGTGGCGGCCACCGTGGCGCTCGGCGGCGTGGGAATGGACGACACGCGCGTACAGCTGATGGTCGACCCGTCAACGAAACGTAACACCCACACGCTGCACGTGGAGGGCGCGTTTGGTGAATTCCATCTGGAGCTAAGCGGCCTGCCGCTTGCCTCTAACCCGAAAACCTCCACCCTGGCGGCACTCAGCGCGGTACGCGCCTGCCGCGAGCTGGCCCTGAGCTGAGGAGTGACGATGGACGATCTGAAGATATTTATCGGCGGCCACTGGCGACACGGCAGCGGCAACCCGATGCAGAGCCAGTTTCCGGCTGACGGGTCGATCAACGCGACGTTGAATGCGGCAAGTCTGGACGACCTGCAGGACGCGATCGAGGCCGGTGAGCGTGCGTGGCGAGATCCCGCCTGGCGCCACAGTCTGCCGCATATTCGGGCAAAGATCCTGCACAAGGTGGCGGATCTCATTGAATCCCGCGTCGACGATCTGGCTCAGATGCAGAGCCGCGATAACGGCAAGCCGCTGGCGGAGGCCCGCGGGCTGGTAATGAGCGCGGCGGGCACGGCGCGCTACTTCGCCTCCGCCTGCGAGCTGCTGGAAGGGGAACTGCCGACGCCGCGCCAGCCGGATTTACTGACCCTGAGCCGCTATGAGCCGCTCGGCGTGGTGGCGGCCATCACGCCGTGGAACTCGCCGATTGCCAGCGAGATGCAGAAGGTCGCGCCGGCCATTGCCGCGGGTAACGCGGTGATCCTCAAGCCCGCCGAAGCCACGCCGCTGATGGCGCTGGAGCTGGCGCGGATATTTGAACAGGCCGGGCTGCCCGCCGGGCTGCTGAGTGTGCTGCCGGGCAAAGGCTCGGTGATTGGCGATGCGCTGGCACGCCACCCTAAGGTACGCAAAATTTCCTTTACCGGCGGCACCACCACGGGCCGTCACCTGGCGCACGTGGCAGCGGAAAAACTGATCCCGGCATCGCTGGAGCTGGGCGGAAAATCGCCGACTATCGTGCTGGAGGATGCGGATATTGAGCAGGCCGCGCGCGGGATCTGTTACGGCATTTTCAGCTCGGCGGGACAGGCGTGCATCGCGGGTTCGCGGCTGTTTATCCATGAGAGCCTTTACGCCCCGCTGATGGCGCGGCTGCTGGAGTTAACCCGCGGTCTGCGCGTCGGACACCCGTTCGCGCCGGGTACCCACGTGGGGCCGCTGATCAGCGCCAGCCATCGTCAGAGCGTGCTGGCTTACGTTGAGCTGGCGAAGCGTGAAGGGGGCCGCGTGCTGTGCGGCGGGGAGATCCCGGCCGATCCTAATCTTGCAAACGGCAGCTTCTTCCTGCCCACGATTATCGAAGGGCTGAACAACAGCGCCCGCACCTGCCAGGAGGAGATCTTCGGCCCGGTGCTGGTGGCGATGCCGTTTCGCGATGAAGCCACGCTTATCCGCGAGGCCAACGACTCGGTTTACGGTCTGGCCGCCGGGATCTGGACGCGCGATACCGGGCGCGCGCTGCGCTTAAGCGAGCAGCTTGAGGCGGGCACGGTGTGGATCAACACCTACAAAGTGTTTGCGATTTCGACCCCGTTCGGGGGCTTTAAAGAGAGCGGTTTGGGCCGCGAAAAGGGCATTCAGGGGCTGAAAGCCTGGATGCAGCAAAAGAGCATTTATCTGGCGACGGGTAACAGCGTCAACCACTGGTGCGACTGAGAAAGGGTGAGCAATGAGCGAAATGATAACCGTCGGCGACGCCATCGCCAGAACGCTGGAGCAGTATCAGGTAGAGGCCATCTACGGCGTCATCTCCATTCACAACCTGCCCATCGCGGATGCGGTAGGACAGCGCGGTAACATCCGCTTTGTACCGGCACGCGGTGAAGCCGGTTCCGTCACCATGGCCGATGCCCACGGGCGCTTTTCCGGCCTCGGCGTGGCGCTGACCAGCACCGGCGCGGGTGCGGGTAACGCCGTAGGCGCGCTGGTGGAAGCGATGAACGCCTGCACGCCGCTGCTGCACTTAACCGGGCAGGTAGAAAAAGCCTGGCTGGATGCCGACACCGGATTTATCCATGAAACCCGCGACCAGCTGACCTTCCTGAAGGCCAGCTCAAAACGGGCGTATCGCATCAGCAATGCCAGTCAGGCGATAGCGATTCTGCATAAAGCGATTCAGGACGCGCAGACGCCGCCGTGCGGGCCGGTCTCCGTAGAGATCCCGATTGATATTCAGGGGGCGAAAATTCCGCTGTCGCTGGTGACCGCACCGGTGAAACCGGCGCCGGGTGTGAGCGTTGATGCGACCGTTATCGATACGCTGTGGGCGCAGCTCAAGCAGGCGAAACAGCCGCTGCTGTGGCTGGGCGGTGGTGCGCTGGGCAGCGCTGAGTCGGTGAAAAAGCTGGCGGATGCGGGTATCACCGTGATCTCCAGTACTCACGCGCGCGGCGTGCTGCCGGACAGCCATCGCGCCAGCCTGCGGGCGTTCCACAACTCGCCATCGGTCGAGGCGCTCATTTCGCAGTGTGACTTTACGCTGATCGCCGGTTCACGTCTTCGCAGCAATGAGACCCGTTCATGGACGCTCGAGCTGCCTTCTCCGCGGGTGCAGATTGATATCGACCCGGCGGCGGCCAGCCGTAACTATCTGATGGATAACACGCTGGTAGCCGACTGCTCCGCGTTGCTGAACGCGCTGGCTGAAAAAGCACAGGGGCGTGAATGGGGGAATGCTCAGTGGGATGGTCTGGTTCAGGAGGCGGTGACACAGGCCGAACGTGGGCTGCGTGAACAGTGCGGCGCCTATGCGCAACTCAACGATGCCATAGAGAAAGCGCTACCTGAAGATGGACTGCTGGTGCGCGATATTACCGTTTCCGGCAGCCTGTGGGGCAGCCGACTGTTCCGCGCCAGGGGGCCGCTGATGAATATCCACTCTCTGGCCGGGGCAATTGGCATGGGCCTGCCGATGGCGATCGGCACCGCGATTGCCAACCCACAGCGTAAAGTGGTGGGGTTGGTGGGGGACGGTGGTCTGAGCCTGAATCTGGGCGAACTGGCGACGCTGGCGCAGGAGAAGGCCAACGTGACGTTGCTGATCATGAATGACGGCGGCTACGGCGTCATGCGCGGTATACAGGACAAGTATTTCGGTGGCCGTCAGTACTATAACGAGCTGCATACGCCGGACTTTACCCTGCTGTCACAGGCAATTGGCCTGCAGGCATGGAGCATTGAGCGGGCAGAGGATTTTGATGCGGTGATGACGGAAGCGCTGTCGATGCCGGGACCGTCGGTAGTGGAAGTGCGGATGGGCCAAATTGGCGCGCTGAAGTTTGCCGGGCCGCCGCAGAAGACGCTTTACTAGCTGTTTTTCCCTCACCCTGGCTCTCTCCCAAAGGGAGAGGGTGATCATATTCCCTCTCCCTTTGGGAGAGGGTTAGGGTGAGGGGATAAACTCAGAACACGTTAAACGGGTATTCCACGTACGCGCGGATCTCATCCCCGCCCACGTTGTAATCACTGGCGTTGCTGGAGACGCGTAGTACGGAATAGCGCAGTTTCAGCTTCAGATCTTTCGCCGGGCCATCCTGCACCTGGTACTGAATCTGGTTAAACCATTCATGTTCTTTGCCGTTACTGGTTTCAGCGGTTTTAATGTTGTCGCCACGCACGTAGGCGGTGGTCCAGGTCAGGCCTGGCAAGCCGAGACCGCCAAAGTCCAGCCCGTAAGACGCCTGCCATGAACGTTCGTCTTCACCGTTAAAATCAGACCAGTAGGAGTTCGCCAGCCAGATGGTGTTGCCGCCGTCACCTACACCGCCCTGGTCACGGTAGCCACCATAGTTGTAGCCGGTGCTGCCGCTGCTCTGCTGGTACGCCACTTTAAAGGTATGGATATCCCAGATGTAGCTCGCCGCCAGGCTCCAGATGGTGTTGCTGCGGCCCGTATTGAGGCTGTCAGCGTAACCCTGGTCCAGACGTGAGTTGTAGCCGTTAAAATCGAGTACCAGCTGTTGTCCGGAGCTGAACGGCTGTTTGAAATTCATGCCCAGATATTGCTTGTTCATCACCTCTTCGTTATGGGAGGCGTACAGCGCGCCGCTGAACTGGTCATTGAACTGGTAGCTCGCGCCGCCGAAGGTGAGGCTTTTCAGACCGCTGTCGTGGCGATCGTCACTTTTACGCTGCTCGTCGGTGAAGTAACCGGCGTTGATTTCAAGACCGTCGATCTCTTTCGAGGTCAGCAGGGTGCCGGTGTAGCTTTCAAACAGCAGGCGTGAGCTGTCGGCGGTAATGATTGGCAGCTCGGGACGTTGATTACCGTAACTGAGTACGGTATTCGAGATGCGCATTTTGGCGGTCGCGCCAAATTTCGCCAGATCGGATTTTGCGCGTCCATCGTCTTCCTGTTTAAAGAAGTCAATGCCGCCCGCGCCGCTCTTGCCGCGCCCGCCATCCAGACGCACACCATACTGCGCAATGCCGTCCACCCCAAAGCCAACCACTCCTTCGGTATAGCCGGATTCAAAGGTGGCGATGATACCCTGGCCCCATTCTGCTTTATCCTGCTGGCCCTGGTGATAATCACGGCTGATATACGCATTGCGTAAAAACAGATCTAAATGGCTGTCATTAATAAAACCCTGGCTGTCTGATTGTTGGCTCGCAACGGCAGGGAATGTGGCGAATAAGCTTAACGCAATTAACGATAATTCTTTTTTCACGGAGGGAACGTCTCTGTCTTAATATATTAATTTGAATTACTGCGGATTCGATAATTACCCGAAAAGTAACCGATTGCAATAATTATGTGACCAGACATTTCAATGGTGAAGGGCAGGTGTGACGGGCTTTCTGTGGATGTTATCGATATGTGCGGTTAATTTAGCAATTCATGCGAAATAAAAAGGAGGCAATTTGCCTCCTTCCAAAATTATTTAATTCCGTCTGCGGCCATACGGTCGCGAATATGTTGTGCACGCTCTTCTGAGGCCGGGTGATCGTCAAACATGGAACTTTGACGTCCGGCTTCCAGTTTGGCCAGCTTTTCAAAACTGGTGGCTAAGCCTGCTGGATTAATACCGCGTTTGCGCAACAGATCGTAGGAGTAGTCATCCGCTTCGGACTCCTGACGCTGAGAGAACTGCGAGTTGACCAGCTTTTCACCCACATCGCCAAGCTGTGACTGGGACAGGCTGCCCACAATACCGCCCGCCGAGGCCGCCGCTGCGCGCAGGGCGTTGGTGCCTAAGGCGACCTGCATCCCTTTCTTCACGTGGCCGAGGGCAACGTGGCCCATCTCATGGCCGATCACCGCTTCCACTTCGTTATCGGTCATCATGTCCATTAACCCGCTGTAGACGCGGATACAGCCGTTCGCCATGGCAAAGGCGTTCACGTCTTTTGCGACGTAGACTTTGTAGTTCACCGGCTGACCGTTGATGTTATCGCCAAGCGCAGAGGCAATTTTATTCAGACGCTGCGTGTAGGGACTGTTGGCCGGGGCAATCGTAGCCTTTCCATCCATATCTTTACAGGCCTGGTCGCTCAGCGCTTTAACCTGCGCGTCGCTCAGGGAATAGGCCTGAAAGGCTTCTGCGCCTGAGGACATCAGGC
Organism: Enterobacter sp. WCHEn045836; assembly: GCF_003965585.1. Lineage (NCBI taxonomy): Bacteria > Pseudomonadati > Pseudomonadota > Gammaproteobacteria > Enterobacterales > Enterobacteriaceae > Enterobacter > Enterobacter sp. WCHEn045836. The sequence continues at coordinate 69,065 of NZ_RXPT01000004.1, forward strand.
CGTTAGAATCCATACTCTGACAACCGCTCAGCAGGAACGTTGTACCCAGGGCCAGCACTAATGCACGCATTTTCATGAGATTGCTTCCGTACTCGTTAATCTGAATAAAATCCGAAAAGTACACCGACAGCGAAGCCGGGGTCGGGCTAAGTATAAGGAATATCGACGCGCCCGGGCGAGCAGATTGCGCAACATGCGAGCATGATCCAGAGATTTCTTAAGCGGCAAAAGAATGCTCCATGTACATGGCATGCCGCTTGGGTTACATTGTTGGCACTTTTTTCCGGCGTAGCCCAAAACGCGCTGTCGTCAAGGGCATGGCCTTTAACAGTCCGATCTGGAGTTAAAATGTCCTCACGTAAAGAGCTTGCTAATGCTATTCGTGCGCTGAGCATGGACGCAGTACAGAAAGCCAAATCCGGCCACCCAGGGGCCCCTATGGGTATGGCTGATATCGCCGAAGTCCTGTGGCGTGATTTCCTGAACCACAACCCGCAGAACCCGGCATGGGCTGACCGCGACCGTTTCGTGCTGTCTAACGGCCACGGCTCAATGCTGATCTATAGCCTGCTGCACCTCACTGGCTACGATCTGCCAATCGAAGAGCTGAAAAACTTCCGTCAACTGCATTCCAAAACTCCAGGTCACCCGGAAGTGGGTTACACCGCGGGTGTTGAAACCACGACTGGCCCACTGGGTCAGGGTATTGCGAACGCGGTGGGTATGGCGATTGCTGAGAAGACCCTGGCGGCACAGTTCAACCGTCCTGGCCACGACATCGTTGACCACTTCACCTACGCGTTCATGGGCGACGGCTGCATGATGGAAGGCATTTCTCATGAAGTGTGCTCCCTGGCAGGTACCCTGAAGCTGGGCAAACTGGTGGCGTTCTATGACGACAACGGTATCTCCATCGACGGTCATGTTGAAGGCTGGTTCACTGATGACACTGCGGCACGTTTCGAAGCCTACGGCTGGCACGTTGTGCGTGGTGTTGATGGTCATAATGCTGACTCGATTAAACGTGCAATTGAAGAAGCGCGTGCGGTAACGGACAAACCGTCCCTGCTGATGTGCAAAACCATCATCGGTTTCGGTTCACCGAACAAAGCGGGCACCCACGATTCTCACGGTGCGCCACTGGGCGACGCGGAAATCGCACTGACGCGTGAAGCGCTGGGCTGGAAATACCCTGCTTTCGAAATTCCATCTGATATTTATGCTCAGTGGGATGCCAAAGAGGCGGGTCAGGCGAAAGAAGCCGCCTGGAACGAGAAGTTCGCGGCTTACGCTAAAGCCTTCCCACAGGAAGCGGCTGAATTCACCCGTCGTATGAAAGGTGAAATGCCGTCTGACTTCGACGCGAAAGCGAACGAGTTCATCGCTAAGCTGCAGGCGAACCCATCTAAAATCGCCAGCCGTAAAGCGTCTCAGAATGCGATCGAAGCGTTCGGTCCGCTGCTTCCGGAATTCCTGGGCGGCTCTGCTGACCTGGCACCGTCTAACCTGACCCTGTGGTCTGGCTCTAAGCCAATCAACGAAGATACAGCCGGTAACTACATCCATTATGGTGTACGTGAATTCGGTATGACCGCTATCGCGAACGGTATCTCCCTGCACGGTGGTTTCCTGCCGTACACCTCTACCTTCCTGATGTTTGTGGAATATGCCCGTAACGCCGTGCGTATGGCGGCGCTGATGAAACAGCGTCAGGTGATGGTTTATACCCACGACTCCATTGGTCTGGGCGAAGATGGTCCAACTCACCAGCCGGTAGAGCAGGTCGCTTCCCTGCGTGTCACCCCGAACATGAGCACATGGCGTCCATGCGACCAGGTGGAATCTGCCGTGGCATGGAAATACGGCGTTGAGCGTCAGGACGGTCCAACCGCGCTGATCCTCTCCCGTCAGAACCTGGCACAGCAGGATCGTACCGAAGAGCAGCTGGCGAACATCGCGCGCGGTGGCTACGTACTGAAGGATTGCGCGGGTCAGCCAGAGCTGATCTTCATCGCAACCGGTTCTGAAGTTGAGCTGGCTGTTGCAGCCTGGGACAAACTGACTGCCGAAGGCGTTAAAGCGCGCGTGGTTTCCATGCCGTCTACCGATGCGTTCGACAAGCAGGATGCTGCTTACCGTGAATCCGTACTGCCTAAAGCCGTTTCCGCACGCGTGGCGGTTGAAGCGGGTATCGCTGACTACTGGTTCAAATACGTGGGTCTGAACGGCGCTATCGTCGGTATGACCACCTTCGGTGAATCTGCTCCGGCAGAGCAGCTGTTCGAAGAGTTCGGCTTCACCGTTGAGAATGTGGTCGCTAAGGCGAAAGAACTGCTGTAATTGCCGTTTTGCCCGGTGAAGCTTACGCTTACCGGGCCTACATATGGCACAAAATATAGGCCGGGTAAGCGTAAGCGTCACCCGGCTTTTTTGTAGGCACTATTCCTCAGACATGTAACTGCTCTGTAAATTATTCCATCCAAAATGTGACGCAAGTCATATAGCTCGCTTATTCATCTGGACAGACATTCCTTTTATTCCCCGATTCGCTTATTCTTGCTGAAGCGTTTCAGTCGATTAAATGTTCGACAATTGACCAATCAATCGCAGTTTGTGATAGCAAAGATTCCCCTTCGGGCGTAGCTGGATTACTCTTTCAGCCACCTCAAACTCAGGGATAGCTTTGCAGGAGATCTATGACCGTACGCGTAGCGATTAATGGCTTCGGTCGCATCGGGCGCAACGTGGTTCGTGCTTTATATGAATCCGGGCGTCGGGCGGAAATTACCGTGGTGGCAATCAATGAACTGGCGGATGCTGCGGGCATGGCGCATTTATTGAAATATGACACCAGCCACGGACGCTTTGCCTGGGACGTGCGCCAGGAAAGGGATCAGCTGTTTGTCGGTGACGATACGATCCGCGTACTGCATGAGCGCAGTATTGCCGCGCTACCGTGGCGTGAACTGGGTGTGGATGTGGTGCTTGACTGCACCGGCGTATATGGCAACCGCGAACACGGCGAAGCGCATCTCACCGCCGGCGCGAAAAAAGTCCTGTTCTCCCACCCCGGCAGTAACGACCTCGACGCGACGGTCGTTTTCGGCGTCAATCAGCATGAGCTGCAAGCCGAACACCGTATTGTCTCCAACGCCTCCTGCACCACCAACTGCATTATTCCGGTCATCAAACTGTTAGACGATGCATATGGCATTGAATCCGGTACTGTGACTACGATTCACTCCGCCATGCACGATCAACAGGTCATCGACGCCTACCACCCGGATTTACGACGCACGCGTGCCGCGAGCCAGTCAATCATCCCGGTGGACACAAAACTGGCTGCGGGGATCACCCGAATTTTCCCGCAGTTTAATGACCGTTTTGAAGCGATTGCCGTGCGCGTACCGACGATAAACGTCACCGCAATTGACCTCAGCGTGACGGTAAAAAAACCGGTAAAAGCTTGTGAAGTCAACCTGTTGCTGCAAAAAGCGGCACAGGGGGCATTTCATGGTATAGTTGACTATACGGAATTACCGTTGGTCTCAGTGGATTTTAACCACGACCCGCACAGCGCCATTGTTGATGGCACGCAAACGCGCGTCAGTGGCGCACACCTTATCAAGACGCTGGTCTGGTGTGATAACGAATGGGGCTTTGCTAACCGTATGCTCGACACCACGTTAGCAATGGCCGCCAAAGGTTTCAGGTAAGACGCATCGTGCGTCTGCAAAACTTTAAGAATCAACGAGAGGATTCACCATGTCTGTAATTAAGATGACCGATCTGGATCTGGCTGGTAAACGCGTTTTCATCCGTGCGGATCTGAACGTGCCAGTTAAAGATGGCAAAGTGACCAGTGACGCGCGTATCCGTGCATCTCTGCCAACCATCGAACTGGCTCTGAAGCAGGGTGCAAAAGTGATGGTGACCTCCCACCTGGGTCGTCCAACTGAAGGCGAGTACAACGAAGAGTTCTCTCTGCTGCCGGTTGTTAATTACCTGAAAGACAAACTGTCCAACCCGGTTCGCCTGGTGAAAGATTACCTGGACGGCGTGGAAGTGGCTGCCGGTGAACTGGTGGTTCTGGAAAACGTTCGCTTCAACAAAGGCGAGAAGAAAGACGACGAAGCACTCTCCAAAAAATACGCGGCACTGTGCGACGTATTCGTAATGGATGCATTCGGTACGGCTCACCGTGCACAGGCGTCTACCCACGGTATCGGTAAATTTGCAGACGTTGCGTGCGCAGGTCCTCTGCTGGCTGACGAACTGGAAGCGCTGGGTAAAGCACTGAAAGAGCCCGCTCGTCCAATGGTTGCTATCGTTGGTGGTTCTAAAGTTTCTACCAAACTGACCGTTCTGGATTCCCTGTCTAAAATCGCTGACCAGCTGATCGTTGGCGGTGGTATCGCGAACACCTTCGTTGCCGCTCAGGGCCACAACGTTGGTAAATCCCTGTATGAAGCAGACCTGGTTGACGAAGCCAAACGCCTGCTGGGCACCTGTGATATCCCGGTTCCAACCGATGTTCGCGTTGCCACTGAGTTCTCCGAAACGGCGACTGCTACCCTGAAATCTGTAAACGACATCAAAGATGAAGAGCAGATTCTGGACCTGGGCGACGTTTCTGCACAGAAACTGGCTGAAATCCTGAAAAACGCTAAAACTATCCTGTGGAACGGTCCTGTTGGCGTGTTCGAATTCCCGAACTTCCGTAAAGGGACTGAAATTGTTGCTAACGCTATCGCAGACAGCGAAGCGTTCTCTATCGCAGGCGGTGGTGACACCCTGGCAGCAATCGACCTGTTCGGTATTGCTGACAAAATCTCCTACATCTCCACTGGTGGCGGCGCATTCCTCGAATTCGTGGAAGGCAAAGTTCTGCCAGCAGTAGCAATGCTCGAAGAGCGCGCTAAGAAGTAAGCCATTCAAGGGCAGGGAAACCTGCCCAATTTTCAGCGCGCTTTAAGAGCTCGCACCTTTTCTAACGGCCGAAGATACAGGACTAAGCAACATGTCTAAAATTTTTGATTTCGTAAAACCTGGCGTGATCACTGGTGATGACGTTCAGAAAGTGTTCCAGGTAGCTAAAGAAAACAACTTTGCTCTGCCAGCAGTTAACTGCGTGGGTACTGACTCCATCAACGCCGTACTGGAAACCGCTGCAAAAGTTAAAGCACCGGTTATCGTACAGTTCTCTAACGGCGGCGCTGCGTTCATCGCAGGTAAAGGCGTGAAAACTGACATCCCTCAGGGTGCAGCAATCCTGGGCGCTATCTCTGGTGCGCACCACGTACACCAGATGGCTGAACACTACGGTGTTCCAGTTATCCTGCACACTGACCACTGCGCGAAGAAACTGCTGCCGTGGATCGACGGTCTGCTGGACGCGGGTGAAAAACACTTCGCGGCTACCGGTAAGCCACTGTTCTCTTCTCACATGATCGACCTGTCTGAAGAGTCACTGCACGAAAACATCGAAATCTGCTCTAAGTACCTGGCGCGCATGGCCAAAATGGACATGACCCTGGAAATCGAACTGGGTTGCACCGGCGGTGAAGAAGACGGCGTGGACAACAGCCACATGGACGCTTCTGCTCTGTACACTCAGCCAGAAGACGTTGATTACGCTTACACCGAGCTGAGCAAAATCAGCCCACGCTTCACCATTGCAGCGTCCTTCGGTAACGTACACGGCGTTTACAAACCAGGTAACGTGGTTCTGACCCCAACCATCCTGCGTGACTCTCAGGAATACGTGTCCAAGAAACACAACCTGCCGCACAACAGCCTGAACTTCGTCTTCCACGGCGGTTCCGGTTCTTCTGCTCAGGAAATCAAAGACTCCGTAAGCTACGGCGTAGTGAAAATGAACATCGATACCGACACCCAGTGGGCAACCTGGGACGGTATCCTGCAGTACTACAAAGCAAACGAAGCTTACCTGCAGGGCCAGCTGGGCAACCCGAAAGGCGAAGACCAGCCGAACAAGAAATACTACGATCCACGCGTATGGCTGCGCGCAGCGCAGACATCCATGGTGACCCGTCTGGAACAGGCATTCAAAGAGCTGAACGCAATCGACGTTCTGTAATCTGAACGGCTGACAGCACCAGAAGGCCCGCATATGCGGGCCTTTTTTTATGCGTTTTCAACATGCTGCAACATCTGGATTTGTGATCTGTTTGGCAAAACTTGCGCTTTTTGTTTACCCTTTACTGACCTGCCTGTCTCCATGGGGGATGGATTTTGTGTTTTGGTTTAACAAAAGGAAGAATAAATGGAACAACTCGATGTTGTAGACAGCATCAATAATGCTGGCAACTGGCTGGTGCGCAACCAGGCACTGCTGTTGAGTTATGCGGTGAACATCGTTGCCGCGATTGCCATCATCATCGTCGGGATGATTGTGGCGCGTATCGTATCGAACGCGGTCAACCGGGTGATGGTGGCGCGACATATTGACGCCACGGTGGCTGACTTCCTCTCTGCGCTGGTGCGCTATGGCATTATCGCCTTTACGTTGATTGCTGCACTGGGGCGCGTTGGCGTGCAGACGGCATCGGTGATCGCCGTGCTTGGTGCCGCGGGTCTGGCGATTGGTCTGGCGTTACAGGGCTCGCTCTCGAACCTGGCGGCAGGCGTACTGCTGGTCACCTTCCGTCCGTTCCGCTCCGGTGAGTATGTTGATCTGGGCGGCATTGCCGGAACCGTGCTGCAGGTACAAATTTTCTCTACCACTCTGCGTACCGTCGATGGCCGTATCGTTGTGGTTCCGAACGGGAAAATCATTGCGGGTAACATTATTAACTTCTCCCGCGAGCCGGTGCGCCGTAACGAGTTAATTATCAGCGTGGCGTATGATTCTGATATCGATCAGGTGAAATCGCTGATTGCTAACATCATTGCCTCTGACGAACGCATTCTGAAAGATAAAGAGCAGACCGTCCGCCTGAACGAACTGGGGGCATCTTCTATTAACTTCGTGGTGCGCATCTGGAGCAAAAGCAGCGATCTGCAAAACGTGTACTGGGATGTGCTGGAGCGGATCAAACGTGAGTTTGACGCCAACGGCATCAGCTTCCCGTATCCGCAGATGGACGTAAACGTCAAAAAAGTCAAAGAAGTCGAATAACGTCTCCTGCAAGCCCGGTAAGCGCTGGCGACACCGGGCTTTTTCTTCATTAGACCTGCTAATACCCAATTAATATTATCAATTTCCTCTAATGTTATTCTCAAAGTATAGTCTGCACCAAAGACCATTCTGCGAGATTGATGTCATGTTATCGTACTATTTTCAGGGGCTTGCGTTAGGCGCAGCCATGATCCTTCCCCTTGGTCCGCAAAACGCGTTTGTGATGAACCAGGGGATTCGCCGCCAGTATCATCTGATGATTGCCCTGCTGTGCGCGGTAAGCGATTTGCTGCTGATCTGTGCCGGGATTTTTGGTGGTAGCGCGCTGCTGATGCAGTCCCCCTGGCTGCTGGCGCTGGTGACCTGGGGTGGGGTCGCCTTCCTGCTGTGGTACGGATTCGGTGCGCTGAAAACGGCGATGAGCAGCAACCTGGCGCTGGCGAGCGCCGAAGTGATGAAGCAGGGACGCTGGAAGATTATCGTCACCATGCTGGCGGTAACGTGGCTTAATCCGCATGTCTATCTCGACACCTTCGTGGTGCTGGGTAGCCTGGGTGGGCAACTGGAGGTTGAACCGAAGCGCTGGTTTGCGCTGGGTACGGTGAGCGCCTCCTTCCTCTGGTTCTTTGGCCTCGCCGTTCTGGCGGCGTGGCTGGCACCCCGTCTGCGTACCGCCAAAGCCCAGCGGATCATCAACACGCTGGTGGGCGTGGTGATGTGGGTCATTGCCTTTCAGCTGGCAAAAGAGGGGATTCATCATGTTCAGGGATTGCTCAACTAAGCGTTGTCTTATGGACAACTGAGCAAGACCCGCTAAGCTTGCTGGCATGCGCCCTGTTGTTGGGGCACTCTTCGCAACATGGAGGAATGACAGTGAAGTTTAACGTGATGGCCCTGGCGGCATTAGTAAGTTTAGGTGCGGTGTCTGTTCAGGCGAATGAATTGCCAAATGGCCCGCACATCGTCACTTCAGGTACCGCCAGCGTGGATGCGGTACCGGATGTTGCGACGCTGGCAATTGAAGTGAATGTGGCCGCGAAGGATGCCGCTTCCGCCAAGAAGCAGGCTGACGATCGTGTTGCGCAATATCTCTCTTTCCTGGAGCAGAATGGTGTTGCCAAAAAAGACATCAGCTCTGCGAACCTGCGTACTCAGCCTGATTACGACTACCAGAACGGCAAAAGTATCCTGAAAGGTTACCGTGCCGTGCGCACCGTTGAAGTGACCGTCCGCCAGCTGGATAAGCTGAACTCCCTGCTGGATGGCGCGCTGAAGGCAGGTCTGAACGAAATCCGTTCCGTCTCACTGGGCGTTGCGCAACCGGAGAAATATAAAGACGAAGCGCGTAAAGCGGCAATTGATGATGCAATGCATCAGGCGCAGCAGCTGGCCGCTGGCTTTAAGAGTAAACTCGGCCCGGTGTATAGCGTGCGTTACCACGTCTCTAATTATCAGCCAAGCCCAATGGTACGGATGATGAAAGCCGATGCGGCACCGGTATCTGCTCAGGAAACCTATGAGCAGCCGACCATTCAGTTCGACGATCAGGTGGATGTGGTGTTCCAGCTGGAACCGACTCAAACTCAGCAAACTGAGGCGGCTAAGGCGCAGTAATTTGCCCTCACCCTAACCCTCTCCCACAGGGAGAGGGAATTCAAGCGATTAATCCTGTCTCAACACCTTGTGCCCGTAAGCCAGCAGCGCGTCGGTGACGTTGCGCATCATGCGGCTTTCCGGTGCAAAACGGTGCCAGTAGAGCATCCGGCGCTGATACAGCCCCGGCGTCAAATCAATCAGCTCACCGCTTTTCAACTCTTTTTCAATTTGCAGGTGTGGGATCATGCAGCAGGTGGTCCCCTGACGCGCAAGCTGCACGAAGGCCTCGGACGAGTTCACGATATGGCACGGCACGCTGCCCGGCGGCAGGTCAAAGTTTTGTTGCAGGAAAGCCTGATGCATATCGTCCAGATGGTCGAACGCCACCGCAGGCGCCTTAAGCAGTGCGGCGCGGGTGACGCCATTGGGGAAGTAACGTTCAGCAAAGGCTTTTGAACCGACAAACAGGTAATCCAGCGCACCCAGTTGATCCACCAGACAGCTTGGCAGTGCCTGAGGCTGGATACTAACCGCTCCAACCACTTCACCACGGCGCAGGCGTTCCTGAGTGCGGGTTTCATCTTCAACCTGCAGATTCAGGCGGATAGGGGAGTCGGCCAGGACCGGGGCGAGGGCGGGCAGCAGCCATGTTGCCAGACTGTCGGCGTTCACCGCCAGCGACAGCAGCAACGGCGTAGAACCCGTTTGTTCATCACCCAGCCATTCGTCTTCCAGCAGCTCGACCTGACGCAGCAGGGCGAGGAGCTTTTGTCCTTGCTCTGTTGGACGCGGTGGCACGGTACGCACCAGCAGTGGCTGCCCGAACATATTTTCAAGCTGTTTGATACGCTGTGATACGGCGGACTGAGTAATACACAGCTTTTGCGCTGCGCGCTCAAAACCGCGTTCACGAATAACTGCATCAAGTGCCTGTAGTGTTCTGTAGTCCGGACGTTTCATTGCTCTGGCTTACTCCTTAATTTTGCTTAATCTGCACTATGACACAATTTTCCCTTTGTGGCAGACGAATTCCACCTCACGTGTTCTATAATGCGCCCTAAGTTTTCATACCACAGGCAAAACGATCATGACGCAGGATGAACTGAAAAAAGCAGTAGGATGGGCCGCGCTCCAGTACGTGCAACCGGGTACTATCGTCGGTGTGGGTACGGGGTCGACGGCGGCACACTTTATCGATGCGCTGGGCACGATGAAGGGGCAGATCGAGGGCGCGGTTTCGAGCTCCGATGCTTCCACGGAAAAGCTGAAAAGCCTCGGCATTACCGTTTTCGATCTGAACGAAGTGGACCGTCTGGGGATCTACGTTGATGGCGCGGATGAAATCAACGGGCATATGCAGATGATCAAAGGCGGCGGTGCGGCGCTGACGCGTGAAAAGATCATCGCCTCTGTCGCGGATAAATTCATCTGTATCGCAGATGCATCCAAACAGGTCGATATTCTGGGTAAATTCCCGCTGCCGGTTGAAGTGATCCCGATGGCGCGCAGTGCCGTGGCACGTGAGCTGGTAAAACTGGGTGGCCGTCCGGAATACCGTCAGGGTGTGGTCACCGATAACGGTAACGTGATCCTCGACGTGCATGGCCTGGAAATTCTCGACGCGATTGCGCTTGAAAATGCCATCAACGGCATCCCGGGCGTTGTCACCGTAGGGTTATTTGCCAACCGTGGTGCGGATGTTGCGTTGATCGGCACGGCTGATGGCGTGAAAACCATCGTAAAATGATCTGACGGGGGGAGCACTCCCCCCGCTAAAAAATTTTTGAAAAGCTAAATTCGGTGACTTGTGTCACGTTTTTCGCCCCTCTCTTGCCGATCCTTCCGCATTCATAAATATCCACAGCATTTTACTCTGCTATTTTGCGCTGTATGACTTTTCTTCAGAGTGCCGACGCAAACGTTCATATTGCTGCAATAGTTTTTTTTGATATGTTGGCTAAGCGGATTTCAATCCAGCACAACATCAGTTCAGACAAAAAAACAGGGTCGGGTAAATGGCAAAGGTATCACTGGAGAAAGACAAGATTAAATTCCTGCTAGTAGAAGGCGTGCATCAAAAAGCACTCGATAGCCTTCGCGCGGCAGGTTACACCAACATCGAATTTCACAAAGGCGCGCTGGATACTGAAGAGCTGAAAGCGTCCATCCGTGATGCCCACTTCATCGGCCTGCGATCCCGTACTCACCTGACTGAAGATGTTATTGCTGCGGCGGAAAAGCTGGTCGCTATCGGCTGTTTCTGCATCGGTACCAACCAGGTTGACCTGAATGCTGCCGCAAAACGCGGTATCCCGGTCTTCAACGCCCCGTTCTCCAACACCCGTTCCGTGGCGGAGCTGGTGATTGGCGAACTGCTGCTGCTGCTGCGCGGTATTCCGGAAGCTAACGCCAAAGCCCACCGCGGCGTGTGGAACAAACTGGCCGCAGGCTCTTATGAAGCGCGCGGTAAAAAACTGGGTATCATCGGTTACGGCCACATTGGTACCCAACTGGGTATCCTGGCTGAATCCCTGGGTATGCATGTTTACTTCTACGACATCGAAAGCAAACTGCCGCTGGGGAACGCGACTCAGGTTCAACATCTTTCTGACCTGCTGAACATGAGCGACGTGGTGAGCCTGCATGTGCCGGAAAACGCCTCAACCAAAAACATGATGGGCGCAGAAGAGCTGGCGCTGATGAAACCGGGTTCACTGCTGATCAATGCCGCACGCGGTACGGTTGTCGATATTCCCGCGCTGTGCGATGCCCTGAAGCGTAAGCATCTGGCGGGGGCGGCTATCGATGTCTTCCCGACGGAGCCTGCGACCAACAGCGATCCGTTTAACTCTCCGCTGTGCGAGTTCGACAACGTGATCCTGACGCCACACATCGGTGGTTCTACTCAGGAAGCGCAGGAGAACATCGGCCTGGAAGTGGCGGGTAAACTGAGCAAATACTCCGATAACGGCTCAACGCTCTCGGCCGTTAACTTCCCGGAAGTGTCGCTGCCGCTGCACGGTGGTCGTCGTCTGCTGCACATTCACGAAAACCGTCCGGGCGTGCTGACCGCCATCAACCAGATCTTTGCTGAGCAGAGCGTCAACATTGCCGCGCAGTATCTGCAGACGAACTCGCAGATGGGTTACGTGGTGATTGATATCGAAGCAGATGAAGATGTGGCCGAGAAAGCGCTGCAGAGCATGAAGGCCATTCCGGGGACGATTCGCGCGCGTCTGCTGTACTGAGGGTGTGAGGTAAATGCAAAACGGTAACGAGAGTTACCGTTTTTTATGTTTTCTCCCTCTCCCTGTGGGAGAGGGCTGGGGTGAGGGCATCAGGCTGCACGCCTGTTTCACCATTCCCACAACTTCGATGGCGTCACCACCGCCGGCAACGGCACATCCCACTTCTCGACCGGCAAAGCTTCTACCGCCTGACAATCATGCGCATAACCCACCGGCTGCAACCCGTACTGCCGCCAGTTTTGCAACGTCCTGTCATAGAAGCCCCCGCCCATTCCTAAACGTTGGCCCTGTTCATCAAACGCCACCAGCGGCGTAATCAGTACGTCCAGCTGTGACAGCGGCAGCACGTCGCGTACATCCAGCTTCGGCTCGGTGATTTTCAGACGATTCACAACCAGTTCGCTGTGCGGGTGGTAGTGCAGAAACAGCAGATTCCCCGCGCTAAACGGATGCAGCACCGGGAGGTAAACCCGCTTTCCGGCTCGCCAGAGTTGTTCGATGAGCGGCTGCGTATCCAGCTCACCATCAAATGAGAGAAACAGCGCGACGGTATGCGCCATCACCACCGGCGGATACGCCATCATGCGTGCGGCGGCCTGTTGGGCAAAATGCGTTTGCTGTTCAGGGGTTAACGCCCGGCGACGTTGACGAATTAACTGACGAATGTCCTGGCGTGAGGCAAAAACTTCAGGGAATTGGGTCATGGTAGTGGGTAGAAGAAGAGTGAGGGAATCTCCGAGATGCCGCCGCAGGCTGTAACCCTTGAACCCTTGGTTCAAGGTGAATGTGTCGTCATAGTTTTAAGGCTTCTCGGACGAACCGAGCATGCTCACCAACCATGGAGCGCCACATTCTTGTGGTATGAAATATCGGCTCAGGGGACTGGCCCGCTTGCGAACATCTCAGAGAAATTTTGTCTTCACAGTTACTCTACCATAGTCAACTGAGAAGTGTTATTCAAACTTTGGTCCCGGTCTTTCGGGATTGCGACCTTGATCAAGCAACGCCTGTTCTATGGTCTGCTGGAGCATTTTAATGCGCTGCTCCATGCTTGCCGCGTAGTCGCGGGTCTTCGCTTTTTCCTGAGTCAGTTCATAGCTGATGTTCAACGCGGCGATAAAAACCAGCTGCTCAGTATTTGTGACTCTAGTGCGTTCTTTAAGATCTTGCAACCGCTGATTCAAATCGTCCGCAGCCTGATTCAAAGCATCCCTTTGTTCAGGAGGACAATTCACTCGCAGTGAACGGCCAAAAATCTGGAGATCGACGGGTTGTGCAGACATGCCACCTTCCTGCTGATTGACTGCGCTGCCTTCGCTTACTGCCCCGGGGGCTGCGAAGGGGCGACACTATAGCTACCCTGATGTGAAGATACAAGCCCTTTTCTGGTATCACCAGGGTCCAAAGTGGTAGCATATCATGAATATTCCTCCCTTTGATGACGAAAGCTCATGTCTATACAGAACGAAATGCCTGGTTACAACGATTTAAACCAGTTACTGAACCAGCAGGGTGTGGGTTTAACCCCTGCCGAAATGCACGGTCTGATCAGTGGCATGCTATGCGGCGGAAACAGCGACAGCTCATGGCAGCCGCTGATCCACGACCTCACGAACGAAGGGCTGGCGTTTGGTCATGAACTGGCGGAAGCGCTGCGAAAAATGCACTCGGCAATCAGCGATTCGCTGGAAGACGATGGCTTCCTTTTTCAGCTTTATCTGCCTGAAGGCGACGATGTCAGCGTGTTCGATCGCGCCGATGCGCTGGCCGGTTGGGTAAACCACTATCTGCTGGGGCTGGGCGTCACGCAGCCTAAGCTTGATAAAGTCACCGGCGAAGCGGGTGAAGCGATCGACGATTTGCGTAACATCGCGCAACTGGGTTACGACGAAGAAGAAGATCAGGAAGAGCTGGAGATGTCTCTCGAAGAGATCATCGAGTACGTTCGCGTGGCGGCACTGCTGTGCCACGACAACTTTACGCGCTCAAAGCCAACCGCACCGGAAGTCCGTAAGCCAACCTTACATTAAGAAAAATAACGCACAGGAGGGTGTCATGGTTATCTCGAATCAAGAGTATTCCCGTCGTCGTCAGGCGCTGCTGGCAAAAATGCAGCCAGGAAGCGCAGCGCTGATTTTTGCCGCGCCCGAAGTGACGCGCAGCGCCGACAGTGAATACCCCTATCGCCAGAACAGCGATTTCTGGTACTTCACCGGGTTCAATGAACCGGAGGCGGTACTGGTGCTGATCAAGAGCAATGACACCCACAACCACAGCGTGATTTTCAACCGCGTTCGGGATCTCACGGCGGAAATTTGGTTCGGTCGACGTCTGGGGCAAGAGGCCGCGCCAGCAAAACTGGGTGTGGACCGTGCACTGGCGTTCAGCGAAATCAACCAGCAGCTCTATCAGTTGCTGAACGGGCTGGATGTGCTTTACCACGCGCAGGGCGAGTATGCGTATGCCGATGAGATAGTCTTTACCGCGCTGGACAAGCTGCGTAAAGGCTCCCGTCAGAATCTCTCTGCCCCGGCCACGCTGACGGACTGGCGTCCGGTGGTCCACGAGATGCGCCTGTTCAAATCGCAGGAAGAGCTGGACGTGATGCGTCGTGCAGGCGAAATCAGCGCACTGGCACACACAAGGGCGATGGAGAAGTGCCGTCCTGGCATGTTTGAATATCAGCTGGAAGGCGAGATCCACCACGAATTTAACCGCCACGGTGCCCGCTATCCCTCCTACAACACCATTGTCGGCGGCGGCGAAAACGGCTGTATTCTGCACTACACCGAAAACGAAAGTGAGCTGCGTGACGGCGATCTGGTACTGATTGATGCGGGTTGCGAATACCAGGGCTATGCGGGCGACATTACCCGTACGTTCCCGGTGAACGGTAAGTTCTCACCCGCGCAGCGCGAGATTTATGACATCGTCCTTGAATCCCTTGAGACGGCGCTGACGCTGTATCGCCCCGGCACCTCCATCCAGGAAGTGACCGGCGAAGTGGTGCGCATCATGATTACCGGCCTCGTAAGGCTCGGGATCCTGAACGGTGATGTGGATACCCTGATTGCTGAAAATGCGCATCGCCCCTACTTTATGCACGGCCTGAGCCACTGGCTGGGGCTGGATGTGCATGATGTGGGCGCGTATGGTGCAGAACGTTCTCGCGTGCTGGAGCCGGGGATGGTGCTGACCGTTGAACCGGGGCTCTACATTGCGCCGGATGCCGACGTGCCGGAAGCGTACCGTGGGATTGGCATTCGCATTGAAGATGACATTGTCATCACCGAAACCGGTAACGAAAACCTGACCGCGGGCGTGGTGAAAAGCGCCGATGACATTGAGGCGCTGATGGCAGCGGCACGCCCATGAGCGTGATTATCGTGGGTGGGGGGATGACGGGAGCGACGCTGGCACTGGCCATCTCGCATTTGACGAAAGGGCAACTCCCGGTCCATCTGGTGGAGGCCGTGGCGCCAGAGGCGTCCGATCATCCCGGTTTTGATGCCCGCGCCATTGCGCTGGCACAGGGGACATGCCAGCAGCTCGCGCGCATTGGCATCTGGCAGGCGATTGCGGATTGTGCGACGGCAATCAACACCGTTCACGTCAGCGATCGTGGCCATGCCGGGTTTGTGACGCTGGACGCCCAGGATTACCGCATCGATGCGTTAGGCAGGGTGGTCGAACTTCACGACGTCGGGCTGCGTCTGTTCCGTTTATTGCAGGATGCCCCGGGCGTGACGCTGCATTGCCCGGCGCGCGTCGCCAGCTTTAGCCGTAGCGAAGAGGCGGTCAGCGTGACGCTGGAAAACGGCACGGTTCTCGATGGCCAGCTTCTGGTCGCCGCCGATGGTTCACGTTCTGCGCTTGGCACCCAGTGCGGCGTGGAATGGCGCTCGCAGCCTTACGGGCAGGTCGCCGTTATTGCTAACGTCTCCACGGCGGGAGAACACAATGGCAGAGCGTTTGAGCGTTTCACCCAGCACGGCCCGCTGGCCATGCTGCCGATGTCAAACGGACGCTGCTCGCTGGTGTGGTGTCATCCCCAGGATAAAGCGGCTGACGTTGAGGCCTGGTCCGACGAACGTTTTTGTACCGAGCTGCAAAAAGCCTTTGGCTGGCGGCTGGGGCGTATTACCCATGCGGGAAAACGCGCTGTTTACCCGCTGTCGCTGACCACGGCATCTCAGTCCATCTCCCATCGCGTGGCGCTGGTGGGCAATGCCGCACAAACGCTGCACCCAATCGCCGGGCAAGGCTTCAACCTTGGGTTGCGCGACGTGATGAGCCTGGCAGAGACTCTGTCCCAGGCGTGGCATGAGCAAAAAGATTGCGGCGCGTATCCGGTGCTCAGCCATTATCAGAAGCGACGCCGGGCGGATAAAGAAGCGACTATCGGCGTCACCGATGGCCTGGTGCATCTGTTTGCCAATCGCTGGGCACCGCTGGTTGCAGGCCGCAACCTTGGGCTGATGGCGATGGAATTATTCATTCCGGCACGTGACGTGCTGGCGCAGCGGACCCTTGGTTGGGTCGCGCGTTAAGGAGTTATCATCGTGCAAAATGTTGATGTCGCCATTGTGGGCGGCGGAATGGTAGGGCTGGCGCTGGCCTGTGGTTTACAGGGCAGCGGTCTGCGCGTGGCCGTGCTGGAGCAAAATCTGCCTCAGCCCGTTGCGCACGATGCGCCACCGGAACTGCGCGTCTCGGCAATCAATGCCGCCAGCGAAAAACTACTGACGCGCCTTGGCGTCTGGTCAGATATCGTGGCGCAGCGTGCCAGCTGCTATCACGGGATGGAAGTGTGGGACAAAGACAGCTTTGGCCATATCGCGTTTGATGATGAAAGTATGGGCTATAGCCATCTGGGTCATATCATCGAAAATGCCGTCATTCACCATGCGTTATGGCAAAAAGCGCAATCCTGCAGCGATATCACCCTGATCGCGCCCGCGCAAATCCAGCAGGTGGCGTGGGGGGAAAATGAAGCGTTTATCACCCTGCAGAGCGGCGATATGTTGACCGCGCGTCTGGTGGTGGGGGCAGATGGTGGAAACTCCTGGCTGCGTAACAAGGCGGATATTCCCCTGACCTTCTGGGACTATCGTCATCATGCGCTGGTCGCAACCATCCGTACTGAAGAGCCGCACGGTGGCGTTGCGCGCCAGATTTTTCATAACGATTGCATTCTGGCGTTTCTGCCGCTGAGCGATCCGCACCTGTGCTCGATCGTCTGGTCTCTGGTGCCGGAAAAAGCACAGCTGATGCGCGAGGCGACGCCAGAGGCGTTTAATCAGGCGCTGTGCATGGCGTTTGATAACCGTCTTGGTCTGTGCACCCTTGAGAGCGAACGTCTGGTGTTCCCGTTGACCGGCCGCTACGCGCGCCAGTTTGCGGCGCACCGTCTCGCGCTGGTGGGTGACGCGGCGCATACCATTCATCCGCTGGCCGGGCAGGGGGTTAACCTCGGCTTTATGGATGCGGCAGAGCTGGTGAATGAGCTGCGCCGTCTGCACCGCGAAGGTAAAGACATCGGCCAGCATCTTTACCTGCGTCGCTACGAACGCAGCCGCAAGCACAGCGCGGCGGTGATGCTGGCAGGCATGCAGGGCTTCCGCGAGCTGTTTGCCGGGGCAAACCCGGCGAAAAAACTGCTGCGCGACATCGGCCTCAAACTGGCCGACACCCTTCCGGGCGTAAAACCTCAACTTCTTCGCCAGGCGATGGGTCTTAACGACCTGCCTGACTGGCTACGCTGATTTAGACCCCCGTCACACTTTATTTACCCGGCCTCTGCGCCGGGTAAATATGCTCGTTTGAAATATTCTAATTTCACGTCATTTTTCGCATTAGATAATCTAATCTGGCTATTTTTGTGTTGCGGAAATTCGGCCCGTTTTTCCGCACGAAATATCACCATGTGCTAAATCTTGTTAGATCGTTGTTAATTTTATGCGGGTTGAATCGCATTTTACCAGTGAATAACTCTGTAGGCTTTTCAGCGTTTTTTGGTCATAAGCTAATGTGATGACCTGTTTTACCTTATGGTTAATCGCCGGTTTCGGTGGTAAGTTCAGGTAAAAGAGAACGTTTGCGTCGGCGCCGGGGAACGGGGCCGATACCGGGATTCACGGTGAATTTTTCAACGAGGAAAAGATGGCTCAACAGACTCCTTTGTACGAACAACACGTGTTATGCGGTGCACGTATGGTGGACTTTCACGGCTGGATGATGCCGCTGCATTACGGCTCACAGATTGATGAGCACCACGCGGTACGCACCGATGCCGGTATGTTCGACGTGTCCCACATGACGATTGTCGATCTGCGCGGTAGCCGCACCCGGGAGTTTTTGCGTTATCTGCTGGCAAACGACGTCGCAAAACTGAAGACGCCAGGTAAAGCGCTCTACACCGGCATGCTAAATGCCTCCGGCGGCGTGATTGATGACCTCATCGTCTACTATTTCACTGAAGATTTCTTCCGCCTCGTTGTAAACTCCGCCACCCGCGAAAAAGACCTCTCCTGGATTACCCAACACGCCGAACCGTATGCCATCGACATCACCGTCCGTGATGATCTGTCGCTGATCGCGGTGCAGGGGCCGAACGCGCAGGCGAAAGCCGCCACGCTGTTCAACGACGAGCAGCGTCAGGCCACCGCTGGCATGAAGCCGTTCTTCGGCGTGCAGGCAGGCGATCTGTTTATCGCCACCACCGGCTATACCGGTGAAGCGGGCTATGAAATTGCCATGCCGAATGAAAAAGCCGCCGATTTCTGGCGTGCGCTGGTGGAAGCGGGCGTCAAGCCAGCAGGACTGGGCGCGCGCGATACGCTGCGTCTGGAAGCGGGCATGAACCTCTACGGTCAGGAGATGGATGAAAGCGTCTCTCCACTGGCCGCTAACATGGGCTGGACCATCGCGTGGGAACCGGCTGACCGCGAATTTATTGGCCGTGAAGCGCTGGAGATGCAGCGCGAAAAGGGCACTGATCAGCTGGTTGGCCTGGTGATGAAGGAAAAAGGCGTGCTGCGCGGCGAGCTGCCGGTACGTTTTACCGATGCAGACGGCAATCCGCGTGAAGGCGTGATCACCAGCGGTACCTTCTCCCCGACGCTGGGCTACAGTATTGCACTGGCACGCGTGCCGGCCGGCATTGGCGAAACGGCGGTGGTACAGATCCGCAACCGCGAAATGCCTGTCCACGTGACCAAACCGATTTTTGTTCGCGCCGGTAAACCGGTCGCCTAATCATTTTTATCAGGAGAACTTCAATGAGCAATGTGCCAGCAGAACTGAAATACAGCAAAGAACACGAGTGGCTGCGCAAAGAGGCGGACGGCTCTTATACCGTTGGGATCACCGAGCACGCGCAAGAGCTGCTGGGCGACATGGTGTTTGTTGACCTGCCGGAAGTGGGCGCGACCGTCAGCGCGGGCGACGACTGCGCTGTCGCGGAGTCCGTTAAAGCGGCATCTGATATCTACGCACCGGTAAGCGGTGAAATCATTGCCGTTAATGACGCGCTGAGCGACTCCCCGGAACTGGTTAACAGCGAGCCGTATGAAGGCGGCTGGATCTTCAAGATCAAAGCCAGCGACGAATCGCAGGTTGCTGCGCTGCTGGATGCCACCGCATACGAAGCCCTGTTAGAAGACGAGTAAGCCATTATCCCTCTCCCTTCGGGAGAGGGCAGGGGTGAGAGTGCCCATCTTCCCCTCACCCTACCCCTCTCCCACAGGGAGAGGGAACTTAAATTCACTGCACGTTTCAGGAACCATCGCTCATGACACAGACTTTAAGCCAGCTTGAAAACCGTGGCGCCTTCATTGAACGTCACATTGGGCCGGATGCTCAGCAACAGCAGGAGATGCTGAAGACAGTTGGCGCGGATTCATTAGACGCACTGATCGGCCAGATCGTGCCAAAAGACATCCAGCTTGCCACGCCACCACAGGTGGGTGAGGCGACGACTGAATTTGCTGCGCTGGCAGAATTAAAGGCCATTGCAGCCCTTAACAAGCGCTATAAGTCTTACATTGGCATGGGTTATACCAACGTGCAGTTACCGCCGGTGATCCTGCGCAACATGCTGGAAAACCCGGGCTGGTATACCGCGTATACCCCCTATCAGCCGGAAGTGTCCCAGGGCCGTCTGGAAGCGCTGTTGAACTTCCAGCAGGTGACCCTGGATCTGACCGGACTGGATATCGCTTCCGCCTCTCTGCTGGATGAAGCCACTGCTGCGGCAGAAGCCATGGCGATGGCGAAGCGCGTGAGCAAGCTGAAAAACGCCAACCGCTTCTTTGTGGCGGCGGATGTTCATCCGCAGACGCTGGATGTGGTACGCACCCGTGCGGAAACCTTTGGCTTCGACGTCATTGTCGATGATGCCGACAAAGTACTGGATCACCAGGACGTCTTTGGCGTGCTGCTGCAGCAGGTGGGTACCACCGGCGAAGTGCATGACTACAGCGCGCTGATGACCGAACTCAAATCCCGCAAAGTCGTTGTCAGCGTCGCCGCTGATTTTATGGCGCTGGTACTGCTAACGGCGCCTGGCAAACAGGGTGCGGATATTGTCTTCGGCTCTGCGCAACGCTTCGGCGTGCCGATGGGCTACGGCGGCCCGCACGCAGCATTCTTTGCGGCAAAAGATGAATTCAAACGCTCCATGCCGGGCCGTATTATTGGCGTGTCAAAAGACGCTGCCGGTAACACTGCGCTGCGCATGGCGATGCAGACGCGTGAGCAGCATATCCGCCGCGAGAAAGCGAACTCCAACATTTGTACCTCACAGGTTCTGCTGGCAAACATCGCCAGCCTGTATGCGGTGTTCCACGGTCCGGTTGGCCTGAAACGCATCGCCAGCCGCATTCACCGTCTGGCCGATATTCTGGCCTGTGGTCTGCAGCAGAAAGGCCTCAAACTGCGTCACGCTCACTACTTCGACACCCTGTGCGTTGACGTGGCGGACAAAGCGGCGGTGCTGGCACGTGCTGATGCGGCGCAAATCAACCTGCGCAGCGACATCCATAACGCGGTCGGCATCACCCTCGATGAATCCACCACCCGTGAAGATATCGTCAACCTGTTTAACGTGTTGCTGGGCGACGCGCACGGTCTGGACATCGATACGCTGGACAAAGAGGTCGCGCTCGACAGCCGTTCTATTCAGGACGGTATGCTGCGTGACGATGCGATCCTGACGCACCCGGTCTTTAACCGCTACCACAGCGAAACCGAGATGATGCGTTATATGCACTCTCTGGAGCGCAAGGATCTGGCGCTGAACCAGGCGATGATCCCGCTGGGCTCCTGCACCATGAAGCTGAACGCGGCGGCCGAGATGATCCCTATCACCTGGCCTGAGTTTGCTGAGCTGCACCCGTTCTGCCCGGCCGAGCAGGCGGAAGGCTATCACCTGATGATCAACCAGCTCTCCGACTGGCTGGTGAAACTGACGGGTTATGACGCGCTCTGCATGCAGCCAAACTCCGGCGCGCAGGGTGAATACGCCGGGCTGCTGGCGATCCGCCACTATCACGAGAGCCGTAACGAAGGCCACCGTGATATTTGCCTGATCCCAAGCTCTGCCCACGGCACCAACCCGGCCTCCGCCCAGATGGCGGGTATGGAAGTGGTCGTGGTGGCGTGCGATAAGAACGGCAACATTGACCTCGCTGACCTGCGTGCGAAAGCCGAACAGGCGGGCGATAAGCTCTCCTGCATCATGGTGACCTACCCGTCGACTCACGGCGTGTACGAAGAGACCATCCGTGAAGTCTGCGAAGTAGTACATCAGTTCGGCGGCCAGGTTTATCTTGATGGCGCGAACATGAATGCGCAGGTGGGCATTACCTCGCCGGGCTTCATCGGCGCGGACGTTTCGCACCTGAACCTGCATAAAACCTTCTGCATTCCGCACGGCGGTGGCGGCCCGGGTATGGGGCCAATCGGCGTGAAAGCGCACCTGGCACCGTTTGTTCCGGGCCACAGCGTGGTGCAGATCGAAGGGATGTTGACCCGTCAGGGCGCGGTGTCAGCGGCGCCGTTTGGTAGCGCCTCAATCCTGCCAATCAGCTGGATGTACATCCGCATGATGGGCGCGGAAGGGCTGAAAAAGGCAAGCCAGGTGGCGATCCTGAATGCTAACTACATCGCGACCCGCCTCAAGTCGGCCTACCCGGTGCTCTACACCGGCCGCGATGGCCGCGTGGCGCACGAGTGCATTCTGGATATTCGTCCGCTGAAAGAGCAGACCGGCATTAGCGAGCTGGATATTGCCAAACGTCTTATCGACTATGGATTCCATGCACCAACCATGTCCTTCCCGGTTGCGGGTACGCTGATGGTGGAGCCAACGGAGTCCGAGAGCAAAGCCGAGCTGGACCGCTTTATTGATGCGATGCTGGCCATCCGCATGGAGATCGACCGCGTGCAGGACGGCGAATGGACGCTGGAAGACAACCCGCTGGTCAATGCGCCGCACACGCAGCATGAAATGGTGGCGGAGTGGAATCACGGTTACAGCCGTGAACTGGCGGTCTTCCCGGCCGGTGTGGCAAACAAATACTGGCCAACCGTGAAACGTCTTGATGACGTCTACGGCGACCGTAATCTGTTCTGCTCCTGCGTACCAATGAGCGAATACCAGTAATCGTGTTGATGTAGTAACGTAGGCCGGGTATGGCGAAGCCGCCATACCCGGCTTTTTTATTGGGAGAAAAGAATGGGTATTGCACTTGTCACCGGCGCCAGCCGCGGTATCGGTAAAGCCACCGCGCTGCAGCTGGCAAACGAAGGCTACACCGTGGCGGTGAATTATCACCATAACATTAAGGCCGCGACGGACGTTATCAACCAGATCGTCGGGGCGGGCGGTAAAGCCTTTGCCCTGCGCGCGGATATCAGCGATGAAGCGCAGGTACTGGCGATGTTCGACAGTCTTGACCGCGAAGCGGAGCCGCTGACCGCGCTGGTAAATAACGCCGGGATCCTGTTTGAGCAATCCACCATCGAAAATCTTTCGGCTGAACGCATCAATCGTGTGCTGGCAACCAACGTCACGGGGTATTTCCTCTGCTGCCGTGAAGCGGTAAAGCGTATGTCGCACAAACATGGCGGCAAGGGTGGGGCGATTGTGAATGTCTCCTCCGCGGCGTCACGACTGGGCGCGCCGGGTGAGTATGTGGATTACGCGGCGTCCAAAGGGGCGGTGGATTCACTGACAACCGGGTTAGCGCTGGAAGTGGCGGCGCAAGGTATCCGCGTTAACTGCGTGCGCCCTGGGCTTATCTATACCGACATCCATGCCGACGGTGGAGAGCCGGGACGTGTGGATCGCGTTAAGTCGTTGCTGCCGATGCAGCGCGGTGGCCAGCCGGAAGAGGTGGCCCAGGCGATTGTCTGGCTGCTGAGCGAGAAGGCGTCGTACGTGACGGGCAGTTTTATTGAGTTAGCGGGCGGGAAGTAAACCTCTCACCCTAACCCTCTCCCCAAAAGGGAGAGGGGAGCAATCGTAGGCCGGTGCAAGCGTAGCGCCCGCCCGGTGTTACAGAGTTAAAGCGTCTCACCGTTACTGGCAATCACACCTTTATACCACTCGAAGCTTTTCTTACGGGAGCGCGACATGTCACCTGTGCCGTCGTCGTGCTTGTTCACATAGATAAAGCCATAGCGCTTGCTGTACTGGCCGGTGGTGAAAGAGACGCAGTCGATACAGCCCCACGGTGTGTAACCCATCAGATCAACCCCATCGTGCGTCACGGCTTTGATCATCTCTTCCACGTGAGCGCGCAGATAGTCGATGCGGTAGTCATCGTTGATGCTGCCGTCTTCTTCCACTTTATCGTAGGCGCCAAAACCGTTCTCGACGATAAACAGCGGTTTCTGATAACGCTCGTATAGCTCACACAGAGAGTAGCGCAGACCCACAGGGTCAATCTGCCAGCCCCAGTCAGAGGCTTTCACGTGCGGGTTGGGCACGCTGCCTTCAAAGCCTGAAATTGCATCGCCGGTACCGCCTTCGGCTTTGACAGCGTTCGTCATGTAATAGCTGAAACCTAAGTAGTCGCAGGTACCTTC
This sequence comes from Enterobacter sp. WCHEn045836, assembly GCF_003965585.1. Taxonomy (NCBI): domain Bacteria; kingdom Pseudomonadati; phylum Pseudomonadota; class Gammaproteobacteria; order Enterobacterales; family Enterobacteriaceae; genus Enterobacter; species Enterobacter sp. WCHEn045836. The sequence continues at coordinate 93,143 of NZ_RXPT01000004.1, forward strand.
GCGCAGGATCTGCTCATCACCCGGCTCCATGTTAATGGTGAAACCTCGGCGCTCCCATTCATTCAGTACGTAAGACGGGTAGTAACCGCGCAGCTGAACGTCGGTAAAGACGTAGCGTTCACGCATGGACTCCTGGGCAAACATCACGTCCTCCGGTTTACAGGAGAACGGATAGAGCGCCACCATCGCCAGCATACAGCCGACCTTCATTTCCGGGTTAATACGACGCGCAGCTTTCACTGCCAGGGCGCTGGCCACAAACTGATGATGCAGCACCTGGTACATGGTCTCTTCCGGGTTGTCGTGCTCGGTATAGACCACACCGGAGCAGCAGTAGCCGAACAGCGGGGCACGCCAGTTACGCTGATTGTTGATTTCGTTGAAGGTCATCCAGTATTTGACCTTGTTTTTGTAACGCTCGAAGACCACTTCCGCGAAACGGACAAAGAAATCGACCACTTTACGGTTGGTCCAGGCGCCATACTCCTGCACCAGGTGCAGTGGCATTTCGAAGTGGGAGAGGGTGATCACCGGCTCGATGTTGTACTTCAGTAACTCATCGAACATATCGTCGTAAAACTTCAGCCCTTCTTCATTAGGCTGCGTTTCATCACCTTTCGGGAAGATGCGCGTCCACGCGATAGAGGTGCGGAAACATTTGAAGCCCATCTCGGCAAACAGCTTGATGTCTTCTTTGTAGTGGCCGTGAAAATCGATGGCCTCGTGGTTGGGGTAGTATTTACCCGGTACCACTTCCTGAGTGATTTCACGGGGGACGCCATGTGCACCACCGGTCAGCACGTCACAGATGCTCGGCCCTTTGCCGCCCTTGTTCCAGCCGCCTTCCACCTGGTGAGCAGCAACCGCGCCGCCCCATAAAAAATCTTTTGGTAAGGTTAATTTTTTCATCGTTGCTATTCTCAATTCATGACTTATTGGAATCGAGTCTAGCAAAGCGACATTAAATGTCACGATATAACAATTTGCCTGAATTGTAATTTGTTACATGCAAAAAACAGGATGTTTTATTCTGTTAATTTCTTCGCCAGTTTACGCCCGAGCGACTCCAGAATATAAATAACGGGGATTTGGGTGGTGATATCATACACGCCTGCAATACGTGTCTGTGGAACATGCCAGGAAAGATTAAAATCGGCCAGTTTTGCCAGCCGCGAATGCTCATGGCTGGTAATGGAAAGTACCTTGCAGTGATGCAGGCTGAACTGGCTGGCAAAGCGCAGGATCTCTTCCGTTTCACCGGATACCGACAGTACAATCGCCAGCGCATTTTTGGCCATGTCATTGGTTACCGGGAAATAAGGATCGTCGATATGGTTGCTGAATTTACCGATATTAGAAAAGAAGCGTGCGCCATATTTTGCCAGCGAGCCTGAGGTCCCCGCGCCGACAAAGATAATTCGCTCGGACGATAATATTATCTCCACCGCTTCATCTAATAATGTATCGAACTCTTCATTATTAACGCTTTTAAAGAAGCTGATAATTTCACTGGCACCAAAATTTACCTGCTGAGGCTCATTCTGCTCCAGATAGAGCTTAAAGCGTACGCGGAATTCAGAGTAGCCTTCGCAGTTGAGTTTGCGGCAAAAGCGCAGGATAGTGGTGGTGGAGACACCCGCCGCGTCCGCCAGTTCACGGATAGTCATGTACATCACTTTGTCACGATTTTTGATGACATAGTTGTAGACCATCATCTCCAGATTATTGAGACTGGCAATGGCGGCGTGGGTGAACATACTCACAGTGGCATAACTCTCATTCAGACTTCATTGATCCATCATAACATGCAGCCGGAGGGCAGGATCCATTTTTATGCCTTTGATTTATAATGATTAAATTTTAATGTGAACAAATGTAAGGTGAAATGGTTTTTTATATATATGATTTTTATATATAAATTATGGATTGAAATTATTTTAGCTAACAGGTGTTCACTGGAATCATTCTCAGTTAGCATAGTCATGCGATGAATAATCATCTTTCGTTTTCCCGGAGTTTTGTATGGTGAGCAGACCATTAATCGCACAGGGATATTCACTGGCTGAGGAAGTAGCCAACAGCATCAGCCACGGCATTGGCCTGGTGTTTGGTATTGTCGGTTTAGTGTTATTACTGGTGCAGGCGGTGGACACCAACGCCAGTGCCATGGCCATTACCAGCTACAGCCTGTATGGCGGGAGTATGATCCTGCTGTTTCTGGCGTCGACGCTGTATCACGCCATTCCGCATCAGCGGGCGAAGATATGGCTCAAAAAATTTGACCACTGCGCTATCTATCTACTTATTGCAGGCACCTACACGCCGTTCCTGCTGGTGGGCTTGAACTCACCGCTGTCGCGTGGCCTGATGATTGTGATCTGGAGCCTGGCATTGCTGGGGATCCTGTTTAAGCTGACCATCGCGCACCGGTTTAAGGTGCTGTCGCTGGTGACCTATCTGACGATGGGCTGGCTGTCGCTGATAGTGGTTTATCAGCTGGCGATTAAGCTGGCGGTGGGGGGCGTGACCCTGCTTGCCGTCGGCGGTGTGGTCTACTCGCTGGGCGTTATTTTCTACGTCTGCAAGCGCATCCCTTACAACCATGCCATCTGGCACGGCTTTGTGCTTGGGGGCAGCGTGTGCCACTTTCTGGCAATTTATTTGTATGTGGGGCAGGTGTAGTTTTTACATCTTGCGGTCTGTTGCCCTCACCCCAACCCTCTCCCACAGAGAGAGGGAGAACACCAAAACCGTAGGCCCGGTAAGCGCAGCGCCACCGGGCGATACAGCATCACTCTTCCAGAGAATACGGCAGCGGCTCAATACTCAGTGTATTGGCATCATCACGCACGCGGAACACGCTGTCGGCTTCCATGTCGTTGTTCATCACCGCCTGCACCAGCAGACGGCCATCATCCAGTTGAACGGCGGCTAACACAGTGCCGGTACGGCGCCAGTTTTCGCCCATCTTCAGTTCTAAATCTTCACCCGCTTCCGGTACACGGCTGGCGTGACCCGCCAGGGTCCACAGTGCACGCTTATTCGCGCCGCGGAATTTCGCTCGCGCGACCATCTCCTGGCCGGTGTAGCAGCCTTTTTTAAAGCTGATACCGCCCAGCGCCTGCAGGTTGGTCGCCTGCGGAATAAACTGCGCGCTGTTGGCCGCATCAATCACCGGCAGACCCGCTTCAATGTTCAGCGCCAGCCACTGCTGGCTGTTATTGAACTGGGCTTCACCGCGCAGGGCCTCAGTAACGCGTTCGGCGGTCGCGGTGTCGGTCACCAGCAGGAAACGCTCTGCAGGGTGTTCAAACCACAGGATGGAGGTTTCACCTTCGCTGACCAGCTGTTTTTCTGCATCCGGCAGGTCGCTGAACAGGTTTTTCAGCGCAGCACGCGCCTGGAAACCGGCCACGCCCAGCAGCACGTGCTCGTCATCTGGTACAATCGTGACTTTGGAAAAGACCGCGTATTTCTTCAGCTCTTTAAGCTGGTCATCACGCAGGCTGCGGCGCTCAATAAAGGCAAAGCCATCCTGACGGCGGAACAGACGCAGGTTGCTCCACATTTTGCCTTTTGGATCGCAATGCGCAGCCAGCAGGTGCTGATGTTCGGTCATCTGGCTGACGTCTGCCGTGACCTGGCCCTGCAGGTATTTTTCGGCGTCGGCACCCACGAGTGTGGCCAGCGCCCAGTCATCAAGAGAAATAAGCGTCAGCGGCAGACGCGCAGAGGCGGCGGGCTGGCGAGGAGAAAATGGTGTAAATGCCATAACGGTATCCTGAATTGCTTAACGCTTTGATAATGCCTAATGGTAAAAGAGACTACAGCCATTGCAAGCGCTTTCAGCAGACCATTCGTGCCATAACGCAGCAATGCGTAGCGCCACGCAAAATAGTGTAATCCGCTGTCTTTATAGGGTTTATTCTGGAAGCCCGCTTCAGCTTCGCAATATTCCAGTAAAGAAACGGTCAAAAACACGTTACACTAGCGAGTGTCCCCGCAGAGAAATAAAGAAGACTGAACGGGGTACCGACTGTGCCAAACGTAATGCAGGAAACAGAACATGGATATTAACAACAAGGCCCGTATTCACTGGGCATGCCGACGCGGCATGCGTGAACTTGATATCTCCATCATGCCTTTCTTCGAATATGAGTATGACAGCTTAAGCGATGAGGATAAGCGTCTGTTTGTTCGCCTGCTTGAGTCTGACGATCCCGATTTATTCAACTGGCTGATGAACCACGGCAAGCCCGCCGACACCGAGTTGCAACGGATGGTGCAATTAATTCAAACACGGAATCGGGAACGTGGTCCTGTGGCAATCTGATCTTCGCGTCTCATGGCGCTCGCAGTGGATGTCGTTATTGCTCCACGGCCTGGTCGCGGCCTTTGTTTTACTGATGCCGTGGCCGCTTAGCTATACGCCTCTGTGGCTGTTGTTGTTGTCGTTCGTCGTTTTCGACAGCGTGCGCAGCCAGCGCCGGATCAATGCCCGCCAGGGTGAGATTAAATTACTGATGGACTCCCGCCTGCGCTGGCAGGGGCAGGAGTGGGATATCCTCGGTATGCCCTGGATGCTCAGTTCCGGCATGATGCTACGGTTACGCCAGGTGGGCGGCGGTAAGTGCCAGCATCTGTGGCTGGCCGCCGACAGTATGGATATTGCGGAGTGGCGGGATCTGCGCCGGATGATATTGCAGCAGCAACCGACGCAGGAGTGATACGCGTTAGCTGAACTTCTCAGCCATTTCGCCCAGAATCTGTTCGCACCAGGTTTGCAGACGTTCATCACTCAGATCGTACTGGTTGGTTTCATCCAGCGCGAGCCCGACAAACAGCTGGCCGTCTGCGATAACCGGCTTTTTACTGGTGAACTCGTAACCTTCCGTTGGCCAGTAGCCGATAAACGTAACGCCTTTCGGGGCCAGCTTATCATGCAGCATGCCGAGCGCATCCAGGAACCATTCACCGTAACCGAACTGGTCGCCCATACCGTACATGGCAATGATTTTGCCGTCGAGGTTGAGCGTATCGAGCTGCTCCCAGATGGCTTCCCAGTCTTCCTGTATCTCGCCGAAATCCCAGGTCGGGATGCCGAGGATCAATACGTCGTATTGCTCCATCAGCGTGAGCGCATCATCTTTCAGGTTATGCAACGTCACCAGTTCCGGGCCAATGATGTCGCGAATTTTCTCTGCTGCCATTTCGGTGTAGCAGGTGCTGGAACCATAAAACAGACCAATATTCATCGCGTATCTATCTCAATTCTTGCTATGACTTTGCGCGTAGTGTACCAGAAACCGGTCGCAATCAGGCATAATGCCCGGATTGCAGAATCAAAGGGGCTGATGTGGAAAAGGATCTCGCACTCATCGAGCAGTTTCTTGACGCGCTGTGGCTGGAGAAAAACCTGGCCGAGAATACGCTGAGCGCCTACCGGCGAGATCTCACCATGCTGGTGGAGTGGCTGGCACGCCGGGAACTGTCGCTGGAGAGCGCACAAAGCGACGACTTGCAGGCGCTGCTGGGCGAGCGTATGGAAGGGGGCTACAAAGCCACCAGTTCCGCGCGTCTGCTCAGTGCAATGCGTCGACTGTTCCAGCATTTGTACCGCGAGAAAATTCGCGCAGACGATCCCAGTGCTCTCCTGGCATCGCCTAAACTCCCGCAGCGGCTGCCGAAAGATCTCAGCGAAGCACAAGTTGAGAGATTATTACAATCACCCGCAGTTGACCTGCCGCTGGAGTTACGCGATAAAGCCATGCTTGAGCTATTGTATGCTACCGGCTTGCGCGTTTCGGAACTGGTTGGCCTGACGATGAGCGACATCAGCTTGCGTCAGGGCGTGGTTCGTGTGATCGGTAAAGGGAACAAGGAACGGCTGGTCCCGCTGGGAGAAGAGGCGGTGTACTGGCTGGAAACGTATCTGGAGCACGGACGTCCGTGGTTGCTGAATGGCGTTTCTATCGATGTCTTGTTCCCCAGCCAGCGTGCGCAGCAGATGACGCGACAAACGTTCTGGCATCGCATCAAGCATTACGCCACACTGGCGGGTATTGACAGTGAAAAGCTGTCGCCGCATGTGTTGCGACATGCCTTCGCGACACATCTGCTGAACCACGGCGCCGATCTGCGCGTGGTGCAGATGCTGCTGGGACACAGCGATCTTTCCACGACGCAAATTTACACCCATGTCGCGACGGAACGCCTGCGGCAGCTACACCAACAGCACCACCCTCGTGCGTGAGTGCCGACGAATTGTTACAGGATCTTATATGAAAAAGTCTTTTGCGCTGTTCACCCTGCTGGCAGCCTCTTTTACCGGTTTTGCCCATGCGGATGACGCCGCTATCAAACAGTCGCTGACGAAACTCGGCGTGACCAGCAGCGATATTCAGCCTGCACCGGTGGCGGGGATGAAAACCGTTTTAACCAACAGCGGCGTGCTGTACGTAACCGAAGACGGTAAACACATTATTCAGGGGCCGATGTACGACGTAAGCGGCGCGCAGCCGGTGAACGTGACCAACCAGCTGCTGATGAAAAACCTGAATGCGCTCGAAAAAGAGATGATCGTTTATAAGGCGGCGCAGGAAAAACACGTCATTACCGTCTTTACCGACATCACCTGTGGCTACTGCCACAAGCTGCATGAAGAGATGAAAGATTACAACGCGCTGGGTATTACCGTGCGTTATCTGGCTTTCCCTCGCGCGGGCGTGCAGAGCCAGCCTGAGCAGGACATGAAGGCCATCTGGTGTGCGAAAGATCGTAACAAAGCGTTTGATGACGCGATGAACGGTAAAGGCGTGCAGCCGGCTTCCTGTGATATTGATATCGCCAACCACTACGCGCTGGGCGTGCAGTTTGGCGTGACCGGTACGCCAGCCATTGTCTTAAGCAACGGCTACGTTGTGCCGGGCTATCAGGGGCCAAAAGAGATGAAAGAGTTCCTCGACGCGCACCAGAAACAGTTTGGTGGTAAATAATCCGCGTGAAAGCCCCAATAAAATTGCGCCGCCGTGACGCGGTTGAACAGGTTGATTTGCCAGCCGATCTTCCGCCACTGTTAAAGCGGCTCTATGCCAGCCGCGGCGTGCGGAGTGCAGACGATCTTGAGCGCAGCGTCAAAGGGATGCTGCCCTGGCAGCAGCTGAACGGCATCGAAAAAGCCACAGAGATGCTCTACAACGCGCTTCGTGAAGGAACGCGCATTGTGGTGGTGGGGGATTTCGACGCCGACGGCGCCACCAGTACCGCGCTGAGCGTGCTCAGCCTGCGCGCGCTGGGCTGCGAAAATGTAACCTATCTGGTGCCCAACCGCTTCGAAGATGGCTATGGTCTCAGCCCGGAAGTGGTCGATCAGGCGCATGCCCGCGGCGCACAGATGATCCTGACCGTTGATAACGGGATCTCTTCCCATGCGGGTGTCGATCACGCGCATCAGTTGGGGATCCCGGTGCTGGTCACTGACCACCACCTGCCGGGTGAAACGCTGCCGGCCGCTGAAGCCATTATTAACCCGAACCTGCGCGACTGCGATTTCCCGTCGAAATCACTGGCGGGCGTGGGCGTGGCGTTTTATCTGATGCTGGCGCTGCGCACGCTGCTGCGAGATAAAGGCTGGTTCGAATCCCGCGGGATTGCCGTGCCCAATCTGGCCGAGTACCTCGATCTTGTCGCGCTCGGTACCGTTGCGGACGTGGTACCGCTCGATACCAATAACCGTATCCTCACCTGGCAGGGGTTAAGCCGCATACGTGCGGGCAAATGTCGTCCTGGCATTAAGGCGCTGCTGGAGATTGCGAACCGCGATCCGCTCAAGCTCGCCGCCAGCGATTTGGGCTTTGCCCTCGGCCCGCGCCTGAACGCGGCCGGCAGGCTGGACGATATGTCCGTCGGCGTCGCACTGCTGCTGTGCGATAACATTGGTGAAGCGCGCGTGCTGGCGAATGAACTGGATGCGCTGAACCAGACCCGCAAAGAGATTGAACAGGGAATGCAGGCTGAAGCGCTGACCTTGTGCGAAAAGCTTGAACGCAGCGGTGACACATTGCCGGGTGGGCTGGCTATGTACCACCCTGAGTGGCATCAGGGGGTGGTGGGGATTCTGGCGTCGCGCATTAAAGAGCGTTTCCATCGTCCGGTGATTGCGTTTGCACCCGCAGGCGATGGCACGCTGAAAGGCTCCGGTCGTTCGATTCAGGGGCTGCACATGCGCGATGCGCTGGAGCGTCTCGATACACTTTACCCGGGCCTGATGCTCAAATTCGGTGGTCACGCGATGGCGGCAGGTTTGTCGCTGGAAGAGGCGAAATTCGAGGAGTTCCAGCGTCTGTTTGGCGAGCTGGTGACCGACTGGATCGACCCCGCTCTGCTGCAGGGTGAAGTGATTTCCGACGGTGAGCTCGCACCGATGGAGATGACCATGGACGTGGCGCAAATGCTACGCGATGCAGGCCCGTGGGGGCAGATGTTCCCGGAGCCGCTGTTTGATGGCCGCTTCCGTCTGCTGCAACAGCGCCTTGTAGGCGAACGTCACTTGAAGGTGATGGTGGAACCGGTGGGCGGCGGCCCGCTGCTGGACGGTATCGCCTTTAACGTCGATACCTCTGTCTGGCCGGACAATGGCGTACGCGAGGTCGAACTGGCCTACAAACTGGATATCAACGAGTTTCGCGGTAACCGCTCCCTTCAGATCATCATCGACAATATCTGGCCAATTTAGCGGCAGTAATCTCTATAAAAAAGGGCGTGGATTCGGTACAATCCCGCTCTTATCACCGCATTTTGACAAGTCCATAAAAGAAAACAGACCATGTTTGAAATTAATCCGGTAAAAAACCGTATTCAGGACCTCACGGAGCGCTCTGACGTTCTTAGGGGGTATCTTTGACTACGATGCCAAGAAAGAGCGTCTTGAAGAAGTAAACGCCGAGCTGGAACAGCCGGACGTCTGGAACGAGCCAGAACGCGCGCAGGCGCTGGGTAAAGAGCGTTCCTCTCTCGAAGCTATCGTAGATACGCTGGATCAAATGGCTCAGGGACTGGAAGACGTTTCCGGTTTGCTGGAGCTGGCTGTAGAAGCCGACGACGAAGAAACCTTTAACGAAGCCGTGGCAGAGCTCGACGTGCTGGAAGAGAAGCTGGCGCAGCTTGAGTTCCGTCGTATGTTCTCCGGCGAATACGATAACGCTGACTGCTATCTCGACATTCAGGCGGGTTCTGGCGGTACTGAAGCACAGGACTGGGCCAGCATGCTGATGCGCATGTACCTGCGCTGGGCAGAAGCGCGTGGTTTCAAAACCGAAATTATCGAAGAGTCTGAAGGTGAAGTGGCTGGCATTAAGTCCGTCACCATCAAGATCATTGGTGACTACGCCTACGGCTGGCTGCGTACCGAAACCGGCGTTCACCGCCTGGTACGTAAGAGCCCGTTCGACTCCGGTGGCCGTCGTCATACCTCCTTCAGCTCCGCGTTTGTTTACCCCGAAGTTGATGAAGATATCGATATCGAAATCAACCCGGCGGATCTGCGTATCGACGTTTATCGCGCATCTGGCGCGGGCGGACAGCACGTTAACCGTACGGAATCGGCGGTACGTATTACCCACATTCCAACCGGGCTGGTAACACAGTGCCAGAACGACCGTTCCCAGCATAAGAACAAAGACCAGGCCATGAAGCAGATGAAAGCGAAGCTTTATGAGCTGGAGATGCAGAAGAAAAATGCTGAGAAACAGGCGATGGAAGACAACAAGTCCGACATCGGTTGGGGCAGCCAGATCCGTTCTTATGTCCTTGATGACTCCCGCATCAAAGACCTGCGCACCGGGGTTGAAACCCGTAACACGCAGGCGGTGCTGGACGGCAGCCTGGACCAATTTATCGAAGCAAGTTTGAAAGCAGGGTTATGAGGAACCAACATGTCTGAACAACAAGCACAGGGCGCTGACGCGGTAGTCGATCTTAACAACGAACTGAAAACACGCCGCGAGAAGCTGGCAGCGCTGCGCGAGCAGGGCGTGCCGTTCCCGAACGATTTTCGTCGTGATCACACCTCAGACCAACTGCACGCTGACTTCGACGCTAAAGAAAACGAAGAGCTGGAAGCGCTGAACATCGAAGTGGCCGTTGCGGGCCGCATGATGACCCGTCGTATCATGGGTAAAGCCTCTTTCGTTACCCTGCAGGACGTGGGCGGCCGCATTCAGCTGTATGTTTCCCGTGACGATCTGCCGGAAGGCATCTACAACGAGCAGTTCAAGAAGTGGGACCTGGGCGATATCCTCGGCGCGAAAGGTAAACTGTTCAAAACCAAGACCGGTGAACTGTCTATCCACTGTACCGAACTGCGTCTGCTGACCAAAGCCCTGCGCCCGCTGCCGGACAAATTCCACGGCCTGCAGGATCAGGAAGCGCGCTACCGTCAGCGTTACCTGGATCTCATCTCTAACGATGAATCCCGCAAGACCTTCAAAATTCGCTCTCAGATCATGGCCGGTATCCGCCAGTTCATGGTTAACCGCGACTTTATGGAAGTAGAAACCCCAATGATGCAGGTGATCCCTGGCGGCGCATCTGCGCGTCCGTTCATCACCCATCATAACGCCCTGGATCTGGACATGTACCTGCGTATCGCGCCGGAACTGTACCTGAAGCGTCTGGTGGTGGGTGGGTTCGACCGCGTGTTCGAAATCAACCGTAACTTCCGTAACGAAGGTATCTCCGTGCGTCATAACCCAGAGTTCACCATGATGGAACTCTATATGGCGTATGCCGATTACAAAGATCTGATCGAGCTGACCGAATCCCTGTTCCGCACCCTGGCGCAGGACATTCTGGGCACCACGCAGGTCCCTTACGGTGAAGAAGTGTTCGACTTCGGCAAGCCGTTCGAAAAACTGACCATGCGCGAAGCCATCAAAAAATACCGCCCGGAAACCAACATGGCGGATTTGGATAACTTCGATTCTGCGAAAGCGATCGCTGAAAGCATCGGTATTAAAGTCGAGAAGAGCTGGGGTCTGGGCCGTATCGTGACTGAGATCTTCGAAGAAGTGGCTGAAGCGCACCTGATTCAGCCGACCTTTATTACTGAATACCCGGCTGAAGTGTCCCCGCTGGCGCGTCGTAATGACGAGAACCCGGAGATCACTGACCGCTTTGAATTCTTCATCGGTGGCCGCGAAATCGGCAACGGCTTTAGCGAGCTGAACGATGCTGAAGATCAGGCGCAGCGCTTCCAGGATCAGGTTGACGCGAAAGCGGCAGGCGACGACGAAGCGATGTTCTTCGACGAAGACTACGTGACGGCCCTGGAGCACGGCCTGCCACCAACGGCGGGTCTGGGTATTGGTATCGACCGTATGGTGATGCTGTTCACCAACAGCCACACCATCCGCGACGTGATCCTGTTCCCGGCGATGCGTCCGGTGAAATAACGTCGTCCAGACTGAAAAAGCCCCGTGCGATAGTCGCCGGGGCTTTTTTATTTGGCGGCGAAGGCCCGCAGTTTTTCGCGTGCGGTCGTCGCTTCCATCACCATCCAGGGGCTAAAGGCCCACGGTGTGGCATCCAGGGCCTGGAACAATGCGTCCAGATCAACCCATTCGTATGCCATCACTTCATCACTGTTGATCGTCAGCCCATTCGTGATCCTGGCGGCAAAGACCGGGCAAATCTCATTTTCGACGATCCCGGAAGGATCGGTTTCGCAGTAGCGAAACTCAGCGGCGACAGGGGTGATATCGGTAATTTCCGCACCCACTTCGAAGCGACAACGGCGAACAATAGCCTGCTCAATCTCTTCGCCAGATTGCGGATGTCCGCAGACTGAGTTCGTCCACACACCCGGCCAGGCTTTTTTGCTTAATGCGCGACGGGTGATCAGACACTCCCCTTTGGCGTTAAACAGCCAGGAGGAGAACGCCAGATGTAGCGGAGTGTGGGAGGTATGTGCTGCGTACTTTTCCTGAGTGCCAATCACCATTCCCTGGTCATTTACCAAAATAACGTGTTCTTGAATACTCATTGATGCTCCAGTGCTAACCATGCGGATGGTTAAGCACCATCAGCGACGCCATTATACTGCATTCTTATACGAACGGTTTGACCCACAGAGCGGAAAAGGGCTGACCCATTTCTGTTTGGGCTGGTATCATAGGGCGCCATTCACGCTGACCGAGGATCTGTTTTGTTTGCAGGAAGCCTGACGAGAAACCCCATCACTGCTGTTTTCTGCCTGACGCTGGCGCTAATACTGGCAGGCTGTTCAGGGAGCAAATCTTCAGACATGGGCAGCTATTCCGGCGCGGTGTATACCGTGAAGCGCGGAGATACGCTGTACCGGATTTCGCGCGCGACGGGGACCAGCGTGAAGGATCTGGCGCGTCTGAATAACATCTCTCCGCCTTACACCATCGAAGTGGGGCAGAAGCTGAAGGTTAACGGCAGTTCGTCCTCGGGCAGAAAATCCTCGTCGAAAGGCAAAACAGCCAAAGTGACGCCCTCTTACGCGGTGCCGCAGTCCTCCTGGCCGCCTGTCGGGCAGCGCTGCTGGATCTGGCCGGCCAGCGGCAAAGTGGTATTGCCGTACTCCTTGTCCGAAGGGGGTAACAAAGGTATCGATATTGCAGCCGCGCGCGGTACGCCGGTTTATGCATCCGGCGCAGGGAAGGTGGTGTACGTGGGCAATCAGCTGCGCGGTTACGGTAATTTGATCATGATTAAGCATGGTGAAGACTACATCACGGCTTATGCGCATAACGACACAATGCTGGTTAACAATGGTCAGAACGTGAAGGCGGGGCAGAAGATCGCCACCATGGGCAGCACGGGGACGGATACGGTGAAGTTGCACTTCCAGATCCGTTATAAGGCCACCGCCATCGATCCACAGCGTTATCTCCCGGCGCAGGGCAGCAAGCCGAAGTGCTAAGTGATTATTTTATCGCCATTTAGTTGCGAAGAGGCTTGTATGAAGAAGCGTAAGGTCTATAATGCCTTACGCACCTCAAAGCGGGCGTAGTTCAATGGTAGAACGAGAGCTTCCCAAGCTCTATACGAGGGTTCGATTCCCTTCGCCCGCTCCAGATCACTGATAAATAAGCACATTGTTATTTATCAGCTAGTTACTTTACCCCGCTAATGCAGGTATAGCCGTAACTACACATTGCACAATCGCCGCGCCTGTCGCGTGGTTGGTGTGTGGTAGTCGGGAGCACATCACCGCGCTGGCAGTGGTTTCAACGTTCTTACTGCGACAGCCCAACAACGAACAAAAGCCGCCTACTCGGCATAATCCCGAAGACTTTTAGTGAAGCGCATTTTAGCCCGATGCCCCCGTTCTGTCGCCGTCGCGAGACGCCGCAGGGGATAAACAGGTTAATGGTGGTCACGGTACTTGCAGACCATATGCAAGCTCTGCCAGCGGTTCGGCCTCGCTCCCCTTGGGTACATGGTCATCCTGATAAACATCCCTAACTGACATAACCCTGATGAAGTCCCCAGATGCTCCGCTTGTTGTCTTACCACCAACGGGGTTTTATGGATTCTATTGCGGTATGTGTATGGAATCATGTATGTGATAGCTTTGGTACACTGCATAAAAACAAGTACTGCTGGATGGAACACGATGCGCACACAGAAAAGTCTTAAAGACATTTATGAAGCCAGATGCGCAAGGTACGAGAAGCACCTGCACGCTGGTATGGATACCACCTCAATCATACTGAAAGGGCATCTTTTCGTTGAGGAATTGCTTTTTGATATTCTGAAATTGCGTTGCCGGAATAGCGTCCCGATTGAGAATATTAAGCTCGGCTTTAGCCATAAGCTGAGCCTAGTGCATGCTATGTTTGGATCTCATTTACCGGGCGTGGAATTCCCTAAAAATGTTTGGGCTGCTTTGGATAAATTGAACAAGTTGCGGAATGCACTTGCACATAACATTGACTCTCCAAGAGCTGCCGAAGTATTCAAGTAAAGCTGCTGTTAATCGATTCCTGACTGAGAAAGATATTCCGGTGGCGGAGCTGGCACTGCTTATCGATCCGGCTTGGTTCATCATCCTGATGGAACATAAGAAGTTAATGAACGTCCGTTACAGCCGGGAAACTGTTCATGGACGAAGCAACCAGCCATCTGGATGAAGAAAATGAAAAACTTATCAACCGCGCCATATCCGGCCTTGATATGACCCGCATTATCATTGCACACCGTCCGTCGACCATCGCTTCTGCTGACAGAGTTATCTGCCTGGGAACACATCACAGCCCGGAACACAGTAACGAAGGGCATGAATCAAAGGGGATCCATCTATGAAAACTGGCTTTATGAGTTCTCTGCTTGCTTTGCTGGTTCTGGGGGCTGCTAACAGTTCGTTTGCCCTGACACCGGAGGAATCAGTAAAAGAAATCGCCGATCACCTTGAAGAACTTAAACCCATAACCTGGGTTGCTCCGGCAGAAAAATATCATCTGGTGGTATTTATTGATAATCAATGCAGCTACTGCTCTGATGTGGTCAAACATGTTCAGCACTATACAGACGCCGGGCTGACCATGTCATTTCTGACTGTCGCCCCGGCATCTATCAGAGACTCGGTGATCGAGGATATGGCCAGAGTCTGGTGCTCTGGCTTACCCCGGGAAAGCCTGCGTATGGCCATGGAAGGTTTTTTACCTGACAATGACAGTACTCCGGCCTGTCAACACACGATCGTGCAACAATCAGAACTCGCACACCGTGTGGGAATAGAGGTGACGCCGGTAATGGTTGTAATGCAACCTACACCTGTTGTATTCACCGGGAATGTTAAACCGGAATATATACTTAATACGCTCGGTAAGTAGTTGCAAAAGGTCGCGGTTAACAAGCCTCGCCAGGTAATGCAACCAGACGCAGAACTTCCTGCGTCTGGTATTTCCACTGTAGAGCATTCGAGATGGATGTCGCCAGGTAACACTGAAGCATAGAGTTTCTCAAGAACCCCATTATTAGCTTAACAGAACTTACCTCAGCAAAGATTCAATAACGCTACTGAAAGTAATATCTCCACTAAAGTCCTTCAGGGCATTGGTATTGGTTTCCAGATATGCTTTCAGTTTCAGCACTGCTGCCTGCTTGTCTGTCGCCTCTGTTTCAAAATCGATTTTTTCGTATTCTGACGATGTGGATAACTGGTCGGCGTAAACCGACTGACTTACGGCAGTAACAATATCCGCACTACTTTTAAAAAAGACAAACTTAGGCATAGATCTTCCTTAAACCTGCAGCCTGGGTATTGCTGCAGGTTTTCTCATCAATTAACGGTTGGTACCAACATGGTCACGTCCGCCTCCGGTGCATCCACCGCCTCCACCAAACGAACCACCGCCTTGTCCGAAATGATTCGCCTGACTGCCACTCCCGCGATTTGAAGTCTGGTAATCACGGTTCTGTTTGCCGAGTTTCCCCCCTTTGAGCCTGCAGAACCGGATGAGCCACCACAATTACTGCCGCCTGAACGACCACAGGTATCGCCCAGCCCGGCTCCTGCTACCGTACTGTATTGTGAAGAATGGATTTCTTTCATTTGAATTCCTTTTGCAAAAATGAGCGACCTCAGAAGAGCCAGTACTGATTTCGTTAACGGGAGAGGTCCAGTTCAGACCGGTGAAAAACAGTATCACTGTCTGTATCACAAGAAGAGCAGTCAATACTTGCTTCCCACATGCTCGCTGTATTGGCTCTGCAGTTTATCTGTGCTGCTGTCTTTGGTCATATTTAACGGGCCTTAAACACAGGGCTTCCCCTGCGTGGATAAAGGAACTCAGTGATTAACGGCCATCAGCAGAGGTCCGTCCTCTGGCTCCTCCGGAACAGCCACCGGATGAACCAAACGAACCACCGCCTTGTTCGAAATGATTCGCCTGACTGCCACTCCAGCGGTTTGAGGTCTGGTAATCACGGTGCTGTTTGTCTGAACTTCCCCCATTATGACCAGCAGAACCGGATGAGCCACCACAATTACTGCCGCCAGAAGGGCCACAGGTATCCCCCAGCCCGGCTCCGGATACGTTACTGTACGGCGTCTTATCTATAACTTTCAAAAAAAATCCTTTTACAGTTTTTTTAATTAAACCCTGAGCAAATATTGAATCGCCACGGGTTTAACAGACACCTCAGAGTCATTTATGGACTGACCCCGCCCCGGTAGACGATCCTGCCCTATAGTTTGAGCATAGGAGGAGCGTATGGGCACACCACGATTTACACCTGAATTTAAGGAAGAAGCCGTCCGTCAGATAACGGAACGCGGTTATTCCGTCGCCGAAGTATCTGACCGTCTGGGCGTCTCTGCACACAGCCTCTACAAGTGGCTACGGGCTATCAAACCTGATAACAACGAGCAGCATGCCCGGGATTTACTGGAAGCTAAAAGCGAGATCCTGAAACTCCGGGCCAATAACCTGGCACCGAGCATGAGCCGGCGTGGCAACTGCCAGGATAATGCGGTGGCCGAATCGTTCTTCAGTTCACTGAAAAAAGAACGCATCAGGAAGAGAATATACAAAACCCGGGATCTGGCCCGGGCGGATATCTTCGATTGCATTGAAGTGTTCTACAACCGGGCCCGGCGCTACAGTCACCTCGGCGGCGTCAGTCCGGAGGCCTTCGAACAGGCCTCGTCGTGAGGACAGGAAATGTCTACTGTTGTGGGGTCAGTCCAAACACCAACACGGGCAATGGGTGAGAATGCGGGGAGCTTTTAGCTGGGCTGCTGAATATACCTACAGGCTGGATAAAGAAAAGCTCACTGATTACTCTCTTGAACAGCAAGCCCTATTTTAGCTGATTACTGGTTACTGCTGGTTTATGGGATCAGTAAGTGGTCTTACTATCAGAGACCAGGGCGCATGGGGATGTACCGGGGCGTAGATTTGTTGCAGGATGTCCCTTCGCTTTACCAGAAAATCGTAACAGGGAAGGGGCGTTAAACATGAAAAACAAAATGTTGCTGGGTGTTGTATTCCTCTTAACGGGATGCCCTGGGCCAGGTGATCGAATGGTAGATCGTGAATCTACAACGGCATTGATCAAAGATAATCAAGTTTGTGTGTTGTCACCACTGGAGCCGCAGGAACGGATCACTGCTATTCAAATCAAAAGCGATAATAGCGACTCTCTTCACAAGATTTTCGATGACAAGCCTGTTTATGTACCGAAGGGGGAGTGTCTTCCTGTATTTGGATTTAAGTTTACGTCTGGGGAGCGGTATAACTTCGCGTATGACGTCCAATCTGATACGTCAGAATCACATTTAGTCACCGCTGAACTTTCTTACCCTAAAGAATAGGGGCAAACTGCCCCTTTATATTCATTTCAACGCACGTACGTGATCAAGTAAGCGTTTAATGCGCGTATATATCTTTTAATGCATATAGTCTATCACGCTTGCTGAAGCCGCTTAACAACCTGATCGAAGGCTCCCACTTGTAACTGGCATAATCCTTAAATATCAGTAAGATGGGTCAGAAGGTCTTTCGTCGATAGAAGGTAGTTTTGCTGAGAGCCAGCCTGTCTTGAGCCATTGCTGGAGAGCCTCTCATAACGCGTAAGCCTTGTATGCGCACATTTCCTGTGTACGGCATAATCAGTCAGTACCAACTTTCTCGCTTACCCCTGAATTAACCAGACAGGTCTTGTATCGTTTAACGATATAGCGGTATTACAATTACGTTGCCTTTTAATTAAACAGGGATGTGCTTTGCTAATTGCAGGTTGTGGCTCTTCCATGGTGCGCTTTTTCAGGCACCATGATCTTTTAAATTACGTGAATATGCAGCCCTGAATGCGTATTCAGAACCGATATTACCCCACTGGTGTTTATTTGGCATGAAATGAGTGTGCTGCTTCCACTCAGGTACCCTAACCGAAAGCGTGCTGTGTTTCTGGATGGCGTTAATCAAGACGCGTCTTGTTTCAAACCGCTGCCGATATTGAGAGGATATACAACATAACAAAGAGTAATGCCGTGTGTGTTTATTGCCTGTTGGTGTAGCGCATATGTTGAACATGTGCGCTACACAATTTTTTGAACATCAAACTGCCATCCAGCATTCTCACAGAATAGCAGACCGACATTTCTGTAGATTAACCCTTTATCCTGAGCTCTTTGATGCGGAAATCATTCCCCATACTCGCTGCAACATGGCTGACTACCGCGAGTTCAGCCTGACTGCCCGCGGCTTTGAATTTTCCACTCAGGGTTACCCATTCATTCGCCTGCTTCAGTTCCAGGGGGGCGGAAATGTCTTTGCCATCCGCACGGAGTGATATTTTTGGCGCCTCATATTTTCCAATAATGCGTGCCGCTTTCACCGTCCAGGTATATTCATGCCCGGCAGTCAGACCTGTCAGCGTCTTTTTGAGGATTTCGCCGGCATGATTTTTATTGGGGTTGGTAATAAACTCGACGGCCCGCGCGCTGGCGTCAACCAGGTAAAGATCGTGCCCGGCAGGTCCTGCCTGCCAGCTATTCCAGTTATCACGCTCAAAGTTGGTGAAATCTTCAAACGGAGCTGCCGCCGCGGCAGAAATATCCGCCTCGCGATAGACTTCAACGCTGAATTCACCGGCGTTGTCTTTGTACTGGTCTTTGCCGTCGGCAAAAATCAGCGTTAGCGTTCCTTCAGCAGGAACCGACCAGCGGTATTTATGATTACCTACCGGATAATTTTCGTTACCAATGCGTGCCTGAAGCGAAGGATTGCGTAAGGCTAACGTTTCGCCCTCTCTGGGAATACGTCCCTGTGGTGCGGTAAGGGCAAAATTTTCACTTCCATTCCTGGCCCAACCACTGGCCAGAATGGTAATTATCTCTCCCGCTTTGAGGGATATCCCTGTATTTGTTCCTTCGGCATTTTTAGCGTCAACTTTTCCCGACCAGATTAAATTATCGCTCATGTCTGACTCCTGTGACAGCGTGGCGAATACATTCGCCATTGAAAGATAGTCCTGACGAAATGCGTGATTTTAATCACTCAATTCAGCTAACCGCCTGATAATCAGAATAAATGATCTCATGAGAAGCACACACTTCTCATATTCATTACCCGGTTGTTATCGGCTGGAATGAGAATAGTCAGGTGGTATATACAATTCAAAACGCGAAACGCTTTATTAAGGGTTGCGATTTTGTAATCACTTAAAAATAATAAAATAATTATTGCCGAAATAGGAATAATCTTAAGGAGGGAGGAGATAAATACGTCAGGTTTGTAATAGTTTATTCTCCCCATCGTTTACATTGATATTCATGTAAGTACGTCAGGAAATCTGGCACACTTATCACCTGTTACGCGGGTCAAGTTTAAAAATAAACAAATTATCTTTTTACCCATGCAGTGCCCCCTGATATACCTTCCTTCCCTCATACCGGTCTGAGCATTGACCTCGGTGGTCTATACTGGCCAGTACCCAACGCTAAAAGGTGGTGTCATGCATATATTGCCTCCTGTTCGCCCTGAACATTCCATTGAACGTCTGACGGCGATCCTTGAGCCAGTCGCAGAGAAAGTGAAGCTCGCGCCGCGTAAGCGGATCACCTGGAAACACAAAGGTCGCCAGCAGATGTACCTTTTTCAGGACGGGGAGCTTTCACTGCTGCGGGCATCTGATGGGCTGCTTTTAGTCACCGTATTCGAGCCGCATCTGTTTGGCATTGCCGAGATGATCCAGCCGACGCAAGGACATATTTTACGTGCTGAACGGGAGTCTACGATTCTGCGTGCTGATGCCGATGAAGCCGCCGCCCTATTTCGTGAACAGGGCGTCTGGGAAGATGTTGCCGCCTTACTGTCGTATCACACGGCGTATCTGATTTATCGTGATGCCCAGGTCGTGCAGCAACGTACCTATTCTGTGATTCGCAGCTATCTGCAGGAAATGATATTACTGCCCGACGAAACGCGTATGCGCACGAGCATTCTGGAATATATTCAGGATCGTACGCTTCTTTCACGCAGCAGTATTCTCAACGTATTATCTGCGCTCAAACAAGGGCAATATATAGCGTTTAAACGCGGCGGATATTTACTGGAAGTAGGGCATTTGCCGGAGTCATTTTAAAATTTAAAATTAAACAGAAAATGATTTCACGTTGTGCGCTTTTGCCGATATCGTTTGCTCACTGAAATATTCAACAGAGTAAACGGGATTCTTATGAAAAAGACACTTGTCGCATTAATTCTGGCTAACGCTTTTACTGCAACCACTGCATTTGCAGCAGCGGATGCCGGCACCTGGTATAGCGGTGCTAAATTTGGCTGGTCACACTATTTTGACGCCAGCACCGGCTCTAAAGCGAGCGATAATAACAGCGGCTCGAACCAGTATAATATCGATCATGATAATGTCGGTGGTGGGGTATACGCGGGTTATCAGATGACTCCGTGGCTTGCACTGGAAGGCGGGTACGATTATTTAGGTAATATGCAGATGAAAGGCCATCACAGTGCGGGCGCACAAATGAAAAGCCAGGGTCTGCAGATGTCTTTAAAAGCCAGCTATGCCGTGACTGACCGCTGGGATATCTATGGACGTGCCGGGGCGATGGCGTATCGCGCTGAGTCTGATGTGAGTGGTCACAACCGTTTTGATACAGGTGTTCGCCCGCTTGCCGCGGTAGGGACGGAGTATGCGTTCAACAAAAATCTGGCGGGCCGCCTCGAATATCAGTGGGTAAGCAATGTGGGTAACGCCAACCAGATTGGCGTCAGCAGTGACGTGAGCTCCGTAACGGCAGGCCTGACATGGCGATTTGGCCAGCACGATTAAACGTTGTCATCCTTTCAACGAAAAAAGCCCGACTGTTCAGCAGTTGGGCTTTTGGCATTTAACCGGTGACTAAAGGTTGAAGGACCGATTTAATTTTTTGCAGGCCTGTGACATTTTTATCTTTCAGGTATTGCTGATTAATCATGTCCAGCTGTTCCAGTTTTGTCAGCGAGGCGTAGACGGGCTGAACAGCGCTATCTTCAGTAAAAACATCCTTTGCGGTCGCATGCTGTAAATAGTCTGATTTTAGTTGCGTTGTTAATTTGTCAATCTGCGCTTTATTCTCCTGATAAAGTGCAGCAATATGCGATGCCGGAATGACAGGGGATTTTTCTCCCGGTAAAACTAACGGGACCTGCAGATGGTGGATTTGTTCAACCTTATCCGGATGGGAGGTGTTGCAGGCGGTTAATAACGTGAGGCTGAGCAGAGTCAGCAATAATGACCGTTTCTTCATTGGATAACTCAGGGTAAATAAGCGGAACGGACATTATCGTAAACAACAGCAACATCTTCAGATTAAACTTGTTTAATTTTAAATATATCCTCGCGCCTGCGTCGTGACAGGAAAAGCATTAACGCCTGCTCACGGTTTAAAAGAAAACAGGCTGCATGACGCAGCCTGTTTGCTCAGCTTTTCGGGAATATCCACACATGCTTCTCAGGCAGTGAGAGATGGCATTGCTGCGGATCCCGAACCTCATGCCCATAGGCACGGATCACAAAATCATCCCCCGCCGTGCGGAACAGATACTCCCAGCGGTCGCCAAGATACATGCTGGTAAGCAGCGGCAGCTCAAGCTGGTTTTCCCCCGGTCCGTCAACCACTGCCACGCGCTCGACGCGGATCACCGCCGTGGCGTCATCTCCGCTCTGCACCCCTTCACCGGCCTGACCCCAGAGCACCCAGCCTTTTCCTTCAATACGCGCTTTGCCGTCGCGCAGTTCAGTAACCTTGCCGTGCAGGCGGTTATTGCTGCCCATAAACTCGGCGGTAAACAGCGTTTTCGGCGAGCCGTACATCTCCTGCGGTGTGCCCTGTTGCTCAATTTTGCCGTTGTTAAGCAGCAGGATACGGTCGGAAATGGACATCGCTTCGTTCTGGTCGTGGGTCACCATCAGCGCGGATAAGCCGAGTTTGATGATCAGCTCGCGCAGGAACACCCGGGCCTCTTCGCGTAATTTGGCGTCGAGGTTAGAGAGGGGCTCATCCAGTAAAATCACCGGCGGGTTGTAGACCAGCGCCCGGCCAATGGCCACGCGCTGCTGCTGTCCACCGGAAAGCTGGTGCGGGTGACGCTTGCCAAGATGGCCCAGCCCCAGCTGGTCCAGCACATCCTGCACGCGCTGCTGGATCTCTTTGGCCGGGACTTTACGCAGCTTGAGCGGGTAGGCCACGTTCTCAAACACGGTTTTGTGCGGCCACAGGGCGTAGGACTGGAACACCAGCCCCAGGTTACGCTCCTCCGCCGGGACCTCGCTGCGCGGTGTACCGTCGTAAACTTTGTTTTTGCCGATGACAATAGAGCCCTGAGTCGGTTTTTCCAGACCCGCTACCGCGCGCAGCAGGGTGGTTTTGCCGCTGCCGGAGGGGCCCAGCAGGGAGACCACTTCGCCGCGTTTCAGGTTCATGGAGACCCCTTTCAAAACAGGATTGTCGCCGTAGGTTAAGTGCAGATCGTCAACCGCTAATTCAATCATGTATTTTGACTCCGAAACGAAGGGCAATGCCCAGACCTACCACCACCAGCAGGATGTTAATAAAAGAGAGCGCTGCCACAATATCAATGGCACCCGTCGCCCAGAGGGAAACCAGCATCGAGCCGATGGTTTCTGTGCCGGGGGAGAGCAGATACACACCCGTTGAGTATTCGCGTTCAAAGATCAGGAACATCAGCAGCCATGAGCCGATCAGGCCATAGCGGGAGAGCGGGATCGTCACATGGCGGGTGATCTGGCCACGCGTTGCCCCTGTGCTACGCGCGGCCTCTTCAAGTTCCGGTCCTACCTGCAGCAGCGTGGACGAGATCAGCCTCAGTCCGTAGGCCATCCACACGACGGTATAGGCCAGCCAGACGCTGAAAATGGTGCTGCGAAGCGAACGCAGCCAGACGATCAGGTTTTCCCGCATCCAGTCGCTCCAGGTGAACCCGGAAAGCCAGCCCGATTTCAGCGCGTTATCGAGCCACATCGGCAGGAACAGGAACACCCACAGGAAGGCCAGGCCCGCCAGCAGACCAGGCACGGCGCGCGGCACCAGCACGCTGTAATCCAGAAAGCGTGTGGTGTTGTCCGGTTTACGGTGCATGGCAATGCCGACAAACAGGTAGCACGCCACGGCCAGCGCACCGCCAATCACGCCGATGGACATCGAGTTGACGATGGCGCGCAGCAGGTTCGGCTGTGCCCAGATAGTGCGGAACGTGCTGAGCGAAAGCTGGTCCCAAACGGAAACGCCCACGCCCCAGTTGGAGATAAACGCGCGCAATACCACGCCAAGCAGTGGAACGCCGATGGTGACGGTGAGCCAGAAGGCGACCACCGCGCCAGCCACCCAGCGCCATTTGCCCAGCGGTAACGCCCGCGCCTGAGAGGCTTTGCCTTTCATGGTCACGAAGCGGTTGGCGGTACGCATCAGGCGACGCTGCAGCATCACCAGCGGGATGGTGATGCAGATCAGCACCACGGCAACCGCGGCCATCAGGTGATAGGACGGGGTGCCCAGTTTGTTGGTCAGCTGGTAGAGATAGGTTGCCAGCACCATGTTGCCTTCCGGATCGCCAAGCACCAGCATCAGACCAAACACTTCCAGCCCGAGGAAGAACAGCAGCACGATGGCGTACAGGATCGACGGGCGCACCATGGGCAGACTGACGGAGGTCATCACCTGCAGGGGAGACGCGCCTGCAGTACGCGCGGCCTCTTCCACATCCGACCCCACGCTGCGCAGCGCCGACGAAATATAGAGATAGGCGTGCGGGACATGCGTCAGGCCCGCGATGACCACGATGCTCGACATGTCATAAATATTCCACGGTACAAAGCCGATCAGGGCTTCCACCCAGAGGGATAAAAAGCCCACCGGACCGGCGGCCACCACGTAGCCGAACCCCAGCACCATGGGGGAAACGAAGATTGGCACCAGGATCAGCGGTTCAATCAACCGCCGACCGGGGAGATCGGTACGCACCATCAAAAAGGCCAGCACGCCGCCCAGCGGAATGGCGATGATCACCAGCCCGAAAGCGAGGATAAAACCGCTTCTCAATGCCTTGTAGAAATCAGGGTCTGTGAAAATAAAACCAAATGATTCAAGGCTCCACTCTTTTGCCGGAGAAAAGAACGGGGCGGACAGGAAGCTCTGTATCACGATAAACGACAGCGGCGTATAGATAACCAGCGCGGTTATCAACACGACAATACCGCGCGGCAGGCTTTGCCACTTTCTGCGTAATGTATTCATGGGGTATCCCTGGTATTGCAGCCCAGCAAAACGAATTCAGTCAGATGAACAGGCGCGCGGCGACCTGCGCCGCGCACACCGTTTTATTTGCCGGCGGCAGCACGCCACTGTTTGATGTACTCCAGACGTTTTTTCGGCTGCAGGTATTCCAGCAGGCTTTCATCAACCGGGATCGGCTTCAGCGCATTGCCGAGGACTTTGGTCAGGCCATCGATATCATTTTTGCCTTCGATATCGTTGCGAATGGAGGGGATATCCGCCTGATTAGCCAGGATACTTTGCCCTTTTTCAGACAGGACATAGTCGAGCCACAGCTTCGCGGCATTGCTGTTTTGCGCCTGCTGGCTGATGAAGGACACGCGCGATAACACCAGGGTGTAATCTTTCGGATAAGCGATCCCGAGCGACGGATCGTTCTTCGCGCGGGCTTCCGCGTAGGAGCCGAGGATATTAAAGCCGATCAGGTTTTCGCCGGATGACACCCTCTCCATCATCGTGCCGGTAGACGACTGCACCGCCAGGCCGCCTTTGGCGACATCGGCCAGGGTTTTAAAGTAGTTTGGATCGGCCTTGTGATCCTGCACGGAGAGCATAAAGCCCAGTCCCGATTTTTCGATGTCGTAGGTCGTGACTTTGCTTTTGAATTTGTCCGTCTGGCTGGCAATCAGCTTCGCCAGCGCAACGTGAGAATCCGGCACGTCGCCAGCCGGGATCAGGCGTTTGTTGTAGATAAACACCACCGGCTCATAGGTGGTGCCGTACGCTTTATCTTTCCATACCGCCCATTTCGGCAGCTGGCTTTGCTCGGGCGATTTGTACTCCATGGCGTAGTCAGTGGCGAGCTTCAGCCCGGTGTCCATCGAGGAGCTCCAGACCACATCGCCGCTACCGCCACCGGAGGCCTGCTCGCTGATAAAACGGTTGTACAGCTCGGTGCTGTTCATATCGTTGTATTCAACTTTAATGCCCGGATAGCTCTTTTCGAAACCCTCGATCAGCGGCCCGGCGGCTTTGGTATCGGTGGTGGAATAGATGACGACCTTGCCCTCTTTGGTCGCGGCATCGACAACTTTTTGATAGTCGGCAGGGTAGCCCTGCGGCAGGGCAGACAGTGCAGAAGCAGAGAACAGTACGGTAGCGGTAATCAGAGAAATTCGGAATGTGTTCGACATTATAGTTAACCTTTTAGTTACATTTGAGGAACTAATTGTCAACATAGCGTATAGCACCGCCGCCACAACAGGCGGAAGCGGGCCATGATTCCGAAGTGTGATTGTCGGCGTCGTTTCAGCAATTAACACCATAAAAACCGCGAACGTTAGCAAACGAACGGTTGAGGATTACGCTTTGTCGGCGGCTTTGCGGTATAACCTTCGCGGATGACCAATATTGCCATACAGCATTTCGACGCTGATTAACCCACTCTCCACACAGTATTCCAGATAGCGACGCCCCGTGGTTTTGCTGATCCCGACGTTCTCCACCACCTCTTCAACCGACATGGCATTGTCGGGATGTTCTGCGAACAGGCGTTTAATCCGCTCCAGCGTTTGGGGCTCAATGCCCTTTGTCGACGGCGTGAGCGAAGATTCCGCAGCAGGCAGGTTAAACAGGCGATCCAGCGCATGCTGATCGACAACCTTGACCTGCTGCACGGTGTGGATAAAACGCATAAAGCGCTCCAGCGAGGCGTGCAGGCGCTGAAAAAAGACCGGTTTAATCAGATAGTCAAAGGCGCCGCTGCGCATGGCGTGGCTACAGGTTTGCATATCGCTGGCGGCGGTGATGAAGATCACCGAGCATTCGTAGCTTTTCAGCAGCGGGTTATCGATTAACTCCACGCCTTTGCCGTCTGGCAGATAGTTATCCAGCAGAATCAGTCGCGGCTGATGCTGGCGGATCAGGCTGCACGCCTGCTCAATCGACGCGGCAATACCCACCACGCGCAAATGAAAATTCTGCTCAATATACTCGCGATGCAACTCCGCCAGGTGCGGCTCATCTTCAACTATCACAACATCAAGTGGTCGGGTCATGCTGTTGCCCATTAGGAATAAACACAGAAAAAATAGTGCCTTGTGGCGTGTTATCGGCGATCTCTATGCTGCCGCCCGCTTTCTCGATATAGCCTGCCACCAGAAACAGGCCAATACCGTGCTCTGTTCCCACAATGTCGTTCTCGCTCTCGGGTTTGCTGCTATACCCCTGGCGGAATATATGCGGTTTATGCGTGTCATCCACGCCGCAGCCCCTGTCGGCCACCTCAATCAACAGCTCCTGGTTGCGGTCGGAAATGTAGATCTCCACTGGCGCGTGAACCGACGCCTTCAGGGTGGCGTCCACGGCGTTATCCAGCAAATTGCCGATCACCGACATCAGCTCTGTTTCGTTGATGGAGGCCGGCATGCGGGTGAGCTGGCAGGCGGGATCAAACTGCAGTTCAATGCCTTTTTCCCGTGCGCTGACATATTTCCCTAACAGCAGTCCGCACAGTGCCGGAGAGGCAAAATGGGCCGAGACAAAGTCCAGCACTTTTTGGGCGCCTTCCGACTGCAGCTGGATGTAGCGGATCGCCTCGTCGTAGTGCTTCATTTGCAGCAGTCCCACCAGCGTTGCCGTCCAGTTCAGCTGTTCATGACGCATGATGCGCAGGTTATCCGCATAGCGTTTTATCTGACTTAGCTGGCTGCTGAGGGTGTTAATGTCATTTTTATCGCGAAAACTGTAGACCCAGCCGCTCTCCACACCGGGTTCAACCTCAATCGCCACGCGGTTGACGATTACCTCGCGCTGGTTGAGCACGGCAATCTGGTCGTGACTGCCGCTGCTTATCGACGCATAGCGCTGGGATAAAAAGCCCGGCGAGGTTTGCACAATAGCCTCCAGCGGTTTGCCAATAAGCGCCTCCTCACTCTGGTGAATATCCAGCATCTCACGGGCAGCACGGTTAATTAAAATCAGCTGCTTCTCTGCATTGACGGCAAATACCCCTTCATACATGGCCTCCAGCAGGGCTTTTTGTTGCAACACCAGCTGAGCAATATCTTTCGGCTCCAGACGGAACATCTGCTTTTTAAGGTTACGCGTGAACAACCATGAGAAAATAAACAGCAGCAGTAACAGCCCCATACCGTATAACCCGGACTGCCAGAGAATGCGGGCGTTAATATTGGCAATATACGAGGTCAGATAACCGACAGAGACAATGCCAATCACCTGGTGTTGCGCATTAAAGATGGGCGCTTTGCTGCGTAATGACACGCCAATGCCCCCTTTACGCACGGAAATAATGGTTTTGCCTTTTAACACCTCTGTATTATCCCCGCCGATCATCGGTAAATTGATGCGCTCCGGGGATTCCGAATGATAAAGGTGTTGCTCCCGGGTATCGCCAATCACGATGTAGCTGGCATCACTTTCCGCGCGCAGCGGCTGGATTAAACGGGCGATACCGGGGATATCTCTGGCGGCGACTTTTTCCGCCAGGCCGGGCATCAGGGCGATTTCACTGGCCTGAACCCTGGCGCGCTGGCCGAGATCGTGATGCAGTTGCCGGTCGATAAAATGAAACAGGATGGTTCCCAGCAGTACTAACAGCAGGCAGGAGAAGCACACCAGCGCTAAAAAAAGCTTAACCTGAAATGAAAGTCTGCGTTTCATTCAACCTGCGCCAGTCATGGAAAAGGGAGACATGGGGGGAGCCTGACATGCGCCAATGGGGGACGCAATCCGGCAACAAAAGAGTTGTGACCTGGCTTTTCGTTTTCAACGTTATAGCTATCAGGATCCCGTAAGGCTATGCTTCATTCAGCAGTAAAATAATTACAGAGGCAATGTCATGGATAAAGAGCTACTGGATGCGGGTTACCGGGCCTATACCGGCGAGAAAATTGACGTTTACTTCAACACCGGGATCTGCAAACACTCCGGTAACTGCGTGCGTGGCAGCGCAAAGCTGTTTAATCTGAAACGTAAACCGTGGATCATTCCCGATGAAGTGGATGTAGATACGGTTGTCCGCGTGATTGATACCTGCCCGAGCGGTGCGCTGAAGTATCGCCAAAAATAAGCGAGGAACCATGGATATTCTGGAAGGCCATAACAAGTTTTACGTGAACGATGCGAATGGCAATCAGGTCGCTGAGATTGTCTTCGTCCCCACAGGTGAGCACTTGAGTATTATTGAGCACACCGATGTTGATCCGAGCCTGAAGGGGCAGGGTGTGGGCAAGCAGCTGGTGGCGAAGGTGGTGGAGAAAATGCGCGGTGAGAATCGCAAAATTATCCCGCTGTGCCCGTTTGCGAAGCATGAGTTTGATAACACGCGGGAATATGACGATATTCGGGCGTAAAACACACCGGCGATGGCCGGTGTTTTTTTATCTCACCTGTTCCAGCAGTAACCCCAGCGCGATCGCCACCATAATCCCTCCGGAGGCCATGCTCACCGCACGTGCCGCCTGCGGACGGGTCGCCAGCACCGCTTTCGAACCATACCCCACCAGCAAATAGACCAGTGTGCAGGTGATAAGATGCATTATTCCCAGGGCTGACATCTGTGTGGCAATCGACCAGCTTCCCTTTGGATCGGTAAACTGCGGAAGCAACGCCAGAAACAGCAAGAAGACTTTTGGGTTAAGCCCGCTGATACACAATCCTTTCACCGCCCACTGTTTCCAGTTTCCTGCATGCTGCACAGTGCTTTCCGGCGCGGCAGGATGGCGTAACAGCGTGATGCCGAGCCACAGCAGATAAACCGCCCCCGCAATTGTCAGCCCTGATAATGCCAGCGGATGTTGAGCAATCAACACACCCACACCCGCCACCACGACCAGCGTGGCGAGCAGATGCCCGGACATCAGCCCCATCACCGCCGGCACTACGCGCCGCCCGTTGATCCCGGCGCTGATCGCATAGGCCCAGTCTGCACCCGGCGTCATGATGAGCAGGAAGGACACCACCCAAAAACCGGCCACAATACTCATTTCCATCGTCTGTGAAACTCCCGTACCTGTATTACCTGGAGAGAAAGAATATCGGTATCGGTACGAAATGAGTTTTCAATGTTATGCTCATAAAACGCTAAAATTGAGAAAATCTTCCACATGGATAGCATTGATCGAAAAATTCTTGCTGAGCTGCAGGCTGATGGCCGTTTATCTCTTACGGAGCTGGCAGAGCGGGTGAACCTGAGCCTCTCTCCGTGTCACCGACGCGTGCGTGCGCTGGAGCAGAGCGGAGCCATTACGGGGTATCGCGCCAATCTCGATCCCGCCAAAATGGGGTTTAATTTCCTGGCGATTGTGTTTGCCACCCTGAAAGAGGGCGATAAGAAAGCGGTCAGCGCGTTCGAAGAGGCGGTGGAAGAGATCCCGCAAATCGTGCTGGCCCAGCGCTTATTTGGCGATCCGGACTATCTGATGCATGTTGTTACCCGCGATCTGTCAGCTTTTCAGAAACTGTATGACGAGAAACTTTCTGCCATGCCTGGCGTACAGCATCTTCGCTCTACGCTGGTGATGAAAACGGTCGTGCAGGACAGACCGTTTCCGCTGTAAAAATCAGACGCGCCCGGCAGAAGGCCGGGCACGGTAGGATTAGCCGACAAACATCACCGACACGCACAGGACGCCGACAATCAGCGTCAGCAGGCTGCCAATGGAGCGGTACGGCTTCAGGGAGGGGATCAGGTACGTCGACAGCGTCGGCATGATAAACAGGATCATGGCGATAAGCGGACCGCTGATGGCGTAAATCATCGAAATGGCGTTCGGGTTAATGCAGCAGACCGCAAAGGTAATCAGCGACACGCCCAGAATAGAAATCGCACGGTTAAAGGCGCGGCTCTTTTTCACGCCCACCTGATTCAGCGACGATTTCACGATTTCCGTCGCTCCTTCAATCACCCCAAAATAGGTGCCCAGGAACGATTTCGACATGGCAATAATCGCCACAATAATCCCGGAAATGCCGAGCCAGGCCGGAGAAGAGGGCATCATCGACAGCGCTGACAGGATCGTCACCCCTTGCTCTTTTGCGGTCACAATATAGGACGGCGGAATCGACAGCAGGCAACTGAACACGAAGAACAGCACGCTCAGGCAGATAACCAGATACGCCACCTTCATGATTTTTTTGCACTTATCCATGGCAGCGTCACCGAACTTCTCGCGACGATCGACGGCGAACGTCGAGATAATCGGCGTATGGCTAAACGCAAACACCATCACCGGAATTGAGATCCACACCTGATGCAAAGTGTGGCGATCAAACGCCATCTGGCTGGTGAGCAGTGAAGGTTGCCAGCTGCCGGTCAGGTACAGAGAGACAAACAGGAAATAGGCGATCAGCGGGAACACCAGGAAGCCCATCACTTTGATTGTGATATGCCGTCCCATCAGGAAGATCAGATTCAATACCAGCACCACGCCAAAGCTGACCAGCACACGAATGGCGGTATCCACCGTCATCTTTTTTGCCAGCTGCTCCGTCAGGGAGTTGGTGATGGCCACGGCATAAATCTGCACCACCACGAAGAAGGCGACGAAATAGAGCGTGGTGATCAGATTCCCTATTTTCCTGCCGTAATAGTGAGAGACCGCGCCGGTGATCCCTTCATTGCCTCGTGTTTTTGACGACAGAATAAATTGCGCCAGTGCTTTATGCGGCCAGTAGGTTAATGGATAGGCCACAAGGGCAGTAATGAACAGGACAATAGCGCCTGCGGAGCCAAGCTGAATGGGCAAGAACAGCGTTCCTGCGCCCACGGCCGTGCCATAGAGAGCGAAACTCCAGAGAGTCTCATCTTTTGACCAAATTTTCGACATTAGAGCAACGTATCAACTATCAAACCATCAGAATGGAGTGCAATTTACCATAGTTATGCGTGGAGAGCGCAGTTGCTTCGACGGAGTTTGGCCGGACCAGTCGTCCGGCCAGGGGGGCGTTAGCCTGCCAGGGCGCGTCGTTGCTGGCGACGCTTAAGGAATTTTTCACGTAAGGTGTCATACGCCCAGTTGTAGAACATGGTGTAGGGCAGGAAGAACAGGAAGAAACCTATTTCCAGCGTGAATGCCTCAAGCAGCGTGACGCCCAGCACCGCGGCCACAATCGACAGACCGATCACGATAAACCCACATTCGAACCCCAGGGCATGCAGCGCACGAACTTTTGCCGTGCGTTTTACGCGCTGAACAGGCCAGAAACGGTCGAAACCGAAGTTATAAATAATGTTCCAGAGCATGGCCGTGGTGGCCAGGACAATGGTTAACCCGCCCATCTCCACCACGGAGCGCTGCATCAGCCACGCCGCTGTCGGGGCGAGAATTGCCGTGGCAATCCCCTCAAAACAGACCGCGTGGAAGATCCGCTCCGGCAGTTTACGTTGGAGTGCATCCTGATGTTGCATAGCTTTCGACCTCATTAACTCGCCAGTATGGGCGTTGATGGAACCTATTTTTATCGCTAAACGTGATATATTAAAGATGGTATCCATCGATAAAATAGATAGGTCATGCGCTACTCACCTGAAGCCCTTACCGCGTTTGTTGAAACCGTGGCGGCAGGCTCCTTTTCTGCCGCCGCTCGTCGGTTACGCAAAAGCCAGTCGACGATCAGCACCGCGATTGCCAACCTCGAAGCCGATCTCGGCTTTGAGCTGTTTGACCGTTCCGCCCGCCAGCCGGTACTCACCGCTCAGGGGGAGCAGGTGCTGGGGTATGTCCAGGCGATCCTCGCCGCCAGCTCGCGGCTGGACGAGCTGGCGGTATCGTTAACCGCGCAAACGGAGGCGCGTCTGACCTTTGTGCTTTCCGATACGCTTAACCCTGACGTGCTGGAAGATCTGATGAACCAGTTTGACCAGCGTTTTCCCCATACGGAATTTGAGTGCCTGATTGGCGAGGAAGAGGACGTCATCGATCTGCTGCAAAAGGAGAGGGCGCAGGTTGGCCTGACGGAGGCACGCGACAGTTACCCGACCGATATCGGCGTTACCCGACTGCCGATACAAACGCGAATGGCAATTTATGTCGCGACCACCCACCCACTTGCCGGACAACATGACGTGCAGGCCGATGAACTGCACGGCTGGCGGGAACTGCGGCTCAGCACCTACCTTGAGCGCGAGGCGACGCTCGCCCGGGGGCCGGTCTGGTCAGCACCGAATTACCTGTTACTCTTGAGTATGGCGGTGCAGGGATTTGGCTGGTGCGTGTTGCCGTGTGCGCTGGTGGATGAATTTGCGCCCGCGAAATCGCTGGTGCCGTTGAATGTCCCTGGCTGGCCCCGGGCAATCGGCATCGATCTGCTGTGGAATAAACGATCCCCTCCCGGCGTCGCCGGAAGCTGGCTGCGACAGTATCTGCAGGACGCACGCTAATCCTTGTGATTAAACTCACTATTTTTAAACAATTAAGATAAATGCCAGTAACAATCCTCTACTATCGTCATGTCCTTTAACACAGAGGTGGTGATGAAAGATGTCGTTATAGTGGGTGCGTTGCGTACAGCTATCGGCTGTTTTCAGGGAGCGCTGGCGCGTCACTCGGCTGTTGATCTGGGGAGCGTGGTGGTTAAAGCGCTGGTGGAGCGCAGCGGGATCGCAGCACATGAAGTCGATGAGGTGATCCTCGGACAGGTCCTGACGGCCGGCGCCGGGCAAAACCCTGCCCGTCAGGCGGCGCTAAAAGGCGGCCTGCCCAACACCGTCTCTGCCATCACCATCAACGACGTCTGTGGCTCAGGATTAAAGGCGCTGCATCTTGCCACGCAGGCCATCCAGTGTGGCGAAGCGGATGTGGTCATCGCCGGCGGGCAGGAGAACATGAGCCGTGCGCCGCATGTTCTCACCGACAGCCGCACCGGCGCACAGCTGGGAAATAGCCAGTTGCTCGACAGCCTGGTGCATGACGGGCTGTGGGATGCGTTTAATGATTACCATATGGGCGTGACGGCGGAGAACCTGGCGCGTGAGTATGGCATCAGCCGTGAGCTGCAGGATGCATACGCGTTAAGCTCGCAGCATAAAGCGCGTGCCGCGATTGATTCGGGGCGTTTTCGCGATGAAATTGTTCCGGTAAGCACCCAGCGCCAGGATGGTCAGATTCTTGTCGTCGACACCGATGAACAGCCGCGTACCGATGCCAGCGCAGAAGGGCTGGCCATGCTCAACCCTGCTTTTGAGACGCAGGGCTCAGTGACGGCGGGAAATGCCTCCTCCATTAACGACGGTGCGGCGGCTGTGATGATGATGAGCGAAAGCAAAGCTCAGGAGCTGGATCTCCCGGTGCTGGCCCGTATCAGGGCCTTTGCCAGCGTGGGCGTTGATCCTGCGTTAATGGGGATCGCGCCAGTGTACGCGACACGTCGCTGCCTGGAGCGCGCGGGCTGGCAGCTCTCCGATGTGGATCTGATTGAAGTCAACGAGGCCTTTGCCGCTCAGGCGATCTCGGTGGGCAAAATGCTGGAGTGGGATCCCCTGCGGGTGAATGTCAACGGTGGCGCGATTGCGCTCGGTCATCCCATCGGCGCTTCTGGCTGCCGCATTCTGGTATCGCTGGTTCACGAGATGAAAAAGCGTAACGCCCGTAAAGGCATTGCCACGCTGTGTATCGGCGGTGGGCAAGGGGTGGCGCTGGCTATCGAACGTTAATGACTTCCTTCGTAAATGAACCTCCCGTCGGGAGGTTTTTTTATGCGTGTTATTCTGCGCTGACGTGATCTCCCTCCGCTAATTTCGCCTAAATACCTCGTGTTTGTTGACGAATATCACGCCGATTTGTACCGAAAAAAATGAAACAAATAATTACGATCTTGCTCACTAAAATAGCAATTATTAAAAAATAAACTGCTGTTTCATAAAAATGAAACGTTATTTTAGTTGAGGGTTTTTTATGTTTAACAAATCTCTGGTCCTTGCTTCTCTCATTGGTACCTCTTTCGCGGCGCAGGCGGTTACCGTCGATCTGCGTCATGAATATATCGACAATGGCGCGAATGCTGACCGTGTCTCTGTGTCGCATCGCTTTGCCAATGGCGTCGGTTTTTCTGTTGAAGCAAAATGGAAATCGGGCGGCGATAAGGCCGATCAGCCCTTCGCGGATGTGGTGGGGAACGGTCATGAAGATCAAATTAGCTGGCGCTGGAAAGCGACAGAGAATATTGCGCTGACGCCTGCGTTCACGCTTGAGAGTAATGACAGTCGCACCATTTATAAACCCAACCTGCACCTGCAATACAGTTTCGATAATGGCTTTTACGTAGCCGCACGTTACCGCTATGAATACACCCGTTATCCGTCAAGCTCAAATAAAGACGATGACAAAGTTAACCGCGGTGATGCCTGGGTCGGCTGGGTAATGGGAGACTGGCGTAGCGAGCTGAATTATGTTTATGCAAAAAGTACGGAAGGGATGGTCCGTAATAATAATAAAGATTATTCCACCGAATATAACGCGAAGCTGGCGTATAAATGGGATAAAAACTGGGCGCCGTATGTTGAGGTGGGTAACGTGGGTGTAAAAGAAAGCGATGAACGTCAGACCCGCTTCCGTGTAGGCGTGGCGTATTCCTTCTGATATTTCCCTCCAGGCCCGGTGAGCGCAGCGCCACCGGGCAAAACGTTCAGAACAAAAAAAAGCCCTCCGTAAGGAGGGCAAGGCCAGTTACAGAAACACGTATTTAAATCATGCAGACAACATGTCCGGTTGCGCGGGGAGTTTCGCGATATAGAGGGCAGGTTTGCCGTCTTTATCGGAACTGAACAGCACCGCTTTCTCGTCCGGTGTAAAGGAGGGATGCGGATGGGTGACCTGGCGGCTATTTTCCACCGTCGCCCAGGAGGTGTCATGGCGGGCGATGCGGAAGTAGCTTTTTTTCGCCACGTCAAACCCGTACAGATAAGGATCGTTGTCGATGGTGTAACCGTGGGTGTCTTTTACATCCACCGGTGTGCCGGAACCGTCGCCCACCAGCAACGTGCCGTCGAAATTACTCATCAAATGCGAGCAGGATGGCATCTGCATCACCGCCTCATTCACACCTGAATCCGGATTAAAGCGGCAGATGCTGCGGCCCTGCTGGCCTTTCAGATACGAGACATAAACCAGCGCGGAGCCATCCGGGACCCAGAATTCGTGGGTGCAGCTTTCACCCTGTGCATGCGTTTTAACTTTATGTACGTTGGTGCCATCTTCGTTGACCAGCCACATTCGGGCATCGACCAGATCGTGTGGCCCCTCGTGACAAAACGCCACCGTGTGGTCATCAAACGGACGGTAGATGGGATGCCCCAGCCAGTTTTTCTCTTCATGAATGGTTGAGCTCGCGCCGGTTTTCAGATCCACGCGCAGCAGTCGGCAGTGGGGCCCTTTATGGAAGAAGTCGTGGAAAATTTTCCAGTCGTTCAGCGGCGTCCAGTCGCGCTTCGCAATTTCTATGCCCACAAGGCTGGTGCAGTCGCTGTTCGCCACCCAGGTGCCGTAACCGACCCAGTCATCCGGGACGCGGTACACTTCACGCTCCACTCGCGTCTGAAGATCGACCTCCATAAGCGTGCGATCGTTCTTCACATAGTAGAAGGCGCGATCGTCCGGGGAGAGGAATCCGCCAAAGGTGTTATCGCCTGCGCCCTCCGTCAGCTGAACGGCTTCGCCGTTCTGCAGATCCAGCAGGTAATAGTTCCAGTGACCATCGAACGCCCCCGCGAACAGCAGGTGGCTGCCGTCATTGAAGAAGCACTTCTGGTAAAAGTAGTTGCGATGACAGGTTACTTCAGGCGGGGTCAGGCGAGTGACTTCCACGCCTGTATCCGGATCGCGGGCGATCTCATAGTTCAGCTTGACCCGCATACCTTTAGCCATATTGCGCTCCTTTCGGCGATAAAATCAGATTAAAAACTGGGTGTTAAAATATCAAAACGATGTTTCATTGTGTGTGACTTATCACGCAGTTTATCGGTTTAATGGATAAGGATGATGGAGTCCTGGCGTTATCGTGATCGAAACACCATTTCTGATATAAAGAATCATAAAAAATGAAACGATGTTTTAAATGTATTTGAAAACCCCCTTACTGGCGTTTACACTGTGCTTATCCTTAAAACGGAACGTCGTTTCGTTAATTTTCTGCCTTCGGGCACGATCCATCTGGAGGTTATCGTGGACGTCAGACAAAGCATCCACAGTGCGCATGCCAAAACCCTCGACACGCAGGGGCTGCGCAGTGAGTTTTTAGTTGAGCAGGTGTTCGAAGCCGATCGCTACACTATGGTCTACAGCCACATTGACCGCATTATTGTGGGCGGCATTATGCCGGTGGCCAAAACCGTCTCCGTGGGCGGTGAAGTGGGTAAACAACTCGGCGTGAGCTATTTCCTGGAACGGCGTGAACTGGGCGTGATTAACATTGGCGGGCCGGGCACCATTACGGTTGACGGTCAGTGCTACGAGATTGGTCACCGCGACGCGCTGTATGTCGGCAAGGGCGCGAAAGAGGTGGTCTTTGCCAGCGTTGACGGCAGCACGCCAGCGAAGTTTTATTACAACTGCGCCCCGGCTCATACCACCTGTCCTACCAAAAAAGTGACCCCGGCAGACGTAGCCCCGGTGACGCTGGGCGATAACCTCACCAGCAACCGTCGCACCATCAATAAATACTTCGTTCCGGATGTGCTGGAGACCTGCCAGCTCAGCATGGGGCTGACCGAGCTGGCGCCTGGCAACCTGTGGAACACCATGCCGTGCCACACCCATGAGCGTCGCATGGAGGTCTATTTCTACTTCAACATGGATGAGGATGCCTGCGTATTCCACATGATGGGGCAACCGCAGGAAACACGCCATATCGTGATGCATAACGAGCAGGCGGTTATCTCTCCGAGTTGGTCAATTCACTCCGGTGTGGGGACGAAGGCGTACACCTTCATCTGGGGAATGGTCGGTGAAAACCAGGTCTTTGATGACATGGACCACGTCGCGGTAAAAGATCTGCGCTAGTCGCGGGCAGTTAAGCATAAATCTGCCTGTTGCTGACAGGCATCGAAAGAGTAAGGAACAAACATGATTCTGGATGCATTCTCTCTGCAAGGTAAAGTGGCTGTGGTTTCCGGTTGTGACACCGGTCTGGGCCAGGGCATGGCGTTAGGGCTGGCAGAAGCGGGCTGCGATATCGTGGGCATCAACATCGTCGAGCCTACGGAAACCATCGAGCGCGTGACCGCGCTGGGCCGCCGCTTTCTGAGCCTGACGGCGGATCTGCGTAAAATCGACGCCATTCCTGACCTGCTGGATCGCGCGGTGGCGGAATTCGGCCATATCGACATTCTGGTCAACAATGCCGGTTTAATCCGCCGTGAAGATGCCATTAACTTCAGCGAGCGCGACTGGGACGACGTGATGAACCTGAATATCAAAAGCGTGTTCTTTATGTCTCAGGCGGCGGCGAAACACTTCATCGCTCAGGGGAACGGCGGCAAGATTATCAATATCGCCTCCATGCTCTCCTTCCAGGGGGGGATCCGGGTGCCGTCTTACACCGCGTCAAAAAGCGCAGTGATGGGGGTCACCCGTCTGCTGGCGAACGAATGGGCGAAGCACAATATCAACGTTAACGCCATTGCCCCGGGATACATGGCCACCAATAACACCCAGCAGCTGCGTGCCGACGAGCAGCGCAGCGCGGAAATCCTTGACCGGATCCCGGCAGGGCGTTGGGGACTGCCGGACGATCTGAAAGGGCCGGTGGTGTTCCTGGCATCGAAGGCATCGGACTACATCAACGGTTATACCGTGGCGGTTGATGGCGGCTGGCTGGCGCGTTAATTCGCCCTGACGATAGAGCCTCTGCCTGCGGGTGGAGGTTTTTTTTGCTCAAAAATTGTCATTATCCATATCGACAAAGATGAAAAATCCATACTAAAAAATCATAAATGACGCGAATCACAGTTTTATTACTTAAATATTAATCAATTAGTAAAATATGGCGATATTTCACCGCGAGTTGAAATTGTAATGTCCATCACAGATCGCCATGCCATAGCGAAATAATCCATATCTTCGCGAATTCCGGCCTGACACTTTTCTTCCCTATCTCGTAATTTCACTTAACGAATTTCTCTGTTCAGGCAGGAAACTATGACATCTATAAATGACTCTACCCTCATGCCCGCGGCGCTGCGCGATACTCGCCGCATGAACCAGTTTGTCTCCATTGCGGCGGCAGTGGCAGGCTTATTATTTGGACTGGATATCGGCGTCATTGCTGGCGCATTACCGTTTATTACCGATCACTTTACGCTGAGCAGTCGCCTGCAGGAGTGGGTGGTGAGCAGCATGATGCTCGGCGCGGCCATCGGCGCGCTGTTCAACGGCTGGCTCTCGTTCCGTCTCGGGCGCAAATATAGCCTGATGGTTGGGGCGATCCTGTTTGTGGCAGGCTCCATTGGCTCTGCGTTTGCCACCAACGTGGAAGTGTTGCTGCTCTCCCGCGTATTGCTGGGCGTGGCGGTCGGGATTGCCTCCTACACCGCGCCGCTGTATCTCTCGGAGATGGCGAGCGAGAACGTGCGCGGCAAGATGATCAGTATGTACCAGTTGATGGTCACGCTGGGTATCGTACTGGCGTTTCTGTCGGATACTTACTTCAGCTACAGTGGTAACTGGCGCGCCATGCTGGGCGTGCTGGCGCTGCCGGCGCTGTTGCTGATTGTGCTGGTGATTTTCCTGCCGAACAGCCCGCGCTGGCTGGCGCAGAAAGGCCGTCACGTGGAAGCAGAAGAGGTGCTGCGCATGCTGCGTGATACCTCAGAGAAAGCGCGTGAAGAGCTGAACGAGATCCGCGAAAGCCTGAAGCTGAAGCAGGGCGGCTGGTCGCTGTTTAAAGCCAACCGCAACGTGCGTCGCGCGGTGTTCCTCGGCATGCTGCTGCAGGCGATGCAGCAGTTCACCGGGATGAACATCATCATGTATTACGCGCCGCGTATCTTCAAAATGGCCGGATTCACCACCACCGAACAGCAGATGATTGCAACCCTGGTGGTCGGGCTGACCTTTATGTTTGCCACGTTTATCGCGGTATTTACCGTGGATAAAGCCGGTCGTAAACCGGCGCTGAAGATTGGCTTTAGCGTAATGGCGCTCGGTACGCTGATCCTCGGTTACTGTCTGATGCAGTTTGATAACGGCACCGCCTCAAGCGGTCTCTCCTGGCTCTCTGTCGGGATGACCATGATGTGTATCGCCGGGTATGCCATGAGCGCCGCACCGGTGGTGTGGATCCTGTGCTCTGAAATTCAGCCGCTGAAATGTCGCGATTTTGGTATCACCTGTTCCACCACCACCAACTGGGTGTCGAACATGATCATCGGCGCAACCTTCCTGACGCTGCTGGATGCTATTGGCGCAGCAGGAACGTTCTGGCTCTACACGGTACTGAACGTGGTGTTTATCGGTGTGACCTTCTGGCTTATTCCTGAAACCAAAGGCGTGACGCTGGAGCATATTGAACGCAAACTGATGAGCGGGGAGAAACTACGTAATATTGGCGTGTGATTTATCCCCTTACCCAAAGGAGAGGGAATGGTTTGCGCCCTCTCCCTTTAAGGGAGAGGGCCGGGGTGAGGGTTAACGCATCGCCCGCTTCAGAATACGCTCTGCCTGACGCTGGAAGTCCGCCGCTGTCTCTTCCACCGATTTCTGACCGTAGTCGATATACTGCAGCGAGGTGCCGAACTGCGCCACTATCTGCGGATCGTCAAAGTAAGGTGAGACGGAGAGTTTTGACGGCAGAGACTGCGCCAGACGCAGGCCCGCAACCGACGGGTCGTTTTCCTTAATGGTCCCGGCTTCAGTCAGGTACTGAACCGCCACTTTGCTCAACGGCACGCCACGCTCCAGTCCCAGCGTATCCACGCCCTCTTTACTGTTCAGCAGGAAGTTAATCAGCTTCGCCGCCGCTTCCGGGTTTTTGGTCGATTTACCAATCGAGAGCATCTGCGCCGGTTTGAAGAACAGGCCCGCATCCGTGGCGCCCGGCAGCATGGGGTAACTGCCCAGCACCAGTTTTGCCGGTGGTTTGAGGTTATCGGAGTATTTATTGATGGTGGAGTTCCACATATAGGTGCCGCCCCATTCCCCCTGGATCCACGGCTTCATTTCATACATGTTGCTCTTGCCAAACGACGCATAGTATTTGGTGTCTGGCATTACGTGGCTATCAATCAGTTTTTTATAGGTCTGGAAGAACTCCACCCACTGCGCTTTGCTGTAAGTGAACTTTTTGGTTTTCTCGTCCACGGCCGGGATGTTGTATTTCTGAATCATGTAAGAATTCAGCAGCGCCAGCGTGTCCTGGTGTTCCAGAATGACAGGGTAATATTGCTTACCGAGTTTGCTTTCGAACGTTTTACCGGCGGCCATCAACTCGTCCCAGGTTTTCGGGTAGTCGATGCCCGCTTTTTTCCAGGTCTCGTCATTAAAGTAGAACACGCGCGCGGTCACGGAGATTGGGATCCCGTTTAGCTTGCCGTTGACGGTCGTGGACTGAAGCTCTTTGGCATCGAACTGGCTTAAGTCGATCACGTCTTTCATTTTATTCAGATCGTAAAAACCGTCGCCGGTTTTCGAGAAGATCGGCAGCCAGTTCCAGTTGGTTTGCATCACATCCGGCTCTGTGCCGCCTGCGATCTGGGTGGTCAGACGGGAAAGATGGCCATCCCAGCCAGTGTATTCCGCCTTAACGTTAATGTCAGGGTTCTGTTTATGGAACTCTTCTAACGCTTTCAGCGTCACCTGGTGACGGCCATTACCGCCCCACCAGGACATACGTAAATCGGTATTTTGCGCCATCGATGGCAACGCGGTAAGGCCCAGGGTCGCGGAGATTGCTGCGCTTAAAAGCACATTTTTCATTTTTATGACTCCATCAGAGAGAGAGGTTCAGTTCGGTTTTTGCGTCAAAAATATGGCACTTATTCATGTCAAAGCGGAAATAGACTTTACGGTTAAGACCTTTATCAATCATTGGCTTAGCGTCATCCGAAGGGATTCTGGCGGTCAGTTCATGGTCCGCTACCTTCAGGTACACGAAGAATTCGTGGCCCATGTTCTCCACGCGCACCATTTCGCCGCTGCAGCCACCGTCGGGGAAGGGGGCGTCAGAGAGCGACACAAATTCCGGGCGCACGCCGTAGAACACGTCCTGGCCGGCGTAAGCGGCGACTTTCTCCTGCGTTTGTGGGGTTAACGGCATGGTTTCACTGCCGATGGTAATGTGCAGTTGCCCGGCCTGTTCCACCAGCTGGCTTTTACGAATGTTCATCTCCGGTGCGCCGATAAAGCCCGCGACGAACATGTTTTTGGGCTTGTGGTAGAGATTGTCCGGGGTATCGACCTGCATGATATGGCCCAGCTTCATCACACAGATACGGTCGCCCATGGTCATCGCTTCGGTCTGGTCATGCGTGACGTAGACGGTGGTGGCCGGTTTACCGGACTGCTTCAGCTGCTTATGCAGATCTGAAATACGAATACGCATCGAGGCACGGAGCTTGGCATCAAGGTTTGACAGCGGTTCATCAAACAGAAACACGTCCGGCTTTTTCACAATCGCGCGGCCAACCGCTACACGCTGGGCCTGTCCACCGGAAAGCTGGCGCGGCAGGCGGTCAAGCAGCGACTCCAGCTCCAGGATTTTGGCCGCTTCGTTCACCTGCGACTCAATTTGCTCTTTCGGCAGTTTGCTCAGCTTAAGACCAAAGGCCAGATTTTCGCGCACCGTCATGTGCGGGTAGAGCGCGTAGTTCTGGAACACCATCGCAATACCACGCTCCTTCGGGGCGAGGTTGTTCACGATCTTATCGCCGATCCGCACTTCACCGCCGCTGATGGTTTCCAGGCCGGCCAGCATGCGAAGGGTGGTGGACTTGGCGCACCCGGATGGACCGACGATCACCATAAATTCCCCTTCGGCGATTTTCAGGTCGATAGCATGTACCGCCTTGAAGCCATTGGAGTAGACCTTTTCCAGTTTGTTGAAGATAACTTCAGCCATGATATTTCCCTCTTAACCTTTAATTCCGCTGCTGGTGACGCCCTGTACGAAGTAGCGCTGTGCCAGGAAGAAGACAATGATGGATGGCAGAATGGAGATGCTCGCCATTGCCAGAATTTCGTTCCATGGCGCACCTTCGGTAACGTCGATGGACATTTTCAGCGCCAGTGCAATCGGGTATTTATCCACGCTGTAGACGTAAATCAGCGGTCCAATGAAATCGTTCATTGACCACATAAACTGGAACAGGGCGACGGAGATAATGGCCGGTTTCAGGATCGGCACCACCACGTACCACAGCACCTGGATGGAGTTGCAGCCGTCGATTTGCGCCGCCTCTTCCATGTCACGCGGTACGCCGCGCAGGAACTGGATCAGCATGAAGACGAAGAACCCCTGGGTGGCAAAGGCCAGCGGCAGGTACAACGGCATGTAGCTGTTCAGCATGCCCATTTCACGGAACATCAGGTATTGCGGGATCAACAGCACGGTGCTCGGCAGCAGCATGGTGGTGATGAGCGTGGCGAACCAGAATTTCTTCCACGGGATCTCAAAGCGCGCAAAACCATATGCCACGATGGTGGAGGAGATAATGGTCAGGATCACTTTGGGGATCACATACTTAAAGGTGTTCAGCATGTAATGGCCGAAGGTGTACTCGGTACCGGTCTTCCAGCCGTTCACAAACCCGTCCCAGGTGGCATGC
Source organism: Enterobacter sp. WCHEn045836 (assembly GCF_003965585.1). NCBI lineage: Bacteria > Pseudomonadati > Pseudomonadota > Gammaproteobacteria > Enterobacterales > Enterobacteriaceae > Enterobacter > Enterobacter sp. WCHEn045836. Next base: position 136,189 of record NZ_RXPT01000004.1, read on the forward strand.
GCAGGCCACAGGCTCAGGGTGGTGAAGATCTCGTGGTTCGGTTTGAACGATGCAGAGAACATCCACACCAGCGGATAGAGCATCAGCAGGCCGACAAACAGCAGGATGACATAGCGCACGGTGGCGTTGATTTTCTCTCTGCGCTGCGTACGGGCAACCTCGCGCTCTGCGACGCTTCTTGCCGCGGAAAGCTGTTGAATATCAGCCATTTTTGCCTCCTTTATCGGCGGAGTAGAACACCCAGTATTTCGACGACTTAAAGGCGATACCGGCAAAGACGGCCACCACCAGGAACAGGATCCAGGCCAGCGCCGCGCCGTAACCCATATCGAAGTATTTGAACGCCGTGTCGTAGATGTAGAGCGAGAACAGATAGGTCGAATAGGTTGGCCCGCCGCCGGTAATGACGTACGGCCCGGTAAATTCCTGAAACGCCTGGGTGGTTTGCATGATGAAGTTAAAGAAAATCACCGGCGTAATCAGCGGGACGGTCACTTTCGTGAACATCTGCCACCTGGAGGCGCCGTCGATCATCGCTGCCTCATATTGCGATTGCGGTACGTTTTGCAGTGCCGCCAGGAAAATGACCATCGCAGAACCGAACTGCCAGACCCGCAGCAGGGTGACGGACATCAGCGCCAGCGATGGCTCACCAAGCCAGTTCACCGGGTCGAAACCAAACACCCCAATAAAACTGTTCAGCAGACCATCAATCGCAAATAACGCGCGCCACAAAACGGCAATTGCCACGGAGCTGCCGAGGATCGACGGAATATAGTAGGCGGTACGGAAAAAGCCGATCCCCCGTAATTTGAAGTTCAGAACAAACGCGATCCCTAATGCAAAGGCGAGCTTCAGCGGAATGGTCAAAAATACATACGCAAACGTGACACCCATTGATGTCCAGAAGAGCGTGTCTTCAGTAAACATGTAGCGATAATTTTCGATGCCGTTAAACACCGGCGGGCTCATCAAATCGTAATCCGTAAAACTGAGGAAAAACGATGAGACGAAGGGGAAAGCCGTAAAGAGTATCAACCCAATTATGTAGGGTGATATCCATGCGAGCCCCAACAGCTTGTTTTCATTCATACATACCTACCTGGCAATCAAGGGAGTTAGATGACGGTATGAGTTTCAGGTCATAAGAACCGGTGTTCTTAAATAATAAAACAGTGTTTTATTTTATATTATGGTTATTTAGGCCCGCGTCATTCGCGCAATGATGGAAATGTGATCGGTGTCGAAACGCTGTTTCAATAAAGTGATGAGGGTGGCATTTTGACGCTAATTCAGGCAATCAGGGCAGGCCGTCAGCGAAGGGAGCAGGTAAAGCGAATGATTAATAACAATAATACCGGGAAGGTACTAACTACTAACTTTGATAGCCAGTACACAGATAGATCAATATCGCGTTCAGATTATTCTTACTTTCTTGTATCATCGGACCACCTGAACTCACCAGGCAGAAATTAACTGCACTCTTAACAGAAGAACGGCTATGTCAGCGATGGATTTCAAAAAAAACACGGACCTCGATTTTCCTTCTTATGCCCCCCCGGCAGTCAGCGCTAAAGAGATCGACCTTCTGGGACTGTTAGACGTACTGCTTGCCGCTAAAAAACGCATCGTCGCCATTACGTTCGCGTTTGCGCTGGCAGGCCTGGCGATTGCGTTTTTACTGCCGCAGAAATGGACCAGTAAAGCGGTGATCACGCCAGCCGAACAGACGCAGTGGAACCCGCTGCGCCAGATGATGGTTGCATTGCAGGTGCTGGACGTGGACGTGAAAGTGTCCCGTGATGAAGTCTTTGGGCTGTTTATCAAAAAGTTTCAGTCGCAGTCCTTGCTTGAAGAGTATATGAAATCCTCCCCTTACGTTATGTCTCAGCTTGAGGGGACCAACGTGGATCCGCTTGAGCTGCATCGTGCGGTGGTCAATATCTCTGAGAAGATGAAAGCGATCGATAACACTCAGGTAAAAGACGCCGATAAAGCGCCTTACGTCTCCTGGACGCTCAGCTTCACCGCCCCCACGGCGGGAGATGCGCAAACCGTTCTGGAAGGGTATATCAAGTATATTGCCGCGATTGTTGAGCAAGAGATCATGCTGAATATCCGTAACCAGCTCGCCCTGAAAACGAAGGTGGTAGAGCAGCAGCTGGACCTGGATCGGGTGCGTCTGACCAATATTCACAACACCAACCTGCAGCGTCTTAACTATTCCCTGGAAGTGGCTAACGCGGCGGGCATTAAGAAACCTGTCTACAGCAACGGACAGGCCGTAAAAGACGATCCGGATTACTCCGTGGCGCTCGGCGCTGACGGTATTGCGCAGAAACTGCAGATTGAAAAGAATCTCAAGGACGTGGCTGAGCTGAATGCCGATTTCCAGAACCGGGAATATTATCTGGCGCAGCTGAAAAAACTGTCCGTTGAAGATGTTGTACTTGAACCCTTTAAGTATCAACTTTCACCTTCTATGCCGGTGAAAAAAGATGGCCCGGGGAAAGCGCTGATTGTTCTGCTGGCGGGGATCCTCGGTGGGCTGTTTGCCTGTGGTAGCGTTCTGCTGCGTGAAGCGATGCTTAGCCGCAATCCCCTGCCAGAGCCGATAACAGAATAAATGATGCAGATGAAAAGGGCGCTGAAATCAGCGCCCTTTTTTATTGCAGAAAATCTTCCCGTATAGGGGTAAAGATATCCAGCAGCGTGCCGGGTTTGAGGCAGACGCAGCCGTGCATCACATGCGGTGCTTTGTAGAGTGTATCCCCGGCCGTGACGACATGCCTCTCTTCACCAATGGTGAATTCGAACTCGCCGGACAACACATAGGTTAACTGCTCATGCGGGTGGTTGTGCATCGGGCCGATTGCGCCTTGCTCAAAATTCACTTCAACCGCCATCATCTTACCGTTATGCGCCAGGATCCGACGCGTCACGCCGTTACCCAAATCGTCAAGTGTGGTCTCGCGGTGGAAAATAAACATCGCTTCCCTCATCATTAAATGAAATATCGTTTCATTTAATTTATATCACGTAGCGCGAAAAAGAAACGGTGTGACAAAGAACTGGAAACACGATCACAAGTTTGCTTCACTGGGATCAACAGATAAGGAGGGATAATGAAAACAATCGGCCTGCTGGGTGGCATGAGCTGGGAATCGACGATTCCCTACTATCGTTTGATTAATGAAGGGGTGAAGCAACGCCTGGGGGGACTGCATTCGGCCTGCCTGCTGCTGCACAGCGTCGATTTTCATGAGATCGAAGCGTGTCAGTCGAGCGGTGAATGGGATAAAGCCGGGGAAATACTGGCGCAGGCGGCACTTGGGCTCCAGCGTGCCGGTGCCGAAGGGATTTTGCTCTGCACCAACACCATGCATAAGGTGGCTTCGCACATAGAAACACGCTGTTCGCTGCCGTTTTTGCATATTGCGGATGCGACCGGACGCGCGATCGGCGCGGCAGGGATGCGACGAGTGGCGCTACTGGGAACGCGTTACACCATGGAGCAGGATTTTTATCGTGGTCGGTTAAGCAGTGAGTTTGGTATCGAAAGCCTGATCCCGGATGAGGCCGACCGGGCGCGCATTAATCAGATTATTTTTGATGAGCTTTGCCTCGGCACCTTCAGCGAGTCTTCCCGGGCCTGTTACGTCAGCGTAATTGAAAAGCTCGCCCGGCAGGGGGCTGAAGGGGTGATCTTCGGTTGTACCGAGATAGGCCTGCTGGTGCCGGTTGAGCGAAGCCCGATCCCGGTATTCGACACTGCCGCCATTCACGCTGCCGATGCGGTAGAGTTTATGCTGTCATAACGCGCAGTGCCGGGCGGTAAGCGCCGCCCGGAGGCGTTAAATACTGTTCAGGCTGGGGGAGAAATAGACCTGTAGAGTCCCTTTGTAGTAACCCGCTGTTTTGTCGGTAACCCTGAATTTATCCACAATCAGTCGTAGTGGGGCTGGCGCGCACAGAACAGGATAACTGATCGAGGGCAGGTGCACCGGGCGAACCTGATCCTGGCCGTTAACGCCAGCAGAGATGTCATACCCCTGGCCATTATCGACCCTCATCCAGCTTTTAGTATGAGGATTAAACATTTCAAGACGATAGTCGATGCGCTCATTTTCGCCTGTCCCAGCGGTACCCGTGTTGTAGATGGAATAGTAACCATTTTTACGCGATGCCCCGCCTTTATTCTCATCGGCGAAGGAGAGCTTCATGCTGTCGCTGTTAGAGTTGTAACCATCATACAGGCACATATCCAGCGTGGTAACATCTTCAGCAAAGCTGTTTCCGGTGATCGCGCCTGTAGGATGAAGATCGAGTTGGACCAGCGGATTGGCGTTATTAAACTCCGGGAAAAAAATATCCTGCTTGCCAGTGGCTTTGCCTTTCAGGGTGATATTGGCGACAAAATTCACGGGGGTTCTCCCGGCCGCATTATATTGCAACTTAAGAGCACCCTCCCACACACCACCGACTGGAAGATTATTCATTTCGCTCTGTGGTATCCAGGCTGTAAGAACCCTGGCGTTGTCAACAATACTCCATGAACTTGTCGAGCAACTTAAATAGGTTTGGTTATTGAGTGCGTATCGTGCGTTGCAACTTTCAGACTGGCTGGGGTCAGCGTTGTTATATTTTATTCCGGTCATGTAGGCTTGTAGTTTAAGCGAATGTGTCATGCCACTTCGCTTTTCTTTTAAAACGATAGTGATCGTTGAACGCCCGCTTTGATGGCTGCAGGTTTGCTGCACATCTGAATAGGCGCATTTATAGGTGCCAACAGCATCGTAATACCCTGAAGTACCGGGATAATCCTCTTTCCATAAATATACGTCAGCGGGTGCTCCAGAAGGGAGTTCATATTCTTGTTGAGTAGAGACATTAGGCGTTGGACCATAGTACATCTTTGCTTGTACATTGATAGCCGCCAATAACCCGCATACTATTAACCCTGCTTTTAATCTCATTGCACATTCTCCCTTTGTGCCGTTTCCAGCGCCTGCTTACGCAGGGACTGCTTCAGCTGTGCCTGCACCTGAATCTGGGGCGGAAGCTGGTTGTAGGTTATGGTGGCGCAGTTGACTTCCCCGGCGTAACGAATACTGGCGCGTTTTTTCAATACTTTAAGGGGGCATTTCAGGAATGACTGTCCGGCCAGCACGTATAAATCGCGCGAAGCCCCAGGCATTTCAAGCGTGAAGCCGCCATCTTTCGCCAGCAGTAACATTGAACTGTTCAGGCCAATTACCGGGAAGCGCTTGACTGTCTCCGGCAGGATCAGGCGGCCAATATAGTTATAGCTAAATGATGCGGACACTTCGCGATAGCGCAGCTTGCCCGGCAGAAGCATCAGGTTTTGCTTGCCTGAACCGGCAATCAGGTTGGTGGTCCCGCTCTGGTGTTTACGCGCGCTGTCGCTGACCTCTATATAGCCCATTTCATAGCCCGTATACGGGAAGAGTACCGAGCCATTTCCCGTGAGGCTGGCTTTGCTGCCGTTAGCAGAGGCATCAACGGAGAGCTGTTCAGCTGATTCGTCATCAATATTATTGACTGCTACGAGCACCGCCGCAGACGGTTCACCATATCCTGCACGACCAAGCTGAACGCCGTGGCGGCTGATTGCCAGCGTTGAACTGTAGCTCCCCGTGAAAGCGGTGAAATGTTCTTGATTCTGACGATCGTAACTGTCCGTCAGGTTGGCGCTCAGATTGCCATACAGACCATCAATACGGCCATTAATCCCGGAGTCCAGCGTGTCGGTGTTGATTCCGCCAAGATTGATGCCCACTTCACGGTGGTTAACGTTGTCATCATACCAGGTGCGGGACAGATTCCAGGAGGTCTGATCCTGTGATTCCTTGCTGGTACGGTAATCAGCGCTAATCGTCGTGGTGCGACTGCGTGCGTTAGCATCCATGTGCGGCGTTTCGCTGAACGTCAACATGATGTAGGCACCACGATCGTTATTGCTGTTGCTGTCGTCGCGAGTGAACAGCCCCAGGTTGGTATTCACCATCCAGTTATTCAGGCTAAACGCGCGGGTGGCACTCAACTGAACACTGTCGGTGGTGGTGTTAGCGTCGGTCTGGTTAAAGAAATTATCAGTAAAGCTGTCGCTGTTGTTCCAGCGGGTATGATAATCCGCATGATTACGGGTTCTGTTCCAGTTCAACGCAATATTCCAGTTCAACACGTTTTGAGATGCGCTCGTGCTGATACTTTCAAAACAGCTCAGATCGTAGTCGTTCGCGTCTGTGTCACCTGAGCATTGCCCGCCGCTGGTGTCTTTGCGGTAGACGCTCAATGAAGGCCATCCATCAGCGTGCCAGCTCAGTTGCTGCATATTGCCGCGCCCGCCCTGGTCGTTATAGTAGACTCCGCCCTGCAGATCAGCATTGCCGAATGCGCCAAGTGCGGGAGTCAGGTGTCCACCCAATTCAGCTGAAAAGTCGTTATCCACACTGGCGACACCAAGCGTAGCCTCGCTTTGTGCGGTTACTGGTACTCTGATCCCTGCCTGAGCGGTAGAGGCATTTTTATTGTCGGCATAAGATGAGCTGTCATCCACCAGTTGTCCCATCTGAATAAACCACTGAATGTGACCATCCCCAATGCTACCGGTCTTCGTAAACGGCACCACTTCTGTTCGGGAAAGCTGGTTGCTTTCGTAGATTTTCAGTTGAAGGGTATAGCTACCTGCCGGAAACGACGAGGTATCCAGCGACTGGTTTCCGCCTGCCAGGTAGAAGGAACCGAGAAGCTGGTTATCACGATACACATCCACGCGTGAGCTGCGCGAAAGCAGCACGTTGACCGGCGTACCTTGATTCATCTGCTCCCGGTTGAGATAGCTTAAGGTCGTACCCGCCCGCACGCCATCGAATGTGTTCAGGGGCAGGAAGGAAAAGTTAAAGTTTCCGCCGTCCAGGCTAAACAGGCTTCGGCTATCCATGCGACCACCCTGAATATAAAAGCGGCTCAGATAGTCGTAACGATAAAAGAGTTCGCTGACGTCAGCGCTGGTTTCAGTTTCACCGTCGTTTTCATTACCGTTAAAGTTCCAGTAAGCGCCGAGGTAGCTGTTTTCAGTTACACCCAGCGCGCCCGTTCCCTGGAGATAAACGGATTTAAAGTCTTCCTGCGCCGCGACATTAATATCCTGCTGATGAATAAATGCGTTCACCACATCATCATCACTGTTTGGCTTGAGGTATAAGGCGTTGTGGCGATCGTCCGGGTACCACCGATCGTTAAGAAAAAGGTTAACGGCATTTTTTTCGTCGTTATAAATCAGCGCCACATCGTCGGTTTTCAGGTAATCGCAGCCCGCGCTGGTATTAATCGCGGTACAGGCTAATTCTCCGTGCCGTTCCAGAGGCTGGCTCAGTTTTGCCGTAATTTTCTTTTTGATACCGGTGTCGGCATCCAACGCCATCGCGTCAATAATTTGATCGGGGCGCTCAAATTTCACGGTATCGAGGTTAACAGTGGCGTAAAACTTTCCAAGATTACGTCCGGCTAACCAGACATCGACATACTCTTTCTGACCCAGAACGATGAGTTCAAATCCTGGCGGGATCTTCTCATTGCGCGCATTTGCGCTATTAAGCAGGCTAAAAATCAAGAGGCCCAGAATCGTCTTTTTCATAGTCATTCATCGTTCCCTGATGAGAAAAAATGAATCGAAGGTTTCCCCTTCGATTCATTACCTTACGTAACGGCGATTACTGATACAGATAGATGCTCAGCACACCCTGGTAAGTACCGGTTTCCAGTGCTTCTTGTGTGGCCTGGGAGATCAGCAGCGTTTTTGCGACGGAGCCGGTTTTCAGGGCAGTGGTGGTGTTAGGGAACAGGTCGGTTGCTTTCAGGGTCGCATCGGTCGTGGTCAGCGCCTGAGTACCCCATTTCACGGTCATGGGTACGGTTGCGCCACCCAGGTTATTCACCAGGGAGAAATCGCTAGCCAGCTTCATTTTCACGTCTTTCGTGACATCGTTCGCCCAGATTTTAGTCTGGAGAGAAGCCGGAGACAGACCGGTGCCTGGGAAATATTGCATGTCGATATTCTTCGGCAGTGCAGAACCGTCAGCCTGGGTCATGTCCAGGGCAGCATCAACGGTTGCGGTAACAGTAATATCTTTCTGAACAGCAATCGCAGAACCCATTACAGAAACCATGGCCAGTGCGAGCAAGGATTTGGTCATAATACGTTTCATTTACTAATATTCCATGTAAGTAATTAATTAATGAATTGCAAAGTCTTTTTTATTTGTCGACTTGCTAATCCAATCCCAATACTGAACAACGATGCGATCGTAATTCAATATATTCTTTGGCGTGTAGCTGGCTCGAGGGTAGATGTTTTCGTTTACCTCATGCCATGTACACGCTTTTTCGCTCTGTGCTTTTTTACACAGACCGACTTTAAGTATTTTAAAACGCTGATTACCGTCGTTTTTAATTTTACCGCCGGTTTGCAAACTCATATTCAACCGCGGATGTTCAGGAGGGACGCTGACCAGAACGCCCCAAATCAGATTAAGTGTCAGTTGCGTTTTGACGCCTTTATTGGCAATCGATTCGTCATCAAGTTGCGGCACGGCTTCAAACTTCACGCGCCAGGTTGTTTCTTCCTGCACGGGCGCCATCGAAACCAGGCGAACCATTTTGCTGGAACCCGCAGGCAGCGCGAATTTGGGAGGCATGACAACGAGGCCACTGTCGCCACCGACAGACACTTCGGTCTCTTTTTCCTGTGGGGTGTTACGTCCGGAAACGCTGAGGACAGTCGTTTTGATATACTGAACATCGTTAGTGCGGGAGATAACACGGACGCTGCCTTCTCCCTGATCGTTCATATCAACGGCCATTGGGTAAACAGACATATTGGCCTGACAAACAGGAGTGATGCTGATAAACAGAGCACTCCACAAAAATGGTGTGATTTTCATATTAATAACATCCTGTCAATGTCAATCAAACCTCATTCAATTCCGTAATGAATAAGGCGGGGGGCGCTGATATTAATTAAGTGAATTAACTGAGGGGAAGTATAGCGATGGCAGAGAACGGCAGGAAATCATAAATATTAAAAATAATTTTTAATATTTCTAAGGGGAAGGGCTGTGAGGTTTATTTTACCAATAATAAACATTTAATTGCGTAATTTGAATGTTGATAACTGGATTTTCAGTGCAGGTATTCCTTCGATAAGGTGTTGAGAAAACGCGTCTACCAGCGCTGATGCCGGGCGGTGCAGGGGACGGATCAGGCTCACGGTAAACGGAACGGACACGCTAAATGGACGGATGACAATCCCGTTTTCAGCATAGTCCAGTGCCGTCAGCGGGTTGACCACGGCAACGCCGACGCCCGCCCGTACCATCGCGCAAATCGATGCGGCGCTGTGGGTCTCTACCACCATTCTGCGTTTCACCTGATGCTCGGAAAACAGCGTATCCAGCAGCTGGCGATAGCTGTCGGTCTGCGACAAACTGATGTAGTTTTCCCCATGGAAATCGGCAGGGGTGAGCACCGCTTTACTGGCAAGCCGGTGTCCGGCGGGCAAAACGCAAACTTCATCTAAAGAGAATAGCTCTGTGCGCTCCGTGCCTGCGGGGGTGGCGAGTGTTTCGGTCAGCCCCAGATCGTGACGCTGTGCTGAAAGCCACTCTTCCAGCAGCGGAGATTCCTGCGGCACGATAGTGAGACTGACCTCCGGATAACGGGCAAGAAAGGGCTGGAGCAGCGTCGGCAAAAAGGACTGTGAAAAGACGGGCAGGCAGACAATTGACAGCTCGCCCTGACGAAACTCGCGCAGACTTTCCGCCGCACTGACAATTCTGTCCAGCCCATACCAAGAGCGCTGAACTTCCTCGAACAGACGCAGCCCTTGCACCGTCGGGTGCAGCCGGCCCCGGGTGCGTTCAAACAGCTTCAGTCCCAGCACTTTCTCGAACCGTGCCAGCTCGCGGCTGACCGTAGGCTGTGAGGTATGCAGCATCTGCGCGGCTTCGGTGAGGTTGCCGGCGGTCATCACGGCGTGAAAAATCTCGATATGGCGTAAGTTGACGGCGGGCATAGGGCACCTGAAAGCAGAGAACTGTCCATATCATTTTTGCATAGACTCGCGATAAAACGATATTTTTTATTCTCTTTCTGCTGTGGCGTAATCATAAAAAATGTGACGACCCGGAGATGACCATGCCACGCCCGCTTAATCAGACTGATACCGATTTGAATGCCGACAACCTGCTGCGCCTGCCTGCCGAGTTTGGCTGCCCGGTATGGGTCTACGACGCGCAGATCGTTCGCGAGAAGATTGCCGCACTGCATCAGTTTGACGTGGTGCGTTTTGCCCAGAAAGCATGCTCCAATATCCATATCCTGCGCCTGATGCGCGAGCAGGGCGTGAAGGTTGACTCCGTGTCGCTGGGTGAGATCGAGCGCGCGCTGGCGGCTGGTTTTGATCCTAAAACCGATCCTGATGCAATTGTCTTTACTGCGGATCTGATCGACGACGCGACGCTTGCCCGCGTGCATGAACTGCAGATCCCGGTTAACGCAGGGTCTGTTGATATGCTGGAACAGCTTGGACAGGTTTCTCCCGGCCACCGCGTCTGGCTCCGTGTGAACCCCGGCTTTGGCCATGGTCACAGCCAGAAAACCAACACTGGCGGTGAAAACAGTAAACACGGCATCTGGTATGCCGATATGCCAGCGGCGCTGGAGGTATTGCAGCGTTACGACCTGAAGCTGGTGGGCATTCATATGCACATTGGCTCGGGGGTGGATTATGGCCACCTGGAGCAGGTGTGTGGTGCGATGGTGCGTCAGGTTATCGACTTCGGACAAGATCTGGAGGCGATCTCCGCCGGCGGTGGCCTCTCCATTCCTTACCGTGAAGGGGAAGAGGCGATCGATACCGATCACTATTACGGCCTGTGGAGTGCCGCACGCGACAACGTTGCCGCGCATTTAGGGCATCCGGTGAAACTCGAAATTGAGCCGGGTCGTTTCCTGGTGGCGGAATCCGGCGTGCTGGTCGCACAGGTGCGTAGCGTGAAAGAGATGGGATCGCGCCACTTCGTGCTGATTGATGCCGGCTTCAATGACCTGATGCGTCCGTCCATGTATGGCAGCTATCACCATATTTCAGCGCTCGCCGCCGATGGCCGCGATTTAACCAACGCTCCACGTATTGATACGGTCGTTGCAGGCCCGCTGTGTGAATCGGGCGATGTCTTCACCCAGCAGGAAGGCGGTAAAGTGGAAACCCGCGCGCTGCCGGACGTCAAACCTGGGGATTATCTGGTGCTGCATGATACCGGGGCTTACGGCGCGTCGATGTCTTCTAACTACAACAGCCGCCCGCTGCTGCCTGAAGTGCTGTTTGATAATGGCAAGGCGCGACTGATCCGTCGCCGCCAGACCATTCAGGAGCTGCTGGCTCTGGAACTCGTTTGAGAGAAGTACGGCCCCGTGGTAACCGAGTCACGCAATACCAGCGTGCCGGTAAACGGCGGGATCGCCTCCACCGGCTGGTTTTTGGCCAGCCGGATCGCCTGATCGATGGCCGTGACAATCATATTGTCTATCGGCAGATAGACCGATGAGAGCGCCGGCTCCAGCCATTTTGCGCTGGGCGCATCGTCAAAACCAAACAGCGAAATATCCTGCGGGATCTTCAGCCCTGCCTGGTGCAATGCTTTGGACGCCCCCAGCGCCATATCATCGTTACAGGCAAACAGGGCGCTAAACGGCACACCGTCGGCAATCAGCTCCTTGCACAGTTCATACCCCCGCGTCATACCCGCATCGCCGTACTTTATCCGACGCTCATCCAGACGAATGCCGTGCTTTTCCAGCGCCTTACGGTAGCCCATCAGGCGGGCTTTCCCGGTGGGCGTGTGGATGGGGACGGTAATACAGGCGATCTCCCGGTGGCCCTGATTTATCAGGTAATCCACGGCCTTAAAGGCGGCATCCTGCTGTTCGAAGAAGACGCAGCGATCGGGAGCCTGACTGACTTCCCGGTTAATGACCACCACCGGGGTTTGCACAGAGTGGATCAGCTTCATGATCGCTTTTTCGCTCATGTAGCGCGTGTAAAGCACAATGGCATCGCACTTACGATCGGCCAGCATTTGCACCGCCTGTTCTTCCAGCTCCGGCGCGTCGTGACCATCGGTAACAATCAGTTGCTTCCCGTGCGTTTCGGTCTGCCGGGAGGCCTGCTGAAGGAGGCGACCAAAGTAAAAACCATCGAAGGTCGAGACCACCAGACCAATGCTGTTGCTGGTCTGGTTAGCAAGCGAACGCGCGAGAAAATTCGGGCGATACCCTAACTCTTCCATTGCCGCGAACACCAGCTGACGGGTGCTCTCTTTCACCTGACCTGTGCCGTTCAGCACGCGCGATACCGTGGCTTTCGACACACCCGCGCGCAGTGAGACATCCAGCATTGTTGCCATTAGACATTCCTGATTCCACGTAACGATCTGCAGTTTAACACAGACCATCCGGCGCATAAGCGACGCGGGAAGGACAAAACGCCCATCACGATCACGCTTTTTGGTAACGATCCGTCGGCACGGAATAATCGGCTAAAATTGGTATGCCAAATAGGTCATAAATCACAATCTGGAATACCGATAGTGGTGTTGAGAGCTTAATCACAGAACCATTACCCTCATAAAGCTATTTTTGGTATGCCAATAGTATCCGGCTGTACACCTTATTCAATAAAAGCCCTTTTACTGAGGTAATACCCTATGGCATTGCAGGAAAAACTGATCGACGCTCTGGGCAGTTTCGCCACTAAATTCAACAGTTATCGCTATATTATGGCGATCAAGTCAGCCTTCATTACCTTAATGCCGGTGATCATCGTCGGGGCGTTCTCTGTGCTGATCTCCAATATGGTGCTGGATCCGAAAAACGGCCTGGCGAGCTTCCAGTCGCTGTCGTTTCTTGCCACGCTAAAACCGATCACCAGCGCGCTGAATTACGCCACCCTGAACTTCCTCAACATTGGGGCGGTATTCCTGATTGGCATTGAGCTGGGGCGCATCAACGGCATCAAATCCCTTTTCCCGGGCTTGCTGGCGGTGATCTGCTTTATTTGTGTGACGCCAACCACCGTAGAGATGCTGGTGGATGGCGAAATGCACGTGGTGAAAGATGTGCTGCTGCGCCAGTTCTCGGATACCCGCAGCCTGTTCCTGGGCATGTTTATCGCCATTCTGTCCGTTGAAATCTACTGCTGGCTGGAGAACCGCCAGGGGCTGAAGATCCGAATGCCTGACACCGTGCCGCCTAACGTGGCTGCATCGTTCTCCGCGCTGATCCCGGCGATTATCACCACCACCGCCATTGCCACGCTGGGGTTTGTTTTTCATCAAATCACCGGGATGTATCTCTACGATGCGGTGTATCAGGTGGTGCAACAGCCGCTGGAGCGGGTGGTGCAAAGTCTGCCGGGGATCCTGCTGCTGATGTTCGTTGCACAGCTGTTCTGGGTGATTGGTATCCACGGCAACCAGATGATCAAGCCGATCCGCGAGCCGCTGCTGCTGGGGGCGATCACCGTCAACATGAGCGCGTTTGAGCAGGGTAAAGAGGTGCCGAACATTATCACCATGCCGTTCTGGGATGTGTATATGAGCATCGGCGGTTCGGGCCTGACTATCGGCCTGCTGATCGCGGTGATGATTGCCACCAAACGCAAGGAGATGAAAGAGATCGCCAAGCTTTCCATCGGCCCGGGGATTTTTAATATCAACGAGCCGGTGATCTTCGGTATGCCAATCATGCTTAACCCGATCCTCGCCATTCCCTTCATTATGACTCCACTGGTGACAGGCTCCATCGGCTACTTCGCCACCGTGACCGGGTTTGCCGGTAAAGCGGTGGTGATGGTGCCGTGGACGACGCCGCCGCTGATCAACGCCTGGCTCTCTACGGCGGGTTCGATGGGGGCGGTGATCACCCAGCTTATCTGCATTGTGACTGCCGTCATTATCTATCTGCCGTTTGTGAAAATCGCTTCACGCCGCGCAGAGCAGGCCGCGCTGCAGCAGGCCACTGACAACCCGTGAGGATGCGATGAGCACAAAACAGATAGCCATACCGCAGGATTTTATTCTCGGCGCGGCCGCATCGGCCTGGCAGACAGAGGGCTGGAGCGGTAAAAAAGCGGGCCAGGATTCATGGATCGACCTCTGGTACAAGAACGACCGTCACGTCTGGCACAACGGCTATGGCCCGGCGCTGGCGACCGATTTTATCAACCGTTTTCGCGAAGATGTGGCGTTGATGAAGCAGGCGGGGCTGACGCACTACCGTACCTCGATCAACTGGTCACGCTTTTTAACCGATTATGAAAACGCGACGGTGGATGAAGAGTACGCAGCGTATTACGACGCACTTTTCGATGAGATGCATCGTCAGGGCATTGAGCCGATGATCTGCCTCGAGCATTACGAACTGCCGGGTGTGCTGCTGGAAACCTACGGCGGCTGGGCGTCAAAGCATGTGGTTGAGCTGTTTGTCCGCTATGCGGAAAAGGTATTTGCACGCTATCACGGCAAAGTGACCCGCTGGTTTACCTTCAATGAGCCGATTGTCGTGCAGACCCGTGTGTATCTGGACGCGCTGCGTTGGCCGTATGAGCAGAATACCGGCACGTGGATGCAGTGGAATCACCATAAGGTGCTGGCGACAGCAAAGGTGGTGAAGCTGTTTCGTGAGAAAGGCTATCGCGGTTCTGTGGGCTGCATTCTCAACCCGGAGGTGACCTATCCCCGCTCCCGCGCCCCGCATGACCTGCGGGCTGCTGAGATGTACGACCTGTTCTACAACCGTGTCTTCCTCGACCCGCTGGTACACGGGCGCTATCCCGCTGAGCTCTTTACCCTGCTGGAGCAGCATCAGGTTGAGTGGGATTATACTGCGGACGAGCTGGCGCTGATTGCGGATAACACCGTCGACGAACTGGGGATTAACCTCTACTACCCGCACCGCGTGAAGGCACCTTCCCGCGCCTGGCACCCGGACACGCCATTCCACCCGGCATACTACTACGAGCCGTTTGAACTGCCGGGGCGGCGAATGAACCGCTCCCGCGGCTGGGAGATCTACCCGCGCATTATTTACGACATGGCGATGCGGATCAAAAATGACTATCGCAATATCGACTGGTTCGTGGCGGAAAGCGGAATGGGCGTGGAAAACGAAGCGCAATTTCGCAATGGCGATGGGATTATCGACGACACTTACCGCATCGATTTCATCAGCGAGCACCTCTACTACACGCTGCTGGCGCGGGAGGTGGGGGCGAACTGCCATGGCTATATGCTGTGGGCATTTACCGACAACGTCTCGCCGATGAACGCGTTTAAAAACCGCTACGGGTTGATTGAGATCGATCTGGATAACCAGCGTGCCAGACGCGCAAAAAAATCGGCCTCCTGGTTCCGGCAACTACGCGATACGCGGGTGCTCACGCTTCAGGTAGATGATGAATGGAAGTAGGCGAAAAGCATGCTGGTTCTGGTAAAATAGCGCACACACTGGCCGGGAGGACGCCCGGTCTGCGCATTAACTGAAAAAACAGGTGAAAACGTGGATAAGGCTGTCATCCTGCCGGAAAAAAAACAGTACCAGGAAATTGGCGAGGATTTACGGGCGCAAATTATCCAGGGGCACTATCCCGTTGGTTCGCGTCTTCCTCCTGAGCGCAATATTGCCGAGAAGTACGGCGTAAGCCGCACCATCGTGCGTGAGGCCTTACTGATGCTGGAGTTGCAGGGCACGGTGGATATTCGCCAGGGCTCCGGTGTTTATGTGATGCGCATCCCCGAAGAACACGAAGATGAAGAAGAGCGTTTTCTCAATAGCGACGTAGGGCCGTTTGAGATTTTACAGGCCCGCCAACTGCTCGAAAGCAATATTGCCGCGTTTGCCGCCAAAATGGCGACCCGTGCAGACATCGACAATCTGCGCCGTATTATCGAGCAGGAGCAACGCGCGATTGCCGCCGACGATAATAGTCAGGACAACAATAAGATGTTCCATCTGGTGCTGGCTGGCGCAACGCAAAATCAGATGCTGTTGGCGACGGTGGAGAGTATCTGGCATCACATGGACAGCAGTCCGCTGTGGCAGCAATTTAATGGTCATATCGCCAGTCGCGCGTACCGCCTGAAATGGCTGGGGGACCGGCAAACCATCCTGGCTGCGCTGCGCCGCCGTGACGTTATGGGCGCCTGGCAGGCAATGTTCCAGCATCTTGAAAACGTGAAAAAAAGTTTACTTGAACTCTCTGACGAAGATGCCCCAGATTTTGACGGCTATCTCTTCGAATCCGTGCCCATTTTCCAGGGGAAACTGGTATGACTATTCTGCCTCTTTACGCCGCACCGCAGTATGCTGAGCAGGTGACCGACTGGATCTGGCAGGCCTTTGGCGACGGGTTATCCCGGGAATTTTTCAACAGTATTGTTGAGCACAGCCAGACACCGGGCGCATTACCGCTGACCTTTATTGCCGTAGAAAACGAACAACTTGTGGGCACCGTGGGGCTCTGGCGCTGCGATCTGATCACCCGACAGGATCTTTGCCCCTGGCTGGCTGCCCTGTATGTTGATGACGCGGTGCGAGGCAAAGGGCTGGCGCGGCTGCTGCAACAGCATGTTATCCAGTATGCCGCCCAGGCCGGGTATGAGACGCTGCATCTCTGGTCTGCCTGCCGTGACTTCTATGAGCGTTACGGCTGGCAGTATATTGGCGATGCGCTGGAGTATCCGGATAAAACGGTACATCTCTATCGCTATTCGTCCGGGGCCTCGGCGGGTGAACCCACAGAGTGATGGCGCACTAAGGTTGGACTAAACAGATGAGTGATATCCGGCGGCTGGCGCTGCTCGGCCAGCGCTAACGCCAGCTCGGCGGCCTGCGTGGCCATTGTGATAATCGGGTAGCGGACGGTGGTCAGGCGAGGGCGTACATAGCGGGAGACCAGCACATCATCGAAGCCAATGAGGGAAATTTCTCCCGGCACCTCAATCCCGTTGTCATTTAACACCCCCATTGCACCGGCTGCCATTGAGTCGTTATAGCTGGCGACCGCCGTGAAATTCCTTCCACGTCCTAACAGCTCGGTCATCGCCTGTTCGCCGCCGCTTTCGTCGGGTTCACCGTAGGCCACCAGCCGGTCATTGCACGGCAGGCCGTTTTCACGCAGGGCATCGTAATACCCCTGCAGGCGATCTTCAGCGTCGGAAATCGGGTGGTTTGAGCAGAGATAACCAATGCGGGTGTGACCCTGTTGAATCAGATGGCGGGTGGCAAGCCAGGCACCGTAACGGTCGTCGAGCGCCACGCAGCGTTTCTCAAACCCGGGAATGATGCGGTTGATGATCACCATACCGGGGATCTGCTTCATCAGATGAATGAGTTCGGCGTCGGGGATCATTTTGGCATGGACAACCAGCGCCGCGCAGCGGTGGCGGATCAGTTGCTCAATAGCCTGGCGTTCTTTTTGTTCATTGTGATAGCCATTGCCGATCAGCAAAAAATTCCCGGTCTGATAAGAAACCTGCTCAACCGCTTTCACCATGGCGCCGAAAAAAGGATCAGAGACATCACCCACAACCAGCCCGATGGTTTCAGTTGACTGTTGGGCAAGCGCACGGGCGTTAGCGTTAGGATGGTAGTTCAGGGATTCCATGGCGTTTTGCACCGCCTGGCGTGATGCGTCACTGGCTTTTGGAGAGTCGTTGATCACGCGCGATACGGTCGCGACGGAAACACCTGCCAGACGGGCCACATCCTTTATTGTCGCCATTAATTACCTTCTTAGTGGGGGTAAGCGTTTACACGCCAATAAGTGTTGCGGAAAAGCGCCGCGCATTCAAGGGGAGCGGGCTCTCCCTCTCCACAAACGTGATGCAGAACAACCCCTGCGGTGTAATCGTTACACGGACAGACATGTCGGAATAATGTCAATCTGAACCTTTAGTTACACTTTGCCTCAGGCTGTTGCGATTGTCCGATAGCGGGGAAGATGGCGACGTTGCTAAAGTTGAGATCCCAGAGGTATTGATTGGTGAGATTTCTTAGTACGGTTTCGTACTCATCTCTTGCACCAACCTGCGCGGATGCGCAGGTTTTTTTTCGCCTCCATATTTGCTGTCGCTCCTGTACCACTTCTCGTGTAATCTGCCACCATTTACTAACCCTTCACACTGGCTGGCAAAGGGAGTTGAGATGCTTTTTGGGTTCTTCCGCACACTTTTCCGTATCCTCTTTCGCATCCGTTTAACGGGCGATGCAACGGCGCTTCGTGGCGAACGGGTGCTCATTACACCAAACCATGTTTCCTTTATCGACGGCATCCTGCTGGCGCTGTTTCTGCCCGTGCGTCCGGTGTTTGCGGTGTATACCTCGATCAGCCAGCAGTGGTACATGCGCTGGCTCACTCCGCTGATTGACTTTGTGCCGCTCGACCCAACAAAACCGATGATGATTAAACATCTGGTACGTCTGGTTGAGCAGGGACGTCCGGTGGTGATTTTCCCGGAAGGGCGGATCTCGGTCACCGGCTCGCTGATGAAAATCTACGACGGGGCAGGGTTTGTGGCGGCGAAGTCAAAAGCGACCGTTGTGCCACTGCGGATTGAAGGGGCAGAGCTTACCCATTTCAGTCGCCTGAAAGGGCTGGTGAAGCAGCGCCTGTTCCCGAAAATCACCCTGCATATTCTGCCGCCAACCTCTTTACCGATGCCCGACGCGCCGCGTGCGCGTGATCGCCGTAAAATTGCCGGTGAAATGCTGCACCAGATCATGATGGAAGCGCGCATGGCCGTTCGCCCGCGTGAAACGCTGTATGAGTCTCTGCTGTCGGCGCAGTACCGCTATGGCGCGAAGAAAAACTGTATCGAAGACATTAATTTCACACCGGACACCTACCGTAAGCTGCTGACCAAGACATTGTTCGTGGGACGTATCCTTGAAAAATACAGTAAGAAAGGCGAAAAGATAGGCCTGATGCTGCCTAACGCGGGGATCAGCGCGGCGGTGATTTTTGGTGCGGTTTCCCGGGGCCGTATTCCGGCGATGATGAACTACACGGCAGGCGTAAAAGGACTGACCAGCGCCATCACCGCGGCTCAAATCAATACCGTCTTTACCTCGCGCCAGTTCCTCGACAAAGGCAAACTGTGGCACCTGCCGGAGCAACTGACTCAGGTGCGCTGGGTCTTCCTGGAAGATCTGAAAGCAGACGTGACAACGGGTGACAAGCTGTGGATTTTCGCTCACCTGCTGATGCCACGTCTGGCCCAGGTTAAACAGCAGCCGGAAGATGACGCCATTATCCTCTTTACCTCTGGCTCAGAGGGGAACCCGAAAGGGGTGGTTCACAGTCACAAGAGCATTCTGGCAAACGTGGAGCAGATTAAAAGCATTGCTGACTTTACCGCCAATGACCGGTTCATGTCGGCGCTGCCGCTGTTCCACTCCTTTGGCCTGACGGTGGGGCTTTTTACCCCGCTGTTGACCGGTGCCGAAGTGTTCCTCTATCCAAGCCCGCTCCATTATCGCATTGTGCCGGAGCTGGTGTATGACCGTAACTGCACCGTATTGTTTGGCACGTCTACCTTCCTCGGTAATTACGCGCGCTTTGCCAATCCGTATGACTTTTACCGCGTGCGCTATGTGGTGGCCGGGGCGGAAAAGCTGCAGGAGAGTACGCGCCAGATTTGGCAGGACAAGTTTGGTCTGCGTATCCTGGAAGGCTATGGCGTCACCGAGTGTGCGCCGGTAGTCTCGATCAACGTGCCGATGGCGGCGAAACCGGGGACGGTAGGCCGTATTTTGCCGGGGATGGATGCGCGTCTGCTGGCGGTACCTGGCATCGAGGACGGTGGCCGTCTGCAGCTCAAGGGGCCAAACGTGATGAACGGTTATCTGCGTGTGGAAAACCCAGGCCGGCTGGAAGCGCCGACGGCGGAAAACGTCAATGGCGAGATGGAGACCGGCTGGTATGACACCGGGGATATTGTCCGATTCGATGAACAGGGCTTCGTGCAGATCCAGGGGCGGGCAAAACGCTTCGCCAAAATTGCGGGCGAGATGGTCTCGCTGGAAATGGTTGAACAACTGGCGACGGCGGTATCCGCTGACAAGCTGCATGCTACGGTCGTGAAGAGTGATGCCAGCAAAGGCGAGGCGCTGGTGTTGTTCACCACCGACAGCGAACTGAAACGCGATCGGTTGCTACAGCATGCGCGTGAACATGGCATTCCTGAGCTGGCGGTACCGCGCGATATTCGTTACCTGAAGCAGCTTCCGGTGCTGGGCAGCGGTAAGCCCGATTTCGTGACCCTGAAGGGTATGGTTGACGAGGCGGAACAGCAAAATGCGTGAGTCAGTACACACTAACACCTCACTCTGGTCGAAGGGCATGATGGCGGTCATTGCCGCCCAGTTTCTCTCTGCCTTCGGTGACAATGCGTTACTGTTTGCCACCCTGGCATTGCTGAAGGCCGAGTTTTATCCGGACTGGAGCCAGCCCATCCTGCAGATGGTGTTTGTGGGTGCTTACATTATTTTTGCGCCGTTTGTTGGGCAGGTGGCGGACAGCTTCCCGAAAGGCCGGGTGATGATGTTTGCGAACGGCCTGAAACTGCTGGGCGCCGCCAGTATTTGTTTTGGTATCAACCCGTTTATCGGCTACACGCTGGTGGGCATTGGCGCAGCGGCGTACTCCCCGGCGAAGTATGGCATCCTGGGGGAACTCACGACCGGCGATAAGCTGGTGAAGGCCAACGGGCTAATGGAGTCTTCCACCATTGCGGCGATCCTGCTCGGCTCTGTCGCGGGGGGCGTACTCGCTGACTGGCACGTGCTGGCGGCGCTGAGCGTGTGTGCGGTAGTGTATGGCGGGGCGGTGGTAGCCAACCTGTTTATCCCAAAACTGCCGGTGGCTCGCCCGGGGCAATCCTGGCGCTTTACGCCTATGACAGGCAGTTTCTTCAACGCCTGCCGCGTGCTGTGGCGTAACGGTGAAACGCGCTTCTCCCTGATGGGCACCAGCATGTTCTGGGGCGCAGGCGTCACGCTGCGTTTCCTGCTGGTACTATGGGTGCCGGTGGCGCTGGGGATTACTGACAATGCGACACCGACTTATCTTAACGCAATGGTGGCGATTGGGATTGTCGTTGGGGCTGGCGCGGCGGCGAAGCTGGTGACGCTTGAGACCGTTGCGCGCTGCATGCCTGCGGGGATCCTGATTGGCGTGGTGGTGCTTATCTTCTCGCTGCAGCACGCCTTGCTACCCGCCTACGCGCTGCTTGTCCTGATCGGTATTCTGGGGGGCTTTTTCGTTGTGCCGCTTAATGCGTTGCTGCAGGAGCGCGGCAAGCAGACCGTCGGCGCAGGGAATGCCATTGCGGTGCAAAACCTCGGTGAAAACCTGGCGATGCTGTTAATGCTGGGGCTCTATTCGCTGGCAGTTAAAGTCGGTGTGCCGGTCGTGGGCATTGGCGTAGGATTCGGCGCGCTGTTTGCGCTGGCGATTGCCGGATTATGGCTCTGGCAGCGTCGCCGTCGATAAGTGCGGCCTGACGCCCTCACCCCATCCCTCTCCCACGGGAGAGGGCGCAAACATTAAAAACGGCAACCAGGTTGCCGTAGGCTTTTATTACGGTGCCGGGTAGGTGTATACCTGATGCACCGCTTCAATCTCTGCTAATACCTCTTCACTCAGATTCAGATGGAAACTCTCGATATTCGTTTTCATCTGTTCCATGGTCGTTGCGCCCAGCAGAGTGCTGGCAACAAACGGCTGACGACGCACGAAGGCCAGGGCCATCTGAGCTGGATCAAGACCGTGACGTTTCGCGATATCCACATAGGCCGCCACGGCTTTTTGTGTCTGCTCACCGCTGTAGCGGGTAAAGCGGCTGAACAAGGTGTTACGCGCCCCGGCAGGTTTCGCGCCGTTAAGGTATTTCCCTGTCAACGTACCAAAGCCCAGACATGAATAGGCGAGCAATTCCACCTCTTCGTATTGCGTCACTTCGGCCAGACCCACTTCATAGCTGCGGTTGAGCAGGCTGTACGGGTTCTGGATGGTGACAATGCGCGGCAGGTCATGTTTGTCCGCCAGATGCAGATAGCGCATCACGCCAAAGGCCGTTTCGTTAGAGACACCGATGTAGCGGATTTTTCCCGCTCGCTGGCATTCGGCCAGGGCTTCCAGCGTTTCCAGTAACGTAACGACCGGGGCGCTCTCATTCCAGCTATAGCCCAGCTTTCCAAAGCAGTTAGTGGGACGCTGCGGCCAGTGAACCTGATAGAGATCGAGATAGTCGGTTTGCAGGCGCTTCAGGCTGGCATCCAGCGCGGCGCGGATATTTTTGCGATCGAGGATCTGGTTTGGACGGATCCCGGCATCGTTGTTGCGTGCGGGGCCGCTGACTTTTGACGCAACAATCAGCTTTTCGCGATTCCCGCGTTTGGCGAGCCAGTTGCCGACGTAGGTTTCGGTAAGGCCCTGCGTTTCCGGACGTGGAGGAACAGGGTACATCTCTGCAACATCAATCAGGTTAATGCCCTGGCTGACGGCATAATCGAGTTGTGCATGGGCATCGGCTTCGCTGTTTTGTTCACCAAATGTCATCGTGCCCAACCCCAGTTGGCTTATCTCCAGAGCGCTGTGGGGGATACGGTGATAATGCATAGCCGGCTTCCTTCATTAGAAATACAGACCGCGTCAGGAATCTCCCGACAAAGGAATATAAACATGGCAGAGGGAAAGCAAAAGGGGAAGGAAAAAATCAAAAAGGCCAGCAAGCCACTGACCTTTATCGGTTTATCGCTCGATAATCTGCGAAACCTCGTCGCGATTGATCTGCATTTTATTACCCTGCTGGTCATGGTAGCTGACCAGACCGGTATCATCGTCGACTTCAGGTTTACCGTCGGTCAGGATCATCCGGCCATCTTTCGTCGCCATAACGTAATCGCTGCTACAGCCCGATACCGCAAACGCTAAACCCACTGCTGAAATCAACACTGCCCATTTTTTCATCGTTATCGTCCTCACCTGGCTCGTATCAAATCATAGTGTAGTATTAACCTGATATATCGAAAGGAGAAAGGGGGAAAATCTTAAATAGCAGACGATTATGTTTGATAGTTCGCAAAATGAGTAAAAAACTATGTTTTTAGTAAGAAATGACGAGCCAGAAGTGCACCGGTAAAATTCTTTTTGAGATAAAAGCCGCGCGGCAACGTCAGTATCGGTTCGCCCTGGGCACCGATAGCCTCAGTGAGGGCTTTGCTGTTGGCCGCTTTCGGGCGCAGCTGCAAAACTTCTCCGTGTCGGGCCGTGATGCGTTCTACCTGTCCGAGGACGATCATATCCATCAACTCTTCCCAGTCCAGCCGTAGCTGTCTCTCTTCGTCTTCATCCGGGCTCCAGAGCAGCGGTGCCCCTACGCGGCGTTCAGCCAGCGGGATCTGGCGCTCACCCTCAACCGGTACCCACAGCACGCGTTTCAGTTTATGGCGAACATGGCTGGTTTCCCACGTTACGCCGGTATTACCGGTTAACGGTGCCACGCAGACAAAAGTGGTTTCGAGGGGTTTTCCCAGACGGTCTATGGGGATCGTCTTCAGTTCGACGCCCAGGGCTGCAAAATCCTGCTCGGGTTTACTCCCCGCGCTAGCCCCCAGCCACAGTTCAAGCAGCATGCCGATCCAGCCCTTATCCCGCTTCAGATCCTTTGGGATCGGCAAGCCTGCCATCGCTGCCAGCTCACCAAGCGAAAAGCCCGCCAGGCGCTGCGCCTGCTCAAGCAACTGGGCTTCGCTTGTTGGCGGTGAAAGCATGGGTGAGAGCGCAAGCATGGTGGTAACCTTTTGATTAAAAAATAAACTAAGAAATTGTCCCCTGTGGATAGAGTTTAACTTTTTCTGTACGAATATGCCATGTATATGATTTATCTGTTATTTTATTGATCGTCTGGCGTTCTGTCTGAGCTGAAAAACAGGTTGTTCAATTCTGGTCACTGACAATAAACAGGATCTTACACCATGTTATCCACAGAAAAGTGGGATAACTGGGAATAACCCTGACTACTGTTTCAATTTACAGCCTTGACGTGCGACGAAAATCCAATTTTCACACAAATTGTGCCTAAGTTATTGGCACAATCTGTGGATAAAACCGACGCTGTTCGATCTTTCATCAGCATGATGATCATGGGTGTGACGATCGTCACGTTATTCCTTCCTGCAACGCCAAAAACAGAGCTAACTTAATGAAAAGATTATTTTTGTTTTCTGGCGGGGGAGTGGTGTGGCGCAAGGCGTTTCAGGTTGTTCATCGGTAATTCCATACTTCTTCACAACTATATCCACAGAAAAGGTGAATAAAATTGCCCTTGTTGCCGCATATCTGTTTATAACTCTGCGCATATTTGTGAGTTATTCAAATGTTATTAGGTTGCAGGCCTGTAAGAGAGTGGTTTACCGCCTCCCTGTAGTGTGAAACAATCATTCATATATAAGGTTTAGTTTGGGGTAGTCCGGTGATTGATGACGATGGCTACCGCCCGAACGTAGGAATAGTAATTTGTAATCGTCAGGGCCAGGTAATGTGGGCCCGGCGATATGGTCAGCACTCCTGGCAGTTCCCGCAAGGCGGGATCAACCCAGGGGAGTCCCCAGAACAAGCGATGTACCGGGAGCTGTTTGAAGAGGTTGGTTTAAGCCGAAAAGATGTTCGCATCCTGGCTTCGACCCGCAACTGGTTGCGTTACAAGTTACCGAAACGTTTGGTGCGTTGGGACACAAAGCCGGTTTGTATCGGCCAGAAACAGAAGTGGTTTCTGTTGCAGTTGGTGGGCAACGATTCAGATATCAATATGCAAACCAGCAGTACGCCGGAGTTTGATGGCTGGCGCTGGGTGAGTTACTGGTATCCTGTTCGTCAGGTCGTGTCATTTAAGCGCGATGTTTACCGAAGGGTGATGAAAGAGTTCGCAAGTGTTGTCATGCAGCTTCAGGAGATCCCGCCTAAGCCGCAGAGCGCACCTGCCTGGCGACGTAAAAGAGGTTAAGCTACGCAAATCATGCTCACCCGCTTGCGAGAAATAGTCGAGAAAGTGGCCAGTGCGCCTCGTCTGAACGAGGCGCTGAATATACTGGTCACTGACATCTGTCTTGCGATGGAGACCGAAGTCTGTTCGGTATATCTGGCCGACCATGACCGGCGCTGCTATTACCTGATGGCAACCCGTGGTTTAAAAAAACCACGCGGTCGTACCGTTACGCTCGCCTTTGATGAAGGTATCGTAGGCCTGGTGGGGCGACTGGCTGAGCCCATCAACCTTGCCGACGCGCAAAAACACCCCAGCTTTAAATACATTCCCTCCGTCAAAGAAGAGCGTTTCCGCGCCTTCCTGGGCGTACCGATCATCCAGCGTCGTCAACTGCTTGGCGTCCTGGTGGTGCAGCAGCGCGAACTGCGTCAGTATGACGAAAGCGAAGAGTCTTTCCTCGTGACGCTAGCCACGCAGATGGCTGCGATCCTCTCCCAGTCTCAGCTTGCCGCCCTGTTTGGTCAGTATCGCCATACACGTATTCGCGCGCTTCCGGCGTCGCCGGGTGTGGCGATCGCTGAAGGCTGGATGGACGCCACCCTGCCGCTGATGGAGCAGGTTTACGAAGCCTCAACCCTTGATGAAGCGCTTGAGCGCGAGCGCCTCACCGCAGCGCTGGAAGAGGCGGCTAACGAATTTCGGCGTTACAGCAAACGCTTTGCCGCCGGGGCGCAAAAAGAGACGGCGGCCATTTTTGACCTCTATTCGCACCTGCTCTCCGATGCGCGTCTGCGCCGTGAGCTTTTTGCCGAGGTTGATAAAGGCTTCGTTGCGGAATGGGCCGTTAAAAAGGTCATCGAAAAATTTGCTGAGCAATTTGCCGCACTGACAGACGGTTACCTGAAAGAGCGTGCGGGAGATTTACGTACACTCGGTCAGCGACTGCTGTTCCACCTTGATGACACGATCCAGGGGCCGAATGCCTGGCCAAAACGGTTTGTGCTGGTTGCCGATGAACTGTCCGCGACGACGCTGGCGGAGCTGCCGCAGGACAGGCTGGCAGGGGTGGTGGTGCGCGATGGCGCCGCCAACTCCCATGCGGCCATTATGGTACGTGCCCTGGGTATCCCCACCGTTATGGGGGCAGACATTCAGCCCTCGGTGCTGCACCGACGCACGCTGGTGGTGGATGGCTATCGCGGTGAGCTCCTGGTCGATCCTGAGCCGGTTCTGCTCCAGGAATACCAGCGTCTTATCAGTGAAGAGAACGAATTAAGCAAGCTGGCGGAAGATGACGTTAATCTGCCTGCGCAGCTCAAAAGCGGTGAGCGGATCAAAGTCATGCTCAACGCGGGTTTAAGCCCCGAGCATGAAGAGAAGCTCGGTAGCCGCATTGATGGCATCGGTTTATATCGCACCGAAATCCCGTTTATGCTGCAAAGCGGCTTCCCCTCTGAAGAGGAGCAGGTCGCGCAGTATCAGGGCATGTTGCAGATGTTTAACGATAAACCGGTCACACTGCGTACCCTGGATGTTGGGGCGGATAAACAGCTGCCGTATATGCCGATCAGTGAAGAAAACCCGTGCCTGGGCTGGCGCGGGATCCGCATTACGCTCGATCAGCCTGAGATCTTCCTGATCCAGGTGCGCGCCATGCTGCGCGCGAATGCGGCGACCGGGAACCTCAGCATTTTATTGCCTATGGTCACCAGCATCGATGAGATCGACGAAGCACGACGGTTGATCGAACGTGCAGGCCGCGAAGTTGAAGAGATGATCGGCTATGCGATCCCCAAACCGCGGATCGGGGTGATGCTCGAAGTACCTTCCATGGTCTTTATGCTGCCGCAGCTGGCAAACCGGGTCGATTTCATCTCTGTCGGGACCAACGATCTGACGCAGTATATTCTGGCCGTCGATCGTAACAACACGCGTGTCGCCAGTATCTATGACAGCCTGCATCCGGCCATCATTCGGGCGTTAGCGATGATTGCCCGCGAAGCGGAGCAGTACGGCATCGATTTACGTTTGTGTGGTGAAATGGCCGGAGATTCAATGTGCGTTGCGATCCTCATTGGCCTGGGGTACCGACATCTGTCGATGAACGGTCGCGCTGTCGCACGTGTGAAGTACCTGCTACGCCATATCGACATCGGAGATGCCCGTGAGCTGGCCGAGCGCAGTCTTGAAGCGCAGCTGGCAACAGAGGTTCGTCATCAGGTCGCCGCATTTATGGAACGACGTGGCATGGGCGGTCTGATCCGCGGTGGCCGCTGAAGCCTTTATCTCTCTCCCTGAGGAGAGGGAGCCGTTCGTGCGCACTTTTTCTGTGGGGATCCCTCAGCCCCGTGGGAGAGGGCAACAACCCGCACCATCCTCTATACACATCTTTTACATCTCTGACGCATCCTCTGCCTCTGCCTTATGCTATGATTCGCAACTTTGGAGCCTCTGCTGACTGCCGGGGCGCATCTCTGCCGCTGTCCACTTTCAGCGGAATAACAACATCTTGTGGTGACAGATGAACAGTGGTTATCTGCATTTTCCGGAATTTGATCCGGTCATTTTCTCAGTAGGACCTGTTTCGCTTCACTGGTACGGTCTGATGTACCTGGTGGGCTTCATTTTTGCGATGTGGCTTGCCGGCCGTCGCGCCAGTCGTCCTGGCAGCGGCTGGACCAAAAACGAAGTCGAAAACCTGCTTTATGCGGGCTTCCTTGGTGTGTTCCTGGGGGGCCGTATTGGTTATGTCCTGTTTTATAACCTCCCGGTGTTCCTCAATGATCCGCTCTATCTGTTCCGCGTCTGGGATGGCGGCATGTCCTTCCACGGCGGCCTGATTGGTGTGATCCTGGTGATGGTGATTTTTGCCAAACGCACCAAACGCAATTTCTTCCAGGTATCAGATTTTATCGCGCCACTGATCCCGTTTGGTCTGGGGGCTGGCCGTCTGGGCAACTTCATCAACGGCGAACTGTGGGGACGTGTCGACCCGAGCGTTTCCTTTACCATGCTGTTCCCGGGCTCGCGTGCGGAAGACATGGCGCTGCTGCCGTCGCATCCAGAGTGGCAATCCATTTTCGATACGTACGGCGTTCTGCCGCGCCATATGTCCCAACTCTATGAGCTGGCGCTGGAAGGCGTGGTGCTGTTTATCATCCTGAATTTGTTTATCCGCAAACCGCGCCCGATGGGGGCTGTCTCCGGCCTGTTCCTGATTGGCTACGGTGCGTTCCGTATCATCGTCGAGTTCTTCCGCCAGCCGGATGCACAGTTCACCGGCGAGTGGGTACAGTACATCAGCATGGGGCAGATCCTCTCCATTCCGATGATCGTAGCGGGTGCCATTATGATGATTTGGGCGTATCGTCGTCGTCCACAGCAACAACTTTCCTGAGGAACCATGAAACAGTATCTTGAATTGATGAAAAAAGTGCTCGACGAGGGCACGCCGAAAAATGACCGTACCGGTACCGGCACGCTCTCCATTTTTGGCCACCAGATGCGCTTCAACCTGCAAGAAGGTTTCCCCCTGGTGACGACAAAGCGCTGCCACCTGCGCTCGATCATTCATGAACTGCTCTGGTTCCTGCAAGGCGATACCAACGTTGCGTATCTGCACGAAAATAACGTCTCTATCTGGGACGAATGGGCAGATGAAAACGGCAACCTGGGTCCGGTTTACGGCAAGCAGTGGCGTGCATGGCCAACGCCTGATGGCCGCCATATTGACCAAATCACCACCGTGATGAACCAGCTAAAAAACGACCCGGACTCGCGCCGTATCATCGTTTCTGCCTGGAACGTGGGTGAGCTGGATAAAATGGCGCTGGCACCGTGCCATGCGTTCTTCCAGTTCTATGTGGCGGATGGCAAACTCTCCTGCCAGCTTTACCAGCGCTCTTGCGACGTCTTCCTCGGCCTGCCGTTTAACATCGCCAGCTATGCGCTGTTAGTGCATATGATGGCCCAGCAGTGCGATCTGGACGTCGGTGATTTTGTCTGGACCGGTGGGGATACTCACCTCTACAGCAACCACATGGAACAGACGCATCTGCAGTTGACCCGCGAGCCGCGTGCGCTGCCGAAGCTGATTATCAAACGCAAACCGGAATCGATCTTCGATTATCGCTTTGATGACTTCGAGATTGAGGGATACGACCCGCATCCTGGCATCAAAGCCCCTGTCGCTATCTGATACGGCAAATCGTTACACAACCGGCGCACTTACGCGCCGGTTTTTTTTCGTCTTCACTCTGTTTTCCGAGGCGTTGTCCAGCCAGCGTGCAACACGCTGCAACGAATGACATTCTCTGGATAACGCCTCGTAAAACCTCGAATTGTCGCTCGTCACGTTCACGGCGTTTCGCCACACTCCCGGCATGAAAAAAGAGAACGGCTTTACGCTTATCGAAACGCTGGTTGCCATCTCGCTAGTCATCATCCTGAGTGCCACAGGGCTATACGGCTGGGACAACTGGCAGCAGCGTCAGAGGTTGTGGCAGGCCGCCTGTCAGGTCCGCGATTACCTCGTGTTTCTGCGAAACGATGCCAATCGTTACAACCGTGACCACGTGATTATGCTTCAGCAGGATGGAAAAGGAGCCTGCCTGGCGAGCTCTGTCATACAGGGATGTGAGAATCACAATCCGCTTGTCCTCAGACCACTGTGGCCTGAGGTCGTGCTAAGCGAAGTTACGCCTTCATTAGGATTCTACGGATTAAGAGATACGGCGTGGGCTGGGCGGATACGGGTACAAAGTGGTGCAGGGGAGTGGTTGATCGTCGTGTCAAATGGAGGACGTATCAGGATCTGTAGTTTTGCAGGGGAAAATTCATGCCGATGAAGCAGCACGGTTTCTCACTCACGGAGGTGCTGATTGCGATGGCGATCAGCAGCATTTTGTTACTGAGCACGTCGCGTTTTTTACCGGGGCTGCAACGGGCTGTTTTGTTGCAATCCCGGGCGCTGGAACGTGAAGAAGAGATCTGGCAACGGCTGTTCGCCATTGGCAAGCAGTTACAGCGCGCGGGGTATTGCGCGGGAGACTGCCAGGGGCAGAGCCTGACCATCGGCAGGGAGGGAAGCTGCGTGATTGTCAGATGGGATGCCAACAGTAACGGCGTCTGGGATACCTCGGCTTCCGAAAATGAAAGTACGGGGTTTCGTCTGGAGTCTGGCGCGCTGGAAACCCTGCGTGGGGCTGCGACATGTGAAGGAAAAGGATGGGAGAAGCTGACAGACCCGGACAGGCTGGTGATCCACACCTTTGTGGTGCGTAAACATGAACATCCGGGGTTTGCGCCTGCGTTATATATAGATCTGACCGCTACGGATAACGATAAGCTGGCCGTCCCTTATCAGGCACACCATGCCGTTATGGGATTTAACTTGTGAACCGCGAGAGTGGGGTCGCATCGCTGGCGCTGGTTCTGCTGTTACTGGTGCTAGGCACGCTAATCCTCACCGGTCTCAACCAGCAGCTGACAACGTTTAGCATACTGGTGGGCGGTGAGAGCCATTCGATCCAGCAGCAGGCAGCGGTGCAGTCGGCGCTGGAGTGGGGGCGCGTTCAGCGCTGGTCGTTGCAGCCAGATGTGCAGTGCAAACAGAGACAAACGCAACGTGTATGTTTGCGTGTTCTGAATGAGACCCGGGTGTTACTTATCGCCGGGGAAGGCGAACAGTTGCTCTGGCGTGGCGGGGAGATTACCGACGGGCGCATACGTTTTTTACCTCATGGCTGGAGTGATTTTTGTCCTCTCAAGGAGAGCGCGTTATGCCAACTGCCATGAAGAAAGAAAAAGGGTTCAGCATGGTTGAAGTGCTGCTGTCGATAATGTTACTGGTGGTGATGGTGACAGCGTTGTCTGGCTATCACCGGGCGCTGGCCTCCCGGTTTAAACTGTTTAGTCAGTATCGCCAGCTCTGGCATATCGCCTGGACGCAGTCGCAGCGGGACGCCAGTGCGCTGCCCGCAGGCTGGCAGATAAACCGGGTGCAGACAACACAGTCCGGATGTGTCAGCATCACGGTTACACTTATTTCTCCTCTGGGGCGGCGCGGTGAGATGACGCGTTTGCATTGCCCGGTTAGCCAGTAGTCGGGAGCGTCTATGTTAAGGGTCTACCACTCAAATCGTCTGGATGTGCTGGAAGCGCTGATGGAATTTATCGTTGAGCGCGAGCGGCTTGACGATCCTTTTGAGCCTGAAATGGTGCTGGTGCAGAGCACCGGTATGGCACAGTGGCTGCAGATGTCACTTTCCCGTAAATTTGGCATCGCAGCGAATATCGATTTTCCGCTTCCCGCGAGCTTTATCTGGGAGATGTTTGTCCGCGTGTTGCCTGACATCCCCGAGCAGAGCGCGTTCAACAAACAAAGCATGAGCTGGAAGCTGATGGCGCTTTTGCCAGAAATGCTCACGCATGATGAGTTTGCCATGCTGCGCCACTATCTGAATGACGATACCGACAAACGCAAGCTGTTCCAGCTGGCATCGCGTACCGCGGATCTCTATGACCAGTATTTAGTGTATCGTCCGGAATGGCTGACTCGCTGGGAAGCGGGTGAGCAGGTGGAAGGCCTGCCGGAGGCACAGGTCTGGCAAGCACCGCTGTGGAAAGCGCTGGTGGAGCATACCGAAAAACTTGGTCAACCTAAGTGGCATCGTGCGAACCTCTACCAACGGTTCATCTCCATACTGGAAAACAGCGCTGAACGACCGGCCCGCTTGCCTTCCCGCGTGTTCATCTGTGGTATTTCAGCCCTGCCACCCGTCTACCTGGATGCGCTGAAGGCGCTCGGTAAACACACCGACATCCATATTCTCTTCACCAATCCATGCCGCCACTACTGGGGCGACATTCAGGATGACCGGTGGCTTTCACGGCTCGTGACGCGCCAGCGGCGACGCCTCTTTGAAGAGCGTACCGTACCGTTGTTTAAAGACAGCGCCTCTGCCGCGCAGCTTTTTGATGAACAGGGCATTCAGAACCTGCCAAACCCGCTGCTCGCCTCATGGGGCAAGCTGGGTCGCGACTACATTCATATGCTCTCTGATATCACCTCGTCAGGCGAAGGCGACGTGGATGCGTTTGTTGAAATCACGCCGGACAGCCTGCTGCACAATATCCAGTCAGATATTCTGGATCTGGAAAATCGTGCCGTAATGGGCGTGACGGCCGAAGAATTTGAACGCAGCGACACGAAGCGGAGACTGGATCCAGAAGATCGCAGTATCACGGTGCATGTTTGCCACAGTGCGCAGCGTGAAGTCGAAGTCCTGCACGATCAATTACTCGCCATGCTGCAGGACGATCCGGAACTGACACCGCGTGATATCGTGGTGATGGTGGCGGATATCGACAGCTACAGTCCCTTTATTCAGGCTGTTTTCGGCAGTGCGACGGGAGAGCGCTACCTGCCTTACGCTATCTCTGACCGCCGGGCTCGCCAGTCTCACCCGGCCTTGCAGGCATTTGTCACCCTGCTGTCACTGCCTGATAGTCGCTTCATTTCCGAAGATGTACTGGCATTGCTCGATGTCCCTGTGCTGGCCGCACGTTTCAACATTAACGAAGAGGGGCTGCGCTACCTCCGTCAGTGGGTGAACGAATCTGGCGTCCGTTGGGGGATAGATGATGACAACGTACAGGAGTTCGAGCTTCCCCCTACCGGACAGCACACCTGGCAGTTTGGTCTGACGCGTATGCTGCTGGGGTACGCCATGGAAAGCAGCCTGGGCGAATGGAATGAGGTCCTGCCGTACGATGAGTCCAGCGGGTTAATCGCAGAGCTGGTGGGTCATTTAGCCTCATTGCTGATGCAGCTTAACCGCTGGCGACGTGCGTTGATGAAGCCGCGTCCGCTGGAGGAATGGCTGCCGGTTTGCCGGGAAGTGCTCAATGATTTCTTCCTGCCGGACAGTGACACGGAAGCCGCGATGGCGCTGATCGAAACGCAGTGGCAGGCGATAGTCGATGAGGGGGTAAACTCCCACTATAACGAAGCGATCCCGCTGTCGCTTCTGCGTGAT
Organism: Enterobacter sp. WCHEn045836; assembly: GCF_003965585.1. NCBI lineage: Bacteria > Pseudomonadati > Pseudomonadota > Gammaproteobacteria > Enterobacterales > Enterobacteriaceae > Enterobacter > Enterobacter sp. WCHEn045836. Next base: position 169,358 of record NZ_RXPT01000004.1, read on the forward strand.
GAATTGACCCAGCGTCTCGATCAGGAGCGTATCAGCCAGCGCTTCCTTGCCGGCCCAATCAATATCTGCACCCTGATGCCCATGCGTTCCATCCCCTTCAAAGTGGTGTGTCTGCTTGGCATGAATGACGGTATTTATCCACGCGCCCTGCCGCCGCTGGGCTTTGATCTCATGAGCCCGGCACCGAAGCGGGGCGACCGTAGCCGTCGTGATGATGACCGCTACCTCTTCCTTGAGGCGCTGATTTCCGCGCAGAACAAGCTCTACATCAGCTATATCGGTCGGTCGATTCAGGACAACAGCGCGCGTTTCCCCTCCGTTCTGGTGCAGGAACTGGTGGACTATATCGGACAGAGCCACTACCTGCCGGGGGATGAAGAACGTAACTGCGATGAGAGCGACCTGCGGGTGAAAGCGCATATCACCTGTTGTCACAGCCGAATGCCGTTTGACCCGATGAACTACGTCGCCAGCGAATATCAGAGCTATGCCCAGGAGTGGCTGCCCGCGGCGAAGAAAGAGGGGAGAGCGCACAGCGATTTCATTCAGGAGCTCGACCCACGGCCCATTGAAACCCTGACCTTCGAACAACTGCAGCGGTTTTGGGCGCATCCGGTACGCGCCTTCTTCCAGCAGCGTTTGCAGGTTAACTTCCGCTCTGAAGAGAGCGAAATCCCTGATGCAGAACCGTTTACGCTGGACGGCCTGGAGCGCTATCAGTTAAACCTCCAGTTGCTGAATGCGCTGGTGGAGCAGGAAGACGCTGACAAACTGTTCCGCCGCTATCGCGCTGCGGGACAATTACCGTATGGTGCGTTCGGGGAGATCGTCTGGGAGGCGCAGTGTACAGAGATGAAGGCGCTTGCTGAGCGTGTTATCGAATGCCGACAGCCGGGCACGAGTCTTGAAATCGACCTCAACTGCAACGGTATCCAGTTAACGGGATGGCTGACCCAGGTTCAGCCGGACGGGCTGCTGCGCTGGCGGCCTTCCATGCTGAGCGTTTCGCAGGGTTTGCAACTCTGGCTCGAACATCTTGTCTACAGTGCTGGCGGTAATCAAGGTGAAAGCCGGATGTTTGTACGCAAGGAGGGCGAGTGGCGCTTCCCGCCGATGGACCCGGAGCAGGCGTTACATTACTTGTCCCTGTACATAGAAGGCTATCGTCAGGGTATGAACAAACCGCTGCTGTTACTGCCTGAAAGTGGCGGGGCGTGGATAAAAGCCTGTTATGACGCGCAGAATGATGCGATGTTAACGGATGACGCTTCACTGCAGAAAGCGCGGAGTAAATTTGTTCAGGCCTGGGAAGGTAACATGATGGTCCGTGGTGAAGGTGATGATGTCTGGTATCAACGTTTATGGCGAACGCTTGAGCCAGAATACTTTGAGACTATCACGGAAGAGGCACAACGTTACCTGTTACCGTTGTTCAAATTTAATCAGTCCTGACTGCTGTATAAAAATTGCGCAGCAAAGGGTGTTCATTTATGATGCACCTGCTATCACGGACTGATGTACCGAAAGAAAGAGATGCTGGCGTGTCCAGCACGCAGTTTGTTAATGATGTAGCCGTGATAAAGAGGTCGTTAATGCCAGGCAGCACCTTGTTCAAAGCGTTTGTTTTGTTTGTCGCCCTTTGGGCTCCCATCACTCAGGCAGGCTCCGGTTGGCAACCCGTTCAGGAAACTATCCGTAAGAGCGAAAAAGATACCCGTCAGTATCAGGCTGTACGCCTTGATAACGGGATGACCGTGCTGCTGGTTTCCGACCCGCAGGCGGTGAAATCCCTTTCAGCGTTAGTGGTGCCTGTGGGGTCGCTGGAAGATCCCGAAGCGCACCCGGGTCTTGCTCACTATCTGGAACATATGACGCTGATGGGTTCAAAAAAATATCCCCAGCCGGATAGCCTCTCCGAATTTCTGAAAATGCATGGCGGCAGCCACAACGCCAGTACGGCACCGTATCGGACGGCATTTTATCTTGAAGTTGAAAATGATGCGCTGGAAGGGGCGGTGGACCGCCTCGCTGATGCCATTGCCGCGCCGTTGCTGGATAAAAAATATGCTGACCGCGAACGCAACGCCGTTAACGCTGAATTGACTCTGGCCCGCACGCGTGACGGTATGCGCATGGCGCAAGTGAGCGCCGAAACCATCAACCCGGCGCACCCTGGCTCCCGTTTTTCCGGGGGGAATCTTGAGACGCTGAGTGACAAACCAAACAGCCCGGTGCTTGATGCGCTGCATGCGTTTCGCGATAAATATTACTCCGCTAACCTGATGAAAGCGGTTATCTACAGCAACAAACCGTTGCCAGAACTGGCTGCCATGGCGGCGCAGACCTTTGGACGGGTACCAAATAAAAACATCGACCTGCCGCAGATAAACGTACCGGTTGTTACCGACGCGCAGAAAGGGATCGTGATCCACTACGTGCCTGCACTGCCGCGCAAGGTGTTACGCGTTGAGTTCCGCATTGATAACAATACGGCACAGTTCCGCAGTAAAACGGATGAACTGGTCACCTATCTTATTGGTAACCGTAGTCCGGGTACGCTTTCTGACTGGCTGCAAAAGCAGGGGCTGGTGGAAGGGATCCGTGCCGATTCCGATCCTGTGGTGAACGGCAACAGCGGTGTGCTGGCCATCTCCGCCACCCTGACCGACAAAGGGCTGGCGCACCGTGATGAAGTGGTGGCGGCTATCTTCAGCTATCTCTCGTTGCTGCGTGATAAAGGCGTTGATAAACGCTACTTTGACGAACTGGCACACGTGCTGGACCTCGATTTCCGTTATCCGTCCATTACCCGCGACATGGACTACGTTGAGTGGCTGGCGGACACCATGATCCGCGTGCCGGTGGAACATACGCTGGACGCGGTCAACATTGCCGACCGGTACGACGCTGAGGCGATAAAAGCGCGCCTGGCGATGATGACCCCGCAGAATGCCCGTATCTGGTACATCAGCCCGAACGAGCCGCATAACAAAACGGCCTATTTTGTGGATGCCCCTTATCAGGTGGATAAAATCAGTGCGCAAACCTTCGCGGACTGGCAGAAAAAGGCCGGAGAGATTGCCCTGAAGCTGCCGGAATTGAATCCCTATATCCCGGATGATTTCTCCCTGATTAAAACCACGAAAGCGTATCCACATCCGCAGCTTATTGTTGATGAGCCGACGTTGCGCGTGGTGTACACCCCAAGCCACTATTTTGCCAGTGAGCCAAAAGCCGATGTCAGCGTTGTCCTTCGCAACCCGAAAGCGATGGATAGCGCCAAAAATCAGGTGATGTTTGCGCTCAATGACTATCTGGCCGGTATCGCGCTTGACCAGCTCAGCAACCAGGCCGCCGTGGGTGGGATCAGCTTCTCTACCAACGCCAATAACGGTCTGATGGTCAATGCAAACGGCTATACCCAGCGTCTGCCTCAGCTGTTCCAGGCGTTGCTGGAGGGCTATTTCAGCTACACGCCAACGGAAGAACAGTTTGAGCAGGCTAAGTCCTGGTATGCGCAGATGATGGATTCTGCTGAGAAAGGCAAAGCGTACGATCAGGCGATCATGCCGGCGCAAATGCTGTCGCAAATCCCCTATTTCCAGCGTGAAGATCGCCGGGCGCTGCTGCCATCCCTCTCTTTAAAAGAGGTGCTGGCTTATCGCGACGCGCTGAAAACGAACACGCGTCCGGAGTTTCTTATCGTCGGCAATATGAGTGAGGAGCAGGCCAAAACGCTGGCAGAGAACGTACGTCAGCAGCTCGGTTCAAAAGGCGACGAGTGGTGCCGCAACCAGGATGTGCTGGTTGAGAAAAAACAGAATGTGATTTTCGAAAAAGCAGGCAACAGCACGGATTCCGCGCTGGCCGCCGTGTTTGTGCCTACGGGCTATGATGAATTCACCAGTTCTGCGCAGAGTGCCGTTCTGGGACAAATTATTCAGCCGTGGTTCTACAATCAACTGCGCACAGAAGAGCAGCTTGGTTACGCGGTCTTTGCGTTCTCCATGAACGTCGGCCGTCAGTGGGGGCTGGGTTTCCTGCTGCAGAGCAGCGATAAACAACCCGCTTATCTCTGGCAGCGTTACCAGGCATTCTTCCCGCAAGCGGAAGCCAGACTGCGAGCCATGAAGCCGGAAGAGTTCGCCCAGATCCAGCAGGCCGTGATTGCGCAGGTGATGCAACCGCCGCAGACGCTGGGTGAAGAAGCATCCCAGCTGAGCAAAGATTTTGATCGCGGTAATCTGAAATTTGATTCGCGTGATAAAGTAGTGGCCGAGATAAAACAGCTGACGCCTCAGAAGGTTGCCGACTTCTTCCATCAGGCGGTGGTTAAACCGCAGGGAATGGCCATTCTGTCTCAGGTTTCTGGTAGCCAGAGCGGGAAAACGGACTACGTTAACCCGAAAGGCTGGAAAATCTGGAAGAGCGTCAGCGCCCTGCAGCAATCTATGCCCTGGAGTAAGAAAGAATGACCGATACCGCTGAGCCTCTTGATCCCTTACGTTTACCTCTACAGGGTGAACGATTGATTGAAGCCTCAGCGGGAACGGGAAAAACATTCACCATTGCCGCACTGTATCTGCGCCTGTTGCTGGGGCTGGGCGGTCATGCCGCTTTTCCACGTCCACTAAGCGTGGAGGAGCTGCTGGTGGTGACCTTCACCGAGGCCGCCACCGCAGAGCTGCGCGGCCGTATCCGTGCCAATATTCATGAACTGCGCATCGCCTGTTTGCGCGAAAGCACGGATAACCCGCTCTACGCGAGCCTGCTGGAAGAGATTGCTGATAAACAGCAGGCCGCACAGTGGCTGCTTCTGGCTGAACGGCAAATGGATGAGGCCTCCGTCTTCACCATTCACGGTTTTTGCCAGCGCATGCTGAGCCTGAATGCGTTTGAATCCGGCATGCTGTTTGAACAGCAGCTTATTGAAGATGAATCTGAGCTTCGCTATCAGGCCTGTGCAGATTTCTGGCGTCGCCACTGCTACCCCTTACAGCGAGATATCGCAGAAGCGGTACATGCGTTGTGGAAAGGGCCTGAGGAGCTTCTGCGTGCCATTGACCGCTACCTCCAGGGGGAAGCCCCGGTCATTAAATCCCCACCGCCTGCAGATGAAACGCTGGCCTCGCGCCATGAAAAAATTGTCGCGAAGATTGCCGCCCTGAAGCAAAAATGGCTCGAGTCTGTCAGCGAGATTGACGCCATTATCGAAAATTCCGGCATCGACAGGCGCAAGTTTAACCGTGGCAATCAGGGGAAATGGATCGACAGGATCACTGCCTGGGCGCAGGAGGAGACGCGCGGTTATCAGCTTCCGGACGCGCTGGAAAAATTTTCCCGGCGTTTTCTGGTTGAGCGCACCAAAGCCGATGGCATAGTTCCGGAGCACCCGCTGTTTGTTGAGATCGAAACCCTGCTGGCAGAGCCGTTAACCCTCAACGACCTGATGATCACCCGCGCCATGACGGAGATCCGTGAAGCGGTCTCGCGTGAGAAACGCCGCCGGGGAGAGTTGGGGTTTGACGATATGCTAAGTCGCCTGGACGCGGCGTTGTGCAGTGAAAACGGCGAGGCGCTTGCCGCCGCCATCCGCACGCGCTTTCCGGTGGCGATGATTGACGAATTTCAGGATACCGATCCCCAGCAGTACCGCATTTTCCGCCGTATCTGGCGACAGCAGCCCGACACCGCGCTGTTGCTGATTGGCGATCCAAAGCAGGCCATTTATGCCTTCCGTGGGGCGGATATTTTCACCTACATGAAAGCCCGTAGCGAGGTGGCGGCGCACTACACCCTGGACACCAACTGGCGTTCCTCACCGGGGATGGTGGAGAGCGTCAACGCGCTTTTCAGCCGCATGGAGTCGGCGTTTATGTTCCGGGAAATTCCCTTTCAACCGGTAAAATTCGCTGCCAGAAATGCCGCGTTACGCTTTGAATTCAACGGCGTGACCCAACCCGCGATGAATTTCTGGCTGCTGGACGGTGAGGGGTGTGGCGTTGCGGACTATCAACATGCCATGGCTCAGTACTGTGCCGCGCAGATCCGGGACTGGCTCAGCGCAGGCACGCGCGGTGAGGCGTTGCTGTGGAAGGGGGATAAATCCACCCCGGTAAAGGCATCCGATATTACGGTGCTGGTGCGCAGTCGTCAGGAGGCGGCGCTGATCCGTGATGCCCTGACGTCACTGAATATCCCGTCTGTGTATCTCTCTAACCGCGATAGTGTCTTTGAAACGCTGGAAGCGCAGGAGATGATGTGGTTGCTGCAGGCCGTGCTGGCGCCGGAGCGGGAAAGCACCCTTCGCAGCGCGCTGGCAAGCAGCATGCTGGGACTGAACGCGCGCGATATTGATGCGCTAAATAACGACGAAGCCGCCTGGGATGCGGTGGTCGAAGAGTTTGTGCATTACCGCGAGCGCTGGCAAAAACGCGGCGTGATGGCGATGCTGCGTGAACTGATGAGGCAGCGTCACATTGCTGAGAATATGCTCGCCACGGCAGGCGGTGAGCGCCGTCTGACCGATATTTTGCATATCAGCGAACTGTTGCAGGAGGCGGGCACGCAGCTGGAAAGTGAGCATGCCCTGGTGCGCTGGCTCGCGCAGCAAATTGCCGATCCGAACAGTAACTCGTCGAGCCAGCAGATGCGTCTCGAGAGTGATAAACACCTGGTGCAAATCGTCACCATTCACAAGTCGAAAGGCCTGGAGTATCCGCTGGTCTGGCTGCCGTTTATCGCCAATTACCGGGTGCAGGATCAGGCCTTTTACCACGATCGTGAGTCCTTCGAAGCGGTGCTCGATCTCAGTAAAGCAGAGTCCAGCGTTGAACTGGCCGAGGCCGAGCGCCTGGCCGAAGATTTACGCTTGCTCTATGTGGCACTGACCCGCTCGGTCTGGCACTGTAGTCTGGGTGTCGCGCCGCTATTCCGCCGCCGTGGCGAAAAGACAGGTGAGACCGATTTTCATCTGAGCGCGCTGGGCAGGCTGATTCAGCTCGGCGAACCCAAAGATGCAGCAGGGTTGCGTCTGTGTATCGACTCACTCTGCGGGGAACATATTGCCCTGCATATTCCGTCGCAACCCGATAACAGCCGCTGGCAACTGCCAGAGCAGCAGGCGTCTGAGCTGCATGCCCGGCAGATTACGCGAACCGTTGCAGACGACTGGCGTGTGACCAGCTACTCCGGTTTACAGCAGCACGGGCAGAGCATTGCGCAGGATCTGATGCCTAAGCTTGACGTGGATGCCGCAGGAACCGGAAGTGTGCCGGATGAACCGGTGCTGACTCCTCATCAATTTCCGCGCGGCGCGTCACCGGGCACATTTTTACACAGCCTGTTTGAAGAGCTGGATTTCACCCAACCTGTCTCTGAGGAGTGGGTACTGAAAATGTTGCAAAGTGGGGGCTACGACGCACAATGGCAGCCGGTGCTCACCGAATGGATCAGTGCAATCCTTCACGCCCCGCTGACGGCACAGGGTATATCGCTCAGCCAGTTGACGGCTAAAGATAAGCAGGTGGAGATGGAGTTTTATCTTCCCATCGCCAGCCCGCTAAAGGCCGAGGCGCTGGATGCGCTGATCCGCGAGTATGACCCGTTATCCGCCGGTTGCCCGCCACTTAACTTCCGTCAGGTTCAGGGGATGCTGAAGGGCTTTATCGACCTGGTGTTCCGCCATGAAGGGCGTTACTACCTGTTGGATTACAAATCGAACTGGTTGGGTGAAAACAGCGAAGCCTACACTCAACAGGCGATGGCCTCTGCCATGCAGATGCATCGTTACGATCTGCAATACCAGTTATATACCCTGGCGCTGCATCGTTATCTGCGTCATCGCATTGCAAATTACCGCTACGAAGACCATTTTGGCGGGGTGATTTACCTCTTCCTGCGCGGGGTGGATGCCGCCGATCCGCGCTCGGGGATCTTCTGTACGCGCCCGGACGAGGCACTGATTGAAAAAATGGACAGCTTGTTTGCCGCAGGCACGGAGGAGGTGGCATGACGATGCAGGAATTACTGCTGGAAGCCGTAGAACAACGACTGCTGCGCCATCTTGATGTGCAGTTCGCCATGATGGTGGCTGGCGAGCAGCCGGCCGTGATGCTCGCTGCCGCTATCCTGAGCAAAGATGCGGGGGAAGGGCATGTCTGTCTGCCGCTTTCGCGTCTGGCGATTGATGAAAAAATGCCTGTGGCCCTTCAGTCCTGTTTTGCCCTGCTGGGCGAATCCGTGGACTGGCAGACCGTTTTGCTGAGCTCTCCAGCTGTCAGCAGAGCCGATACCCAGACGCCCATGATCCTTATCGGCGAGCGGTTGTACCTTAACCGGCTGTGGCGTAATGAACTGACGGTAGCGCGCTTTTTCAGCGAGACAAACGCGCCGCTTCCCTGTGAAGAAGCGCAGCTCCGGCAAACGCTGGATGCCCTGTTTACCTCAGATGAGGCGACAGACTGGCAGAAAGTGGCGGCGGCCGTCGCCTTAACGCGGCGGATCTCGGTGATCTCGGGCGGACCGGGCACGGGTAAAACCACCACCGTGGCCAAACTGCTTGCCGCACTGATTCAGCTGTCGGGTGAGCAAAAATGCCGTATTCGCCTGGCAGCACCCACCGGCAAAGCGGCGGCCAGGCTGACGGAGTCGTTAGGTGGCGCGCTGCAAAAACTGCCGCTCACCCGGGAACAGCTTGCGCTTTTCCCCAATGAAGCCAGCACCCTGCACCGGCTACTGGGTGCCCAGCCGGGCAGCCAGCGCCTGCGTTACCATGCCGGAAACCCGCTGCATCTCGATGTGCTGGTCGTGGATGAAGCGTCGATGATCGACCTGACGATGATGTCGCGGCTGATTGACGCCTTACCTCCCCACGCGCGCGTGATTTTCCTTGGCGATCGTGACCAGCTTGCCTCGGTGGAAGCCGGTGCCGTGCTGGGCGATATCTGCACCTATGCGAGTCTTGGGTATACCGCGGAACGTGCTGAAGAGTTAGCCCGCCTCACCGGCTGTTCGCTCGCAGCTGAAAGCCACTCTCTCGCGGCAGCGCTGCGCGACAGCCTCTGTCTGCTGCAAAAAAGCTACCGTTTCGGGAGTGATTCCGGCATTGGCCAACTGGCGGCGGCCGTGAACAGAGGGGATCGGCATGCGACCAGTGCTGTTTTTGACGGCAGCTTCAATGATATTGAGAAGAAATCGCTGCAAACCGGGGAAGAGTATCAGGCGATGCTGGATGATGCCCTGCTGGGCTATCAGCACTTCCTGACGAGCGTGCAGCAGCAACATACGCCTGCGCAGGTCATTGCCGCGTTTGGCGAATATCAGTTGCTGTGTGCGCTGAGGGAAGGGCCTTTTGGCGTCAGCGGCCTTAACGACAGGCTTGAGCAATTGCTTGCGCAAAAGCGCAAAATCACCCGCACGCCGCATTCACGCTGGTATGAAGGTCGGCCAGTCATGATCTCCCGCAACGATAGCGCGCTGGGGTTGTTCAACGGGGATATTGGCATTGCGCTTGATCGTGGACAGGGGCTTCGCGTCTGGTTCCTGATGCCGGATGGTAGCGTGAAGTCCGTACAGCCCAGCCGCTTGCCTGAACATGAAACAGCATGGGCGATGACGGTACACAAATCTCAGGGATCCGAGTTCAACCATGCGGCGCTGATCCTGCCCACCCAGCTTTCACCCGTCATTACCCGCGAGCTGATCTACACCGCCATCACCCGTGCGCGTCAGCGCTTGTCGCTCTATACCGATGAGCGTGTGCTGGTGCAGGCGATTGCCACCCGTACGGAACGGCGAAGCGGCCTGAGCGCGATATTTGAGTCCCTCTGAAGGACGTCAGAAATGTAAGCCGGGTGAGCGCAGCGCCACCCGGCGAAGGTTGAATTATCCCAGGTCGGCCATCAGCACCTTCGAGCGGCGTTGATAGTTGTACATCTCTTTTTTACTTTCAGGCAGCAAATCAATATCTACAGGCGTAAAACCGCGCTCCTGGAACCAGTGAATGCTGCGCGTGGTCAGGACGAACAGCTTGCTCAGGCCCATCTGGCGCGCCTGGGCCGCCACGCGCTCAAGCAGCATCTCGCCGCGTGAAGAGCTGCGGTAGTCTGGATGGACGGCGACGCAGGCCATTTCGCCGATCTTCTCTTCCGGGAACGGATAGAGCGCGGCGCAGGCGATTGTCAGGTTATCGCGCTGGATAATCGTGAATTTGTCGATCTCCATTTCCAGCTGTTCGCGGGAACGGCGCACCAGGATCCCTTGCTGCTCCAGCGGGCGAATTAACTCCAGAATGCCGCCAATATCGTTAATGGTGGCGCGGCGGATTTGCTCCGCACTCTCCATTACGATCTGGGTGCCGATACCGTCGCGGGAGAATAGCTCCTGCAGCAGGGCACCGTCTTCCTGATAGCTGATCAGGTGGCTACGACGCACGCCGCTGCGGCAGGCTTTCACCGCACCGCGCAGAAAACGGACGGTACCAGAATGATAATCCCCTTCGGCTTCCAGCGCTTCGACGCGGGCCTGAGCCTCATTAGGGAAGAGTTCTGGCACAATCACGCCCTCATCGTTGACCACGCCCTGGGAAGAGCAAAACCCAATCATTTTTTCTGCTTTCAGTTTGATCGCCAGCTGGGTGGCAATCTCTTCAGACGTGAGGTTAAAGCTCTCGCCGGTGACGGAAACGGCCACCGGCCCCATCAGTACGATGGCACCGCTATCCAGTTGACGGTGAATGGCTTCCTCATCAATACGACGAATACGTCCGCTGTGGCAATAGTCCACACCGTCGTCCACGCCCAGAGGCTGAGCAATGATGAAGTTACCGCTGACGACGTTGATATGCGCCCCCTGCAGCGGCGTGTTGTTCAGGCTCATGGACAGGCGCGCGGTGATATCCAGCTGCAGCAGACCCGCGGCCTGTTTCACCAGCTCCAGGGTTTTGGCATCCGTAACGCGGGTATGCTTGTGATAAATCGGCTCGTGATGGTGCGCGGCCAGGTTCGCATCGATTTGTGGACGCGCGCCATACACCACCACCAGGCGGATACCGAGGCTGTGCAGCAGGCCGATGTCATTGACGATGCTGGAAAAGTTTTCATGCTCAATGGCTTCGCCGCCAAGCATGATGACAAACGTTTTTCCCCGATGGGCGTTGATATAGGGAACAGAATGGCGGAATCCCTGGACCAGTTCGGTTCTACGTTCCTTCACCATGGCACAACCCTTAATGAATGTTTATTCGTAATTTCTGTATTTTTATTCGATTGTGGTCGCATGTGCAAGCCTAAATTTTCTGCGACCCACAGAAATTAATAAGTAATCCGTGCGTTAACGTATGATTGTTTACCCTTTTATAGATGACAGTTTATGCGTCATTCGTTAAAGTTTTCGGTCAATTTTGATGTTTTGTCTGTCAATCAGATTTCTTGCTCGGGAGAAGCATGTCGGGATCCAATTCAGCAATAAGCCGCCGCCGTTTGTTAAAAGGGGCCGGGGCGATGTGGCTGCTCAGCGTCAGCCAGGTGGGTCTTGCCGCCACAAGTCAGGTGGTGGCGGTGCGCGTCTGGCCGTCGTCAACCTATACGCGCGTCACGGTGGAATCCAATCGGGTGCTGAAATATAAGCAGTTTGCCCTCAGCAACCCTGAGCGTGTGGTGGTGGATCTCGAAGGCGTTAACCTGAACTCCGTTCTGAAGGGGATGGCGGCGCAGATCCGAGGTGATGATCCGTTTATCAAATCGGCGCGCGTAGGGCAGTTTGATCCGCAAACCGTGCGCATGGTGTTTGAACTGAAGCAGAATGTGAAACCGCAGCTGTTTGCCCTTGCGCCAGTTGCGACGTTCAAAGAACGTCTGGTGATGGATCTCTATCCGGCAAATGCAACGGACATTCAGGATCCCCTTCTGGCATTACTGGAAGACTACAACCAGGGCAATCTTGAGAAACAGGTTCCACCTGCGCAAAGTGGCCCGCAGCCCGGGAAAGCAGGGCGCGATCGCCCGATTGTGATCATGCTCGATCCTGGCCATGGAGGCGAAGACTCAGGCGCGATAGGCAAATACCGGACGCGGGAAAAAGATGTGGTGTTGCAGATTGCCCGCCGTCTTAAAGCGTTAATCGATAAAGAGGGCAACATGCGCGCCTATATGACGCGCAATGAAGATGTCTTTATTCCGCTGAAAGTGCGTGTGGCAAAAGCCCAGAAGCAGCGTGCGGATCTCTTTGTCTCTATCCACGCTGATGCGTTTACCAGCCGTCAGCCAAGTGGATCGTCAGTATTTGCCCTCTCAACCAAAGGGGCGACCAGTACCGCGGCGCGTTACCTCGCGGACACGCAGAACGCCTCGGATCTCATCGGTGGTGTGAGCAAAAGCGGCGACCGCTATGTGGATCACACCATGTTCGATATGGTGCAATCGCTGACCATTACCGACAGCCTGAAGTTTGGTAAAGCGGTGCTGGGTAAGCTTGGCAATATCAACAAGCTGCACAAAAACAGCGTTGAGCAGGCCGGGTTTGCGGTACTGAAAGCGCCAGATATCCCGTCTATCCTGGTTGAAACGGCGTTTATCAGTAACGTGGAAGAGGAGCGGAAGCTCAAGACGGCCAAATTCCAGCAGGAAGTGGCGGAGTCGATTCTGGCAGGGATCAGGGCGTATTTCTCTGACGGGGCGACGCTGGCAAGACGTGGATAATGCTGCCCGCCGGGTTAACGCCCGGCAAATTCACAAACGACAGATACAAAAAAACACCCTTAAGGGTGTTGATTGTTTTTAGAAGTATTGGTTGCGGGGGCCGGATTTGAACCGACGACCTTCGGGTTATGAGCCCGACGAGCTACCAGGCTGCTCCACCCCGCGTCCGTCTTTCTACTTGTGTAGAAACTTACTTCTTCAAATTTGATTGGTTGCGGGGGCCGGATTTGAACCGACGACCTTCGGGTTATGAGCCCGACGAGCTACCAGGCTGCTCCACCCCGCGTCCGTCTTTCTACTCTCGTAGAAGATACTTCATCAAATTTTAATTGGTTGCGGGGGCCGGATTTGAACCGACGACCTTCGGGTTATGAGCCCGACGAGCTACCAGGCTGCTCCACCCCGCGTCCGTGGATGCGCACTATACTCGGTTAGGTTTGTGATGCAACCCCTTTTTCACATAATTCATTAATTTTGTATGTAAATTGAACGGCATCGAAACCTTTGGACTATTTTTTGCTCAGAATTTGCCAAAGGGCATGTGATTCCGTTTCTTTAGAACAGTGGGTTTGTTATCTTCATCACGCGGAAATGGGCAACTTAAAGACGAGATATAATGAAAGGACGTTGGGCAAAGTATCTGATCACGGGCGCAATGGTAGCGATTCTTGCCGCCTGTTCTTCTAAACCGACCGATCGCGGTCAACAGTATAAAGACGGGAAGCTATCCCAGCCTTTCTCTTTAGTTAACCAGCCGGATGCTGTCGGCGCACCGATCAACGCCGGTGATTTCTCCGAGCAGGTTTACCAGATCCGCAATGCGTCGCCGCGCCTGTATGGCTCACAGAGTAGCGTTTATAACGCCGTGCAGGACTGGCTGCGTGCGGGCGGTGATACGCGCAACATGCGCCAGTTTGGTATCGACGCCTGGCAGATGGAAGGGGCGGACAACTACGGCAACGTGCAGTTTACCGGCTATTACACTCCGGTTATCCAGGCGCGCCATACGCGTCAGGGCGAATTCCAGTATCCCATTTATCGTATGCCGCCAAAACGTGGCCGCCTGCCGTCCCGCGCGGAGATCTACGCCGGTGCGCTTAGCGAAAACTACGTCCTGGCTTACAGCAACTCCTTGATGGACAACTTCATCATGGATGTTCAGGGCAGTGGCTACATCGATTTTGGTGACGGTTCTCCGCTGAACTTCTTTAGCTACGCCGGCAAAAACGGCCATGCCTACCGCAGCATTGGTAAAGTGCTGATCGACCGGGGCGAAGTGAAAAAAGAAGATATGTCGATGCAGGCGATCCGCGAGTGGGGCGAAAAACACAGTGAAGCCGAGGTGCGTGAGCTGCTGGAGCAGAACCCGTCATTCGTCTTCTTTAAACCGCAAAACTTTGCGCCGGTGAAAGGGGCGAGCGCCGTGCCGCTGATTGGCCGTGCGTCGGTGGCATCGGATCGTTCCATCATTCCTGCGGGTACCACGCTGCTGGCAGAAGTGCCGCTGCTGGACAATAACGGTAAATTTAACGGACAGTACGAGTTACGTCTGATGGTGGCGCTGGATGTCGGTGGGGCAATCAAAGGCCAGCACTTTGATATTTATCAGGGGATTGGCCCGGACGCCGGCCACCGTGCAGGCTGGTATAACCACTATGGCCGCGTATGGGTGCTGAAGACAGCGCCTGGCGCCGGAAACGTATTCAGCGGCTGATTGTGGTATTCTGAGCGGAATACGGATTACTGTTCAGGGTGAGGAAAAACCTCACCCTTTTTACATCTGAGGTTTTATGTCTGTGGTAATCAGCGACGCGTGGCGCCAGCGTTTTGGTGGTACGGCACGTCTCTATGGTGAAAAAGCCCTGCAGCTGTTTGCGGATGCGCATGTCTGCGTCGTGGGCATTGGTGGTGTGGGCTCGTGGGCGGCAGAAGCGCTGGCGAGAACCGGTATTGGCGCAATCACACTGATTGATATGGATGATGTGTGCGTCACCAACACCAACCGTCAAATCCATGCCCTGCGTGACAACGTCGGCCTGGCAAAATCTGAGGTCATGGCAGAGCGTATCCGCCTGATCAACCCGGAATGTCGGGTCACGGTGATTGATGATTTTGTGACGGCGGATAATGTCGCAGACTATATGAGTAAAGGCTACAGCTACGTGATTGACGCGATTGATAGCGTGCGTCCAAAAGCGGCGCTTATTGCGTACTGTCGTCGTTACAAGGTGCCACTGGTGACCACCGGTGGCGCAGGCGGACAAATCGATCCCACACAGATCCAGGTGGCCGATCTGGCGAAAACCATTCAGGATCCGTTGGCGGCCAAACTGCGTGAACGGCTGAAAAGCGACTTCAACGTGGTGAAAAACAGCAAAGGTAAGCTGGGCGTCGACTGCGTTTTCTCGACTGAAGCGCTGGTTTATCCGCAGGCTGACGGCTCGGTCTGTGCCATGAAAAGCACGGCGGAAGGGCCTAAAAGGATGGATTGCGCCTCAGGATTTGGTGCGGCCACCATGGTGACCGCCTCCTTTGGCTTTGTGGCGGTATCTCACGCCCTGAAGAAGATGATGGCGAAGGCAGAACGTCAGGCCTGAGCCTGACGGGCGGCGTCCTGTACCGCTTCACTAAGGGCGACCAGGCCCTGGCCGCGCGAGGCGCTCAGCTGCGCGCGCAAACCCAGTTCATCGAACAGGGTCAGCGGCGATTGCGCCAGTAGCGTCGCCGCGCTTTTACCCTCGACGGCGGTTAACAGCACCGCCAGCAGCCCGCGAACGATGCGTCCTTCGCTGTCGCCAAAGAAATGCAGTTTCTCTCCGGATACGCTGAACCCAAGCCAGACGCGGTTTTCGCACCCCGCGATCTCCTTTGCCTGTGCTTTAAGATCGTCAGAAAGGGCCGGAAGCTGCTTACCCAGCAGGATCAGTTGACGATATTTATCTTCCCATTGCGTGAGCGGCGCAAAGGTCTGTTTTAACGTTTCTTCTGTGATCACTGTGCCAAACGGGTGTCCGGCTAAAGCAGAGCTAGTCATTAATCCACCAGGAGTTCAAGGGCGCGGTCAACCGCGGAAATCAGTGCGTCGACATCGCTTTGGGTATTGTAAGGCGCAAACGAGGCGCGCAGTGTACCACTCACGCCAAGTGCCGCCAGCAGCGGCTGGGCGCAATGCTGTCCGGCACGCAGGGCAATGCCATATCCGGCCAACAGCGTCACCATGTCGCTATGGTGTACGCCTGCAAAATCAAAAGCTAACAGGCTTGAATCCTGCACGCGGAACGAACGAAAGCCAGGACGCTTTTTAAGCTCCTCTTCAGCCAGCGTCGCCAGACCCCGGCTCCAGCTTTCAGCCTGGGCAATATCCGTTTCAGCGAGCCATTCGAGGGCGGCGCTCAGGCCAATGACGCCCGCCACGTTCGGCGTTCCTGCTTCCAGACGGTAAGGAACGTCCTGCGTTTTAAAGCCCTCGAAAGAGACTTCTGTGATCATCTTGCCGCCACCGAGCCACGGCGTCATTTGCGCCAGCAACTCAGGCTTACCGTACAACGCCCCGATACCGGTTGGTCCGTAAAGCTTATGTCCTGAGAAGGCATAAAAATCGATATCCAGTTTTTGCACATCGGCCGGGAAATGGACCACACCCTGCGCACCGTCGATCATCACTACCATGCCGCTGGCATGCGCGATGCGGATAGCCTGCGCCAGATCCGGACAGCCACCAGTGACATTCGACATCTGCCCAAGCGCCAGAATGCGGCTGCGCGGTGTAATCAGCTCCGGTAACTGTGCCACGTCCGGCAGATAATCTGCCCCCAGCGGGAGTTTCACCACCCGTGCCCCGGTTTGTTCTGCCACCATTAGCCAGGGTACCAGGTTGGCGTGATGTTCCGCCTCACTGACGATGATTTCGTCTCCTGGCTGGAGCAGGGGGCGGGCATAGCACTGGGCCACCATGTTAATGGCTTCGGTGGTGCCTCGTGTCCAGACGATGTTTTTTCCGCTGCCGACATTGATCAGGCGTGCAACCTGATCGCGTGCAGCTTCATAGCGAGCGGTTAAGCGCCGGGCCTCGGCAAACTGGCTACGATGCACATTGCCTGCGCTCAGGCTATAGAACTGCTGCGTTGCCTCAATCACCGCCTGTGGCTTTAAGGCGGTGGCAGCGCTATCAAGATAAATACCGGCATCGGCCAGCGCCGGAAACTGTGCGCGAAACTGCGCAGGACTGAAAGCGTTCATGGAATTCCTCATTGCATTACTGAGATCGTCGCGCAATTTCAGCGGCAGGGCAAGGAGGTTGATATCTATCAGAATTGTCTGCTTATCCCAACGCCCCTGAAAAAGCAGGTTATGCTAAATAGTGTTAGGCGGATGTTTTAGCCTGTTATAAATCGAGGTTTGAATAGCATTAATTGCTAAAGGAGAAGAATCATGAATAAGACAGCTGCAATCATTTCTGCCTGTGCGTTTACTTTTGCCCTGAGCGCCTGTTCTGGTAACAACTACGTCATGCACACTAACGATGGTCGTTCCATTGTTTCGGAAGGGAAACCGACAACCGATAACGATACCGGGATGATTTCATATAAAGATGCTAACGGGAACAAGCAGCAGATCAACCGCACGGACGTGAAAGAGATGAAAGAGATCGAGCATTAACAGATCGATAAGCAAAAAAAAGCACCGCAAATTGGCGGTGCTACATTAATCACTATGGACAGACAGGGTAAATGTACAGGAAGTGAAAAATTGGTAGCGTTGCTACCGTGGTCTGAATCGCAGACCAATTGCAAACACAACAACACAACATCACAACCGTAAGCCAAAAGCCCTTCAGAACACGCATTCCAAAAAAAGCTTCTCGTTCCGGCTCAGGAAGTGCCGCCACTATAGGTATTTGCTGGTAGTTCCTCAACGGACAAATTATAATGGCTCAGATAAAAAAAACTAATAGGTTAAACGTTGTTTCCTATTTGTTAAATCTTGTTAACATCTAAGCCAGATAACCATGTCCAAGCGATTGCCACCCCTTAATGCATTACGCGTTTTTGATGCAGCAGCACGTCACCTGAGCTTCACCCGTGCAGCAGATGAGCTTTTTGTGACACAGGCCGCAGTAAGTCACCAAATCAAGTCCCTGGAGGATTTTCTGGGCCTCAAGCTGTTCCGCCGGCGCAACCGTTCACTGTTGTTGACGGAAGAGGGGCAGAGCTATTTTCAGGATATTAAAGAGATTTTTTCCCAGCTCACGGAAGCCACGCGTAAGCTGCAGGCGAGGAGTGCAAAAGGCGCACTAACGGTAAGTTTATTGCCCAGTTTTGCCATTCAATGGCTGGTACCCAGACTCTCAAGCTTTAACTCAGCTTATCCGGGAATTGACGTTCGAATCCAGGCCGTGGATCGTCAGGAAGACAAACTGGCGGACGATGTGGATGTCGCCATTTTTTATGGTCGCGGTAACTGGCCAGGCTTGCGTGTCGAGAAATTATACGCAGAATATCTGCTACCGGTCTGTTCGCCGCTGCTTTTAACAGGTGATAAAGCGTTAAAGTCGCCCGCCGATCTGGCACAACATACGCTATTACACGATGCTTCTCGCCGCGACTGGCAAACTTATACCCGTCAATTAGGTCTTAATCATATAAACGTGCAGCAGGGGCCCATTTTTAGCCACAGTGCGATGGTGCTACAGGCTGCCATTCACGGACAGGGCGTGGCGCTGGCGAACAACGTCATGGCGCAGTCCGAAATTGAGGCTGGCCGTCTGGTTTGCCCTTTTAATGATGTACTGGTCAGCAAGAATGCGTTTTATCTGGTTTGTCATGACAGTCAGGCAGAACTGGGTAAAATAGCCGCTTTCCGGCAGTGGATACTGGCGAAAGCGGCGAGCGAGCAAGAAAAATTCCGCTTCAGGTATGAACAATAACTTTTGTGTGCCGGGGCACGCATTACTTTAGGACTGAAACATGACCAGCCGATTCATGCTGATTTTTGCCGCGGTGAGTGGCTTTATTTTTGTTGCACTGGGCGCCTTTGGCGCACATGTCTTAAGCAAGTCTTTGGGCGTCGTTGAGATGGGCTGGATCCAGACCGGCCTTGAATATCAGGCGTTCCATACCCTGGCTATTTTTGGGCTGGCGGTGGCGATGCAGCGCCGGATCAGCATCTGGTTTTACTGGAGCAGTGTATTTCTGGCGCTGGGCACGGTGCTGTTCAGCGGCAGCCTTTACTGCCTTGCACTCTCGCATTTGCGCCTGTGGGCGTTTGTTACACCTGTCGGCGGCGTCAGCTTCCTGGCAGGGTGGGTATTAATGTTTATCGGAGCTATCCGTCTGAAACGCAAGGGCGTTGTTCATGAATAAGGTTGTTTTATATTGTCGCCCGGGGTTTGAGAAAGAGTGCGCCGCGGAAATTACGGATAAAGCGGCGAAGCGAGAAGTCTTCGGTTTTGCGCGCGTTAAGGATAATGCGGGCTATGTGGTGTTCGAATGCTACCAGCCTGACGATGCGGACAAGCTGGCACGCGAGCTGCCGTTCAGTTCACTGATCTTTGCACGCCAGATGTTTGTCGCGGGTGAGTTGTTGAAAGATCTTCCGCCAGAAGATCGCATCACCCCGATTGTGGGCATGCTGCAGGGCGTGGTCGAGAAGGGCGGTGATTTGCGCGTTGAGGTGGCCGACACCAATGAAAGCAAAGAGCTGATGAAGTTCTGCCGTAAGTTCACCGTACCGCTGCGCGTGGCGCTGCGTGATGCCGGCGTGCTGACAAATTACGAAACGCCAAAGCGTCCGGTGGTGCATATCTTCTTTATTGCCCCGGGCTGCTGCTACACCGGTTATTCTTACACCAACAACAACTCTCCGTTCTTTATGGGGATCCCACGTCTGAAGTTCCCGGCTGATGCGCCGAGCCGTTCAACCCTGAAGCTGGAGGAGGCGTTTCACGTCTTTATTCCGGCGGATGAGTGGGATGAGCGTCTGGCCAACGGCATGTACGCGGTCGATCTCGGGGCATGCCCCGGGGGCTGGACCTATCAGCTGGTGAAACGCAACATGTGGGTGTCGTCTGTTGATAACGGCCCGATGGCGCAAAGCCTGATGGACACCGGGCAGGTCACCTGGCTGCGTGAAGACGGTTTCCGCTATCGTCCAACCCGCAATAACATCTCCTGGATGGTGTGCGATATGGTGGAAAAACCAGCGAAAGTGGCGGCACTGATGGCCTCCTGGCTGGTGAACGGCTGGTGCCGTGAGACGATTTTTAACCTCAAACTGCCAATGAAAAAGCGCTATGAGGAGGTCTCTCAGAACCTGGCCTATATTCAGCAGCAACTGGATGAACACGGCATTAACGTGGAGATCCAGGCGCGTCAGCTGTATCACGATCGCGAAGAGGTGACGGTGCATATTCGTCGCTGGTGGGCGGCCGTGGGTGGGCGTCGCGACGAGCGATAGGCCCCTCACCCTAACCCTCTCCCCAACGGGGAGAGGGGACTCTTAACGCTCTAACCTCAACTGCTGCAAATTCCCGTCCAGCTGTAAATCCGTCTGTAACGTCGCCACATCCCGGCAGATAAAGGCCATCTCTTTATGTGCCTCCAGCTTCTTGCGCCATTTTTCCGGGACCTCATCGAGCCGGGCGTAGATCCCTTCCAGATCCTGAAAATCCGTCAGGAGTTGTGCGGCACTCTTGGGTCCAATACCGGCAACGCCCGGCACCTTAGAACTGCTGATCCCCGCCAGCCCCCAGTAGTCAGGAAGCTGTTCAGGCGAGACGCCAAATTCACTGGCAATAAACGGGGCGTCGAGCCAGCGTTTCTGGAAGTAATCACGAATGCGGATAGTGGGAGAGAGCAGCTGACAGTAGCCTTTATCCGTCGATACAATGGTTGCCTGATGCCCGGCGCTGGCCACTTTGACCGCAAGCGTCGCCGCCAGATCGTCGGCTTCATTGCCCTGGGCGCCCCAGCAGGGCACGCCGCGCTGTTCAAATGCCGTGCGAATCATCGGCATTTCTGAATGCAAATCGTCCGGCATCGGGGCGCGTCCGGCTTTATAGTCCGGCAAACGCTGATGTCGCCAGCCGGAATTACGCGCCTCATCATCAAACACGGCCACGACATGCGTCGGTTCGCTGTGGCGAATAAGTTGCTCCAGCGCGTGCAGACAGGTGTCCTTACAGGGCGTACCTTGCACTGCATGGATCCGGCGAATCAGGTTGAGCGCGTCGACGATAAGCAAATGAACAGCCACAGATATTCTCCCTTAACTCTCATGGCTAAAGGGTATCACTGTCGGCAGGATGAAACGAATAGCGTGAGGAAAAACAGGAAGAAGCCTCGCAAAACGAGGCTTCCTGAGCGGCTTAATCGCAGGTGACGATCTTCATTGCCAGACCACCGCGAGAGGTTTCACGGTATTTGGCGTTCATATCTTTACCGGTTTCGTACATGGTTTCGATAACCTTATCGAGGCAGACGCGTGGCTCGCTGGTGCGGCGCAGCGCCATACGTGCGGCGTTCACTGCCTTGACGGAGGTGATCGCGTTACGCTCGATACACGGCACCTGAACCTGTCCGGCAACCGGGTCACAGGTCAGCCCCAGGTTATGCTCCATGCCGATTTCGGCGGCAATGCATACCTGCGCCGGGCTTGCACCCAACAACTCTGCCAGACCCGCTGCGGCCATGGAACAGGCCACGCCGACTTCACCCTGACAGCCCACTTCCGCGCCGGAAATGGAGGCGTTCATCTTGTACAGTGACCCAATCGCACTGGCGACCAGCATATAGCGCGCCAGCGAGTTCGCATTCACTTCACGGATAAACTTGTCGTAGTACGCCAGCACCGCCGGAACAATACCGCAGGCTCCGTTGGTTGGCGCGGTGACCACGCGGCCACCCGCGGCGTTCTCTTCATTTACCGCCAGGGCGAACATGTTGATCCAGTCCACCACCGCCATCGGGTCGGTTGTCGTTTTGTCGGTGCTCACCAGCATACGGCGCAAGGCGGCTGCACGGCGCGGTACGCGAAGCTTACCAGGCAGAACGCCTTCGGTGGTGATACCGCGTTCAATCCCGCCGCGCATCACCTCCCAGACGTTAGCAAAGTGCTGTTCCAGCTCCGCTTTACTGTGCAGGGCCAGTTCGTTTTTCATCATCAGGCCAGAGAGGGAGAGGCCCGTCTCCTGGCAGTGACGCTGTAAATCCGCCGCCGTTTTGTACGGATACGGCACCTCGACAGAAGCGGTATTGGTTTGACCAAAGTGGTCTTCGTCGACGATAAACCCGCCGCCGATAGAGTAATACGTCTGGCTGTAAACCGCGGTGTCACCTGCCAGGGCGGTAATACGCATACCATTTTCGTGCAGTGACAGGTTGTCGGCATGGAAATTCATGCAGCGATCAACCGGGAATTCCACTTCGTGTTCGCCATTTGCCAGCAGCAGGCGACCGTGGGTATTAACGTCCTGGATGAAGCCAGGGATCGCATCAATATCTACGGTATCCGGCAGGTTACCCGCCAGGCCCATGATAATGGCGATATCGGTATGGTGGCCTTTACCGGTGAGGGAAAGGGAACCGTATACATCGACAACCACGCGGGTAACGTCGTGCAAAATACCGCGTGCAATCAAGTCATCCGTGAACTGTTTACCGGCTTTCATTGGTCCGACAGTGTGAGAGCTGGAAGGACCAATACCGATTTTGAAAATATCGAATACGCTAATCATGATGCGTCCATTGCTTTCAGTCAGAGAGGAGAAGTGCGCCGCCCTAAGACGGCGCTGGAGGTATTAGCTGAACAGTGAGTAGAAAATGGCAGAGATGGCAATCAGACCCATAACCACAACGAACACGTTGCTGATATGGCCGCTGTATTTACGCATCGCAGGGACTTTCTGAATCGCGTACATCGGCATCAGGAACAGAATCATCGCGATAACCGGGCCGCCCAGGGTTTCAATCATGCCCAGGATGCTTGGGTTGAGCGTTGCAACGGCCCAGGTGGTCAGCAGCATAAACAGCGCAGTGATTTTGTTCAGTTTGCTGATTTCAATGCTCTTGCCTTTACCACGCAGAGATTTAATCACCATACCGTTGAAGCCTTCACGTGCGCCCAGATAGTGGCCCAGGAAGGATTTAGTGATAGCGATAATCGCGATGATTGGCGCCATCCAGGCAATCAGCGGAGCGTTAAAGTGGTTTGCCAGGTAAGACAGAATAGAGATGTTCTGCTCTTTCGCTGCCGCCAGGTCCGCCGGGGAGAGGCTCAGTACGCAGCTGAAGACAAAGAACATCACGGTCAGCACCATCATGATGTGTGCACGTGCCAGGATGCTGGAGCACTTCTTCTCTGCGCCTGCACCGTACTCTTCACGTTTCGCCACGGCGAAGGAAGAGATGATCGGGGAGTGGTTAAAGGAGAAGACCATCACCGGAATCGCCAGCCACAGGGTCATCATCAGACCATTACCGGTCGCAGATGCGCTGCTCAGGGACAGGGTTTCCAGCGCTGCACCGTTCCACTGTGGGATCAGGTAGCAGGCCAGCACCATCAGGGCGGCAACAAACGGGAACACCAGAACGCTCATCGCTTTCACGATCATCTGCTCGCCGAAGCGCACGATGGTCATCATACCGACGATCAGGATCAGAGACAGAATGGCACGCGGTGGCGGCGTCATCTGCAGCTGGTGCGTCATGAAGCTTTCAACGGTGTTGGTGATCGCCACGCTGTAAACCAGCAGAATCGGGTAAATCGCGAAGAAGTAGAGCAGGGTAATCAGTTTACCTGCGCCGATACCAAAGTGTTCTTCAACCACTTCAGTAATGTCTTCGCCCGGGTTTTTACCAGACAACACAAAGCGGGTCAGACCGCGGTGTGCGAAGAAGGTCATCGGGAACGCGATGATGGCCATGATGATCAGCGGGATCAGACCGCCGACACCTGCGTTGATAGGAAGGAACAGTACACCAGCGCCGATTGCTGTGCCGTAAAGGCCAAGCATCCACATGGTATCCGTTTTGCGCCAACCACTTCGGGATTCAATCGAAGCAACGGTGCTGGTTTGAGTGGTTTCCATCTGTATCTCCTGGAGGAAGCAAATTGTCAGGTTTGTAGTCAAATCCGATGAAAAAATGCCTGACGGTAATATGAAATTCGTTCAGTGACGGTTTTTTAATAATTTTCACCCGTAACTATTGGCGGGCGGAAAGATACATTCTACTTATGAATGTATCAGTGATCGCGATCCCAAATGCAATAATCCACTCATGATGTGGGTATATTTAGACCATTTCTCTGTTAAAAAAACATCAAAGAGAATTTACGGGCGCGAAGGCTACCATTAACAACATGTGACCTGAAAGAGTGGCCCCTAAGATAGGTGTCTTACGCTGTAAAGACGGTGGGTTTTAGGATTTTCTGATAAGTAATTTGCTTTAAGGCTTATAATTTATGGTTTCAAAATCCAGGTAATCGTTTGCGTTCGCTGCCTGTTTGTAAATCGTATAAGAGATGGCTATGAATTGATGCGAAAAAAAGCCGGGTAGCGACAGAACGCGACCCGGCCCTCAGATGAACGATTGAAACGTTACGTACAGATTTCGTAGCAAGGAATGTAAGCTGAGCCCGGCAGCTTCATGCGGTGTTGGGCGACAAAGCCCTGCAGCATGTCATCCATGCGGCGCATCATCTCCGGGTCACCGTGGATCTTATACGGGCCATACTGCTCAATGGCGCGGATCCCCACCTCTTTCACGTTACCCGCCACAATGCCGGAGAAGGCGCGTCGCAGGTCGGCGGCCAGCACTTCCACCGGCTGGTCCGGATAGAGTTTCAGGTTCGCCATATTCTCATGCGAAGGCTCGAATGGGATCTGCAGATCCGGCGCGATACGGATTGACCAGTTAAAGCTGTAAGCGTCTCCGGTATCACGACGGTTCTCTTTCACCAGCGGCATCGCCTTTTTCATCTGACGCGCCACTTCTGCGGCATCGTCAATGATAATGCGATAGTGACGACGTGCGGCTTCACCCAGCGTATGAACGATAAACTCGTCCAGCACACGGAAGTAGTCGGCACTCTCTTTCGGCCCGGTCAGGATTAACGGCAGAACCTGATCTTTGTTGGCCGGGTTCATCAGGATCCCCAGCAGGTAGAGCAGCTCTTCCGCCGTTCCTACCCCGCCCGGGAAGATGATAATGCCGTGGGCGATACGGACAAACGCTTCAAGGCGTTTTTCGATATCCGGCATGATAATGAGTTCGTTAACCAGCGGGTTAGGTGGTTCAGCGGCGATGATTGACGGCTCGGTCATGCCGATAAAGCGTCCCTCTTTGTACCGCTGCTGGGCATGACCCACGGCGGCACCTTTCATTGGCGCTTCCATCGCGCCTGGACCACAGCCGGTGCAGATATTCAGCTCGCGCAGACCAAGCTGGGTCCCCACCCGACGGGCGTAGAGATATTCGGTTTCGTTAATCGAGTGACCGCCCCAGCAGACGACCATATTCGGTGCTTCGCCAACGTGGAGGGCACGGGCGTTACGCAGAATAGAAAACACCAGGTTGGTGATATGAACCGAGCTTTCCAGGTCAAGATGCTGGAAGCGGCCCGCGTTGTGGATCTGCCCGTTAACAAACAGGATGTCACGCAGCACGGCAAACAGGTTGGCCTGCAGGGAACGAATAATCCGCCCGTCGACGAAGGCCTCTTCCGGCGGGTTAATGACTTCAAGTTTCACACCGCGCTCGCGGCGCAGTACGTTGATATCAAAGCTTTCGAAGCGGGATAATAGTTCTTTACTGTTGTCAGTCAGGCTTCCGGAGTTCAGTACGGCAAGTGAACAGTTACGAAACAGTTGATAAAGATCGCTGCTGGCCGTGCGCTTAAGCATGTCCACTTCCAGCTGCGACAACATATCCATTGAGCCAAGCGGGCTAATATGTGTAATCAAGTGAGCTCCTTATGGGACGATTATCGTCATTCCCTGTTGATTACAATAGCCCTGGCGTGTGACGTTTCACAACCTAAAGCGCGTCATTACTCGCCCATATTGTGAAAATATTTATATTACTGACGTACCAGTCGACCGGTTGCAGGCACAAAATCGGTATTGGTGCGCCACGGGTTAATATCCAGCCCACCACGACGGGTATAGCGCGCGTACACGCTCAATGTCTCTGGCTGACAGAAGCGCTGGATATCGTTAAAAATGCGCTCCACGCACTGCTCGTGAAATTCATTGTGGTGACGGAACGACACCAGATAGCGCAGCAGCTTTTCCCGGTCAATTTTCGGGCCGCGATACTGGATCTGCACGGATCCCCAGTCCGGCTGGTGGGTAATCAGGCAGTTGGACTTCAGCAGATGGCTGACCAGCGTCTCCTCCACGATCTTCCCGCTCGCCGCAGTTTCGAGGTACTCGGTGCTGAATTCGTAGTTATCCACCTCGATATCCTGATCGTCGATGCAGGTGCCGTTAAAGTGGGCGATGGGCTGTCCCTCCAGCTCATTCAGGCGATACAGCGCAACGCTCACGTCGCCCTGGGCGCAGGCGCGTAAATCACGCTCCAGCGTGTGCTGAACCTCTTCCAGGCTGGTGAATTTGGTCTGATTAAAACTGTTGAGGTACAGCTTAAAGCTTTTGGATTCCACCAAGTTCTGGCTGGCGTGGTCCAGCTCAACCTGGCCCACCGCCACCTGCGGCAGACCGCGAGCATTAAGCCAGGAGAGTTCATACAGCGTCCAGATATCACCGCCGACAAACGGCAGCGCGTCTGCACGTAATCCTAAAGGATCGCGGTTGAGGCTGCGTGGAACACCCTGCAGCAGGCTGGCATCGTAGGTGTCGCGGTAATCGGTCGATTTGCCCAGCGTTAAGCCGGTTAACGCCTGATGATTTTCGTAAGACATGTTTCATAGTCACTTTACAGGTACACTTATGGGCTGAGTTTATCCTGTCTTACCAGAAGAGAGAAATCGGTGGATATCGAAACTGCAAATGCCCTTAAGACCTTCACGACCCGCTACTGCGACGCCTGGCATGATGCGCGCGAAACGTGGCCGCAAAGTGCTGATTTATATGGTGTACCGTCGCCCTGCATTATCTCTTCGGTGGATGACTACGTTATCTGGCAACCGCAGCCCTGGAGTGGCGAGCAAAATGTAAATGCGGTTGAACGCGCAATGGACCTTGTGGTACAACCAGCGATTCACGCGTTTTACACCACGCAGTTTGCAGGGGATATGCCTGCCCGCTTTGGTGATGTGGCGCTGACGCTGTTGCAGACCTGGAGCGAAGACGATCTGCAGCGTGTTCAGGAAAACCTGATTGGTCATCTGGTCACGCAAAAACGCCTTAAGCTTTCTCCGACACTCTTTATTGGCACTCTGGACAGTGAACTGGATGTTATCTCCGTCTGCAACTTGTCCGGTGAGGTGATCAAAGAGACTATCGGCACCCGCAATCGCGAGACGCTCGCCCCCTCTCTTGCGGATTTCCTTACCCGACTTGAGCCGCTTCTGTAATCCATCATGCTACAGCGCGTGTGAGAGATCTCTTACACGGTTTGTGAGAGATCGCCGCAACATTCAGTATTACCTTACGGAATTAAGAATAATATTATTATAACTATCAAGGTATTAGTCTGTTTCTGACTCATCATCCCTGCGATCCTTAAGCTTACAACCCTCACAGGGTGGGTTGTAAGACGAAGCGGAATAGCGGATTCTATCTCTGTCGACAGGATGCCGACACGAGAAACGAACATCAGGATGATGGCGTTACTCAAACTGGACACGTCAGGATGGCGCTGCAGGAAGGCTTCAGGATGAAGCAAAAGGATAACGCAGGATGCGTAAGGGACACCTCCAGGAAGGAGAACGAGAGCCGGTCAGGAAGAACGGTGGGTCAGGATGGCCAGGACGTTTCAGGATGAAACAGACACATCAGGACGATGTGCGCGGGATGCAAAAGGTTTACGGATGACCAGGCCTTCGGGCTTCAGGAAAAGTTGTCACGGATGAGCAGGGAGCATGAATTGTAGCTGGAATGCTGCGAAACGAACCGGGAGCACTGTTTTTACAGTGCTCCCTTTTTTTATTTCTGCTGCCTGCAATGCTATGCTGCGCGCCGTTCATTTTTTCAGTTGAGGTTATTATGACGCAACACGATAGCGTTCGTGCCCGGTTGCACGCCATCGAAGCTCTTTTGCGCCAACATCAGCTGTGGCAGGAGACCGCGCCGCAGCCAGAAGCGTTCGCAAGCACCCAGCCGTTCTGCCTGGATACGCTGGCGCCGTTTGAGTGGCTTCAGTGGGTGTTAATTCCCCGTATGCATGCGCTGCTGGAAGGGGGACACCCGCTGCCGCAGGCGTTTGCTGTCTCGCCTTACTATGAAATGGCGCTGGAGGCCACCCACCCGGCGCGTGCTGTCATGCTGGCTGAGCTGGAAAAGCTGGATGCGCTGTTTGCCGGTGATGACGCATGACGCTTGAGATCCTCTATCAGGATGAGTGGCTGGTGGCAGTGAACAAACCGTCGGGATGGCTGGTGCACCGCAGCTGGCTGGATCGTGACGAGAAGGTGGTCGTGATGCAGACCGTGCGCGACCAGATTGGTCAGCATGTGTTTACCGCCCATCGCCTGGACCGACCCACTTCCGGTGTACTGCTGATGGGATTGTCCAGCGAAGCCGGTCGTCTGCTGGCGCAGCAGTTTGAGCAGCATCAGATCCAGAAACGCTACCATGCGATTGTGCGTGGCTGGCTGACAGAAGCCGCGACGCTTGACTATCCTCTGGTGGAAGAGCTGGACAAAATCGCCGATAAATTTGCCCGCGATGACAAAGGTCCGCAACCCGCGGTGACCGGGTATCGCGGTATGGCGACCACCGAAATGCCGGTGGCAACCAGCAAATTTCCCACCACCCGCTACAGCCTGGTTGAGCTATTGCCCAAAACCGGGCGTAAACACCAGCTCCGCCGACACCTGAAGCATTTGCGTCATCCGATTATCGGCGACAGCAAGCATGGCGATCTGCGGCAGAACCGCAGCGCGGCCGAACATTTTGGTTGCGATCGTCTGATGCTGCACGCAAGCGAACTGAGCCTGACGCACCCGTTTACCGGTGAACCGCTGACGATCCATGCGGGTCTGGATGATGTCTGGATGCAGGCGCTGTCACAGTTTGGCTGGCGGGGGCAACTCCCCAAAAATGAAAGGGTTGAGTTTGTCTCAGGCAACGTTCAGGATGAACAGCAAGCGCAATAATTAAGGGAACACATCATGGCTGAAGTAGGCATTTTTGTCGGCACAATGTACGGCAACTCGCTGCTGGTAGCGGAAGAGGCTGAAGCGATACTCGCAAGCCACGGGCATAAAGCCACGGTTTATGAAGACCCGGAGCTGGCAGACTGGGAAAAGTATCAAGATAAATACATTCTGGTGGTCACCTCCACGACCGGGCAGGGCGATCTGCCGGACAGCATCGTGCCGCTGTTCCAGGGCATTAAAGACCGGCTTGGCTATCAGCCGAACGTGCACTACGGCATCATCGCCCTGGGCGACAGTTCTTACGCCAATTTCTGCGGCGGCGGTAAGCAGTTCGACGCGCTCCTTCAGGAACAGAGCGCCCAGCGCGTGGGCGAGATGCTGCTGATTGACGCCGGTGAACACCCGGAACCCGAAAGCGAGTCAAACCCGTGGGTTGAGAACTGGGCCACACTTCTCAAATAACATCCTGCCCGGCGGCGCTTCGCTTGCGCGGGCCTACGGGTTT
Organism: Enterobacter sp. WCHEn045836; assembly: GCF_003965585.1. Taxonomy (NCBI): domain Bacteria; kingdom Pseudomonadati; phylum Pseudomonadota; class Gammaproteobacteria; order Enterobacterales; family Enterobacteriaceae; genus Enterobacter; species Enterobacter sp. WCHEn045836. Next base: position 198,842 of record NZ_RXPT01000004.1, read on the forward strand.
TCCTGGCCGGGTCAGGCGGTGCCGCCACCCGGCGATAACGTCCGCCCTAAACGCCAATTCCGTGAACCATCTTCCACTCTCTTAGGCTTTTGCCACAAACAACCGTTCTCATGCCCCTCAATGTTGTGTTTTTGCACGGTGAGAGAACGTGTCACTCCTTCATATACTTTCCCGGTCACAATAAAACGGCTTCAGGCCGTACCAAAACGACAAACACCAATCTCATTCTGATTACCCTACCGGTGCTGTACAGAGTGAACCAGGCGAAAGCTATGTTTCAGGAGTGCAACAATGAGTACATTAAGCCACGCGGCGAGCAGCGCGGAGAAGCGCACTAATGCTCGCTACTGGATAGTGGTGATGCTGTTTATCGTCACATCCTTTAACTATGGTGACCGCGCCACGCTGTCGATTGCCGGCTCTGAAATGGCGAAAGACATTGGGCTTGATCCGGTTGGCATGGGGTATGTTTTCTCCGCATTTTCATGGGCCTATGTTATCGGTCAGATCCCGGGAGGCTGGCTGCTCGATCGTTTTGGATCCAAGCGCGTCTACTTCTGGTCCATCTTTATCTGGTCGATGTTTACCCTGTTGCAGGGCTTCGTCGATATCTTCAGCGGCTTCGGCATTATCATTGCGCTCTTTACCCTCCGTTTCCTGGTGGGGTTAGCGGAAGCGCCTTCATTCCCCGGTAATAGCCGCATCGTGGCCGCCTGGTTCCCGGCACAGGAGCGAGGAACGGCGGTGGCGATTTTTAACTCTGCCCAGTATTTCGCGACGGTGATCTTTGCGCCGATTATGGGCTGGCTGACGCATGAAGTGGGCTGGTCACACGTCTTCTTCTTCATGGGGGGACTGGGGATCGTCATCAGCTTTATCTGGCTGAAAGTGATCCACGAGCCGAACCAACATCCGGGCGTAAACAAGAAAGAGCTGGAGTACATTGCGGAAGGCGGGGCGCTGATCAACATGGATCAGAAAACCCAAAAAGCAAAAGTCCCGTTCAGCCAGAAATGGGCGCAGATCAAGCAGCTTGTCGGTTCACGCATGATGATCGGCATCTACCTGGGACAGTACTGTATCAACGCCTTAACCTACTTCTTCATCACCTGGTTCCCGGTATATCTGGTGCAGGCGCGCGGTATGTCGATTCTGAAAGCGGGCTTTGTCGCCTCTGTACCGGCTATCTGCGGCTTTGTCGGGGGCGTGCTGGGCGGGGTGATTTCCGACTGGCTGATGCGTCGTACCGGTTCGCTGAACATCGCCCGTAAAACGCCAATTGTGCTCGGCATGTTGCTTTCGATGACCATGGTGTTCTGTAACTACGTCAGCGCGGAGTGGATGATCATCGGCTTTATGGCGATGGCCTTCTTCGGGAAAGGCATTGGTGCCCTGGGCTGGGCGGTCATGGCGGATACCGCGCCAAAAGAGATCAGCGGCCTGAGCGGTGGGCTGTTCAACATGTTCGGCAACATCTCCGGTATTGTCACCCCGATTGCCATTGGCTACATCGTCGGGACCACGGGCTCATTCAACGGTGCGCTGATTTATGTGGGTGTGCACGCCCTGGTGGCGGTCCTGAGCTATCTGGTGCTGGTGGGTGATATCAAACGTATTGAACTCAAACCTGTAGGGGAGCGTGGCTGATGACAACACAATCGAGCCCGGTCGTCACCGATATGCAGGTCATCCCGGTGGCCGGACAGGACAGTATGCTGCTTAACATTGGCGGCGCGCATAACGCCTGGTTTACCCGCAATATCGTGGTGCTGACCGACAGCGCAGGGAACACCGGTGTTGGAGAAGCGCCGGGGGGTGAGGTGATTTTCCAGACGTTGTCAGATGCCATTCCACAGGTAGTCGGCCAGGAGGTCGCCCGTCTGAATAAAGTGGTTCAGCGTGTCCACAAAGGCAACCAGTCGGCGGACTTTGATACCTTCGGCAAAGGCGCCTGGACGTTTGAACTGCGCGTCAATGCGGTCGCCGCGCTGGAGGCCGCGCTGCTCGATTTACTCGGAAAGGCGCTGAACGTTCCGGTCTGCGAACTGCTGGGACCGGGCAAACAGCGTGATGCGGTGACGGTACTGGGCTATCTGTTCTACGTTGGCGATCGCCACAAAACCGATCTGCCTTATCTGGCGCACTCACCGGGTCACCATGAGTGGTATCACCTGCGTCACCAGGAGGCGCTCTCCAGTGACGCGGTGGTTCGGCTGGCCGAGGCGGCACAGGACCGCTACGGTTTTAAAGACTTCAAGCTCAAAGGCGGCGTATTACCTGGCGAGCAGGAAATTGAAACCGCGCGTGCCCTTAAGAGACGTTTTCCGGATGCCCGCATCACCGTTGACCCTAACGGCGCATGGTTGCTGGACGAAGCGATCGCCCTGTGCAAAGGGCTGGGGGATGTCCTGACCTATGCGGAAGACCCGGTTGGGGCTGAACAAGGCTTCTCGGGTCGCGAAGTGATGGCGGAATTCCGACGCGCCACCGGCTTGCCAGTCGCCACGAACATGATCGCCACCAACTGGCGCGAAATGGGCCATGCGGTCATGCTGAACGCGGTCGATATTCCGCTGGCAGACCCGCACTTCTGGACGCTTTCCGGCGCGGTGCGTGTGGCGCAGCTCTGTGATGACTGGGGGCTCACCTGGGGTTGTCACTCCAATAACCATTTCGATATTTCGCTGGCGATGTTTACCCACGTTGGCGCGGCGGCACCGGGTCACCCAACCGCTATCGACACACACTGGATTTGGCAGGAGGGTGAGGCCCGCCTGACGAAAAATCCCCTGGAAATCAAAAATGGCACCATTGCCGTACCGGATGCGCCGGGGCTGGGCGTGGAGCTTGACTGGGATCAGGTCCACAAGGCTCATGAAGCGTATAAAAAACTGCCGGGCGGCGCGCGTAATGATGCCGGGCCGATGCAGTACCTGATCCCCGGCTGGACATTTGACCGTAAGCGCCCTGTTTTTGGACGTCACTGATAAAAGGATTGCACCATGAGCACGTTGACCACCCCTGTTGTTACTTCCATGCAGATCATTCCGGTTGCCGGCCATGACAGCATGCTGATGAACCTGAGCGGGGCGCATGCGCCGTTCTTCACCCGCAATATTGTCATTATCAAAGATAATGCCGGGCATACCGGCGTGGGGGAAATCCCGGGCGGTGAGAAGATCCGCAAAACGCTTGAAGACGCCATCCCGCTGGTGGTGGGAAAAACGCTGGGCGAATATAAAAACGTCTTAAATACCGTGCGGAATACCTTTGCCGATCGCGATGCGGGTGGCCGCGGGCTGCAAACGTTCGATCTGCGCACCACCATCCACGTGGTGACCGGCATCGAAGCCGCCATGCTGGATCTGTTAGGCCAACACCTGGGGGTTAACGTTGCTTCCCTGCTGGGTGAGGGGCAGCAACGCAGTGAAGTGGAAATGTTGGGCTATCTGTTCTTTGTTGGTGACCGCAAACTGACGCCGTTGCCGTACCAGAGCCAGCCGGACGAGAAATGCGACTGGTACCGGCTCCGCCACGATGAAGCGATGACGCCGGATGCGGTGGTGCGCCTGGCGGAAGCCGCGTATGAAAAATATGGTTTTAATGATTTCAAACTGAAGGGTGGGGTGCTGGCCGGGGAAGAAGAGGCGGAAGCTATCTCCGCCCTGGCTAAACGTTTCCCGCAGGCGCGCGTGACGCTGGATCCGAACGGGGCCTGGTCGCTTGATGAAGCGATCGCCATCGGCAAGCAGTTGAAAGGCGTGCTGGCCTACGCGGAGGATCCGTGCGGGGCTGAACAAGGCTTCTCGGGTCGTGAAGTGATGGCGGAGTTCCGCCGCGCCACCGGTTTGCCTACCGCGACCAATATGATCGCCACCGACTGGCGTCAGATGGGGCACACCTTGTCCCTGCAGTCCGTGGATATCCCGCTGGCTGACCCGCATTTCTGGACGATGCAGGGTTCAGTACGCGTGGCGCAGATGTGCCATGAGTTTGGCCTGACCTGGGGCTCGCACTCCAACAACCACTTCGATATCTCGCTGGCGATGTTCACCCACGTGGCAGCCGCCGCGCCGGGCACGATTACCGCGATCGATACCCACTGGATCTGGCAGGAAGGCAATCAGCGCCTGACAAAAGAGCCGTTTGAAATCAAAGGGGGCATGGTGCAGGTTCCGTCGACACCGGGTCTGGGCGTAGAGCTGGATATGGATCAGGTGATGAAAGCCCACGAGCTGTACCAGAAACACGGGCTGGGCGCGCGCGATGACGCGATGGCGATGCAATACTTAATTCCGGAATGGACCTTTAACAACAAACGCCCCTGCATGGTGCGTTAAGCGACGTGCCGGTTCCTGCGGGAGTCGGCATTTTCGGGAGCCCGGTGGGTGTATGCTTAAAGTAGTGAATTTGCGTAAGGATGGCTTATGAAAATTGTTATCGCACCGGACTCGTATAAGGAAAGTTTGAGTGCACTTGAGGTCGCGACGGCCATAGAGCGTGGTTTTCGCGAGATCTTTCCCGAGGCGACTTACGTCAAACTACCGGTCGCGGATGGTGGGGAGGGGACCGTAGAAGCCATGGTCGCCGCAACACAAGGGCGAATCGTGCATGTCCCGGTGACCGGCCCGTTGGGCGAGCGTGTGGAAGGATTTTATGGGCTATCCGGTGATGAGCAGAGCGCATTTATTGAAATGGCGGCCGCAAGCGGCCTGGAACTGGTCGTCCCTTCGCAACGCAATCCTCTGAAAACCACCTCCTGGGGAACCGGAGAACTGATCCGCCATGCGCTGGATGCCGGGGTTAAACACATCATTATTGGCATTGGCGGCAGCGCGACCAACGACGGCGGTGCGGGCATGGTGCAGGCGCTGGGGGCAAAACTGCTGGATGCCAGTGGACAACCCCTTGGACAGGGCGGGAGCGAGCTGGGGAAACTTGCCCGTATCGACCTTGGCGGGCTGGACAAACGTCTGGCGGAGTGCCGGATAGAAGTCGCGTGTGATGTGACGAATCCGCTCACCGGAAAGGATGGTGCGTCAGCCGTATTTGGTCCGCAAAAGGGGGCTACCTCCGAGATGATCGTTACCCTGGACAACGCGCTTGCACAGTATGCGAGAGTGATTGCCCGGGATCTGGATATCAATGTGCTGAACCTTGCTGGCGGCGGCGCGGCGGGTGGCATGGGGGCCGCGCTGTACGCTTTTTGCGGCGCGCAGTTGCGCCAGGGCATTGAGATCGTGACCGATGCGCTACACCTGGCCGACCAGGTGGCCGATGCGGATTTGGTGATCACGGGAGAAGGTCGCATCGACAGCCAGACGATCCACGGTAAAGTCCCGGTGGGCGTGGCGAAAGTAGCGAAACGCTTTAACAAACCCGTCATCGGCATTGCAGGTAGCCTGACGGCGGACGTTGGCGTGGTACACGATCATGGTATTGATGCGGTGTTTAGCGTGATTTACACCATCTGCTCGCTGGAAGATGCGCTGGAAAATGCCAGCGAGAACGTCAGGATGACCGCAAGGAATATCGCGGCGGTGCTGAAAGTCGGGCAGGGGATGTAGTTCTCCCTCTCCCTGTGGGAGACGGGCGGGGTGAGGGTGCAGGCCCGGTAAGCGTAGCGCAACCGGGCTTATACCTCAGTTTCCTAACACTTTCATCGCTTCCCGCGTTACGTTATCCATCTCATCCAGCAATTCCAGGAACTCCGGTTCCAGTTCAGATTCTGAAGTCCCTGCGCGTAGCTGCTGTTCCAGCAGCTGGCAGAGATTTTTGAGCCGTGGCACGCCGCTGTAACCGCAGCTACCGTGCAGCTTATGGATAGCCTCCAGCAGATCCTCCGGGTTTTCACCCACCAGCTGTTCTTCAACCTTATTACGAATTTCCGGCAGGAATGCGACCAGCATCTGGAGCATTTCACGGGCTAAATCGGGCTTACCCGCCGCCTGGCGTAACGCCAGCTGCCAGTCGAAGGTGGCGTTCTGATTCACACTTATCTCAACCGGCTCGGCTGATAAGGTGTACGTTCCGCCGATATGTCCCGGTTTGTAGCGCAACAGCAGGTTATGCAGTTTCTCTTCGTCGATAGGTTTCGCCAGATAATCGTTCATTCCGGCGCTGAGCAGCTTCTCTTTCTGACCGGCCATGGCGTGCGCTGTCACGGCAATGACAGGCGTTTGCTGCTGATGAGGAAGCTGACGGATTAACTCGCAGGCGCGAATGCCATCCATCCCGGGCATCTGGATATCCATCAGGATTAAATCGAACTGCATCTGTTTAGCCTGTTCAACCGCCTCAGCACCGTTGGTGCACAGCTCAACATGCTGGACCTGATCCTCAAGCAGCACGCCAATCAGCTTCAGGTTTGCCGGGTTATCATCCACCGCCATGACGCTCATCGGCAGCCTCTGTTCATCATTCTCCAGCGCCACGGCATGTTGATTCAGACGGCAATATGCCGTCAGTGCGGGTAGCAGACGTGTGGCGGTGAGGGGTTTAAGCAGACAGGCAGCCGCCCCGTCATTTTTCAACTCTTCGGCATTGATCTGGGCATGGCACGGCAGCGCCAGCAGCAGGTAATCGGTCATCGACGCGGCTTTCGCCAGCCGTTCCTGCTGCATCGTGAGTTCGCCGGTAAACGTCACTGGGATCCCCATCAGCAGGATGTCGTAATGCTCAACGGTCAATGCAGAGAAGGTCGGGCTGTAGACCACCTCCAGCGGCGTGGAGCTTAAGATATCCAGCGTGCACTGGGCTGCCGCGGCGTTCGGCTCCACGTAAGCGAGGCGCTTGCCTTTCAGGCAATCCGTCACCGGACCGTCCGTCAGCACGTTTGGGTTGAGATCCAGGTTGATATGGAACCAGAACGTCGACCCCCGGTTTGGCTGGCTGTGGAAAGAGATATCGCCGCCCATCTCTTTAACCAGTTTTTGCGTGATAACCAGGCCCAGGCCCGTACCACCGTGACGTCTTGAGATACTCGCATCCGCCTGACGAAACGCCTGGAACAGACGGGATTGATCCCGCTCAGGAATGCCGATGCCGGTATCGCGGATCTGTACTTCAATCTGGACCTTGTTATTACTGATGGAGCGTTTTTCCACCAGAATGTCGATATTGCCGCTTTCGGTAAATTTGATGGCATTACCGACAAGATTGGTGATGACCTGCTGCAGGCGCAGCGGATCGCCGATGACGTTATCCGGCACGTCGTTTTTAATGTTCAGCGTCAGCTCAAGCCCTTTGTCATGCGACGAGTGCGCCAGCAGCGTGACCACCTCATCAAGCGTACTGCGCAGCGGGAACGGAATACTCTCCAGAATCAGCTTGCCGGCTTCCAGCTTGGAGAAGTCCAGCACATCATTAATGATGGCCAGCAGATTGTTGGCCGAGCGTTCAATGGTGTGCAGGTGATCGCGCTGGGTGGGGTTAAGCTCGCTTTTCAGCGTCAGACGGGTAAAGCCAATCACACCATTGAGGGGCGTACGCAGCTCGTGCGACATATTGGCAAGGAACTCCGATTTAATTCGCGCCGCTTCCTGGGCCCGCTTTTTCGCCAGATCCAGCTCGACGTTCTGGATCTCCATCTGCTCCAGCGTTTCGCGCAGATCCGAGGTGGCCTGATCCACGTTATGCTGCATCTCTTCGTGATAGGCCGCCAGCGACATCGCCATCGAGTTAATGCCGTTTTTCAGCATGTCCAGCTCGCCCAGCATAAACCCTTCCACGCGGCTATCGAGCTGGCCCCTGCGGATGCGGTCAACGGTGTTGACCATGTTGCGGATGGGCCCGGTCACATCGCGCATCAGGCGCCAGCCAAAGATAAGCGCAATACCGATACAGAACAGCATCATCACGCCGGAGATAAAAATTTCTTTGTACTGCTGCAGCCGCACCGACTTGAGATCCAGCTCCAGCGCCACATATCCGAGCATATTGCTGCTGGACTTGGCGTCGGATTGCGCGGACTCATCCGGCGAATAACTCTCCGAAATAATCGGCGTGCGCAGGATCATAATATCGCCGCGTCGCATCACCGTGAGGTGGCGCGGGAATGGCGTACCGTCAGGAATTTTTAATGCTGCCGGGTCAAGATGAAAATTAGAGGTGACGAACAGGCGGTTATGCTCGTCATAGACGGAGATCGCACGCACAATATCCGAGTGGCGGCGATGCAACACACTGATTAACTGACCAATCGATTCGCGGTTTTGCAGGTTCATCCCGTATTCGCTGGACACGGCCAGCGGTTCGATGATGCTGGCTCCGGCATCTTCCAGCTGTCGCTGCAGGTCGTTATAGCGGTGCACAACGAAGAAGATACTCAGCAGCAAACCGATGAGAACGGTGGGGGCGAGGATCAAAATCATCATGCGCGCGCGCAGGCTGTAGTTGGTCATGGCGTTCCGTTATGGGACAATTAAGATAATTATGTATATTTGAGAAAATTCCCGGCGATGGCGCAATTCTACTCTGCAAAGCGACGCGTGACGACGCGTCAGATCATTACTGTCGAAGCCACGGACCTTGATCCTTTTGGTCAGGGAGTGGCGCGCCACAATGGTAAGACACTGTTTATAACAGGTTTGCTGCCCACAGAACGAGCAGAAATTACGCTGACGGAAGATAAACGCCAGTACGCACGCGGGAAAGTATCGCGCCGTCTGACCACCAGCCCGGAGCGCACAGAGCCCCGGTGCCCTCATTTTGGCGTCTGCGGAGGCTGCCAGCAACAACATGCCAGCGTAGTTTTACAGCAAAAAAGTAAGAGTCACGCCCTGGCACGCCTGCTCAGGCATGACGTTGACGACATCATTGACGACCAACCCTGGGGCTATCGTCGTCGCGCGCGGCTGAGTCTCAGCTATCAGCCCAAAAACGAGCGGCTGGAGATGGGATTTCGCAAAGCGGGCTCCAGCGATATCGTCGATATCAGGCAGTGCCCCATTTTGGTGCCCCGTCTTGAGGCGTTGCTCCCGGCGGTGCACGCATGTCTGTCCGGGCTGGACAATGTTCGCCACCTCGGTCACGTGGAACTGGTCCTGGCAAACAATGGTCCGCTGATGGTGCTGCGCCACACCGCGCCACTGTCAAAAAAAGACCGCGAAAAACTGGAACGCTTTTCGCATTCCCACGAGCTGGCGCTTTTTCTCGCCCCACAAAGCGAGATACTGGAGCAGGTTACAGGTGAAGCGCCCTGGTATGCGTCAAACGGACTACGCTTAACGTTCAGTCCGCGAGATTTCATCCAGGTTAATGACGGCGTCAATCAGCAGATGATCGAAACCGCGCTGACGTGGCTGGATGTCCAGCCGACTGACCGCGTGCTTGATCTCTTCTGCGGCATGGGCAATTTCACGCTGCCGCTGGCCCGTAAAGCGGCAAGTGTGGTGGGGGTGGAAGGCGTCGAGGCGCTGGTGGCGAAAGGCCAGGAGAACGCGCAACAGAACGGCTTGCAAAATGTGACATTCTTTCATCAAAATCTGGAGGAAGATGTCACGCAGCAGCCCTGGGCGAAACAGGGCTTTGACAAAATTCTGCTCGACCCTGCACGCGCAGGCGCACCGGGCGTGATGCAGCATATAATTAAACTCGCCCCGAAACGCGTGGTCTACGTTTCCTGTAACCCGGCAACGCTTGCCCGGGATAGTGAGGCATTACTCAGCGCGGGTTACCAGATTCAGCGTCTGGCAATGCTGGACATGTTCCCGCACACTGGGCATCTGGAATCGATGGTGTTGTTCGAGCACATCTAATTTGTTTGGCTTGTCGACTTCGACAGGCCCTGGTCCCTAAAGGAGAGGACGATGGTTGCGGTAAGAAGTGCACATCTTAATAAAGCTGGTGAGTTTGACCCTCAAAAATGGATCGCAAGTCTGGGAATTTCCAGCCAGCAGTCGTGTGAACGCTTAACCGAAACCTGGGCCTATTGTCAGCGCACCACGCTGGGGCATCCGGACGCCGAACTGCTGCTGTGGCGCGGCGTGGAGATGGTCGAAATCTTATCCATGCTCAATATGGATATCGAAACGCTGCAGGCCGCGCTTCTGTTCCCGCTTGCCGATGCGGACGTCGTCACGGAAGACGTGCTGCGCGAAAGCGTCGGAAAATCGGTCGTGGCGCTGATCCACGGCGTACGCGATATGGCGGCCATTCGTCAGCTCAAAGCGGCGCATACCGATTCCGTCTCCTCTGAACAGGTCGATAACGTTCGCCGCATGCTGTTGGCCATGGTGGATGATTTCCGCTGCGTGGTGATCAAGCTTGCCGAGCGTATCGCTCACCTGCGTGAAGTGAAGGACGCGCCAGAAGACGAACGCGTACTCGCCGCCAAAGAGTGTACTAACATCTATGCGCCGCTGGCGAACCGCTTAGGGATTGGTCAGCTCAAATGGGAGCTGGAAGACTACTGCTTCCGTTACCTGCACCCGGCGGAATATAAGCGCATTGCGAAACTGCTGCATGAACGCCGTATCGACCGCGAACACTATATTGAAGAATTTGTCAGCGGGTTGCGCCAGTCGATGAAGGAAGAGAACGTCCGCGCCGAAGTGTACGGTCGGCCAAAGCATATCTATAGCATCTGGCGCAAAATGCAGAAGAAACACCTCGCCTTTGACGAGCTGTTTGACGTGCGTGCCGTGCGTATTGTGGCGGAGCGTCTGCAGGACTGCTACGCCGCGCTGGGGATCGTGCATACGCACTTCCGCCATCTGCCGGATGAGTTCGATGACTATGTCGCCAACCCGAAACCTAACGGCTACCAGTCTATTCATACCGTGGTGCTGGGCCCCGGCGGCAAAACGGTTGAAATCCAGATCCGTACCAAACAGATGCACGAAGACGCCGAGCTGGGTGTCGCCGCGCACTGGAAATACAAAGAGGGGACCTCGGGCGGAGCGCGCACCGGTCACGAAGACCGCATTGCCTGGCTGCGTAAGCTGATTGCGTGGCAGGAAGAGATGGCCGACTCCGGCGAGATGCTCGACGAAGTGCGCAGCCAGGTCTTCGACGACCGGGTGTACGTCTTTACCCCGAAAGGGGACGTGGTTGACCTGCCGGCCGGGTCAACGCCGCTCGACTTTGCCTATCACATCCACAGCGATGTCGGGCACCGCTGCATTGGCGCGAAAATCGGCGGGCGCATTGTACCGTTCACCTACCAGCTGCAGATGGGCGATCAGATCGAAATCATCACCCAGAAGCAGCCAAACCCGAGCCGCGACTGGCTGAACCCGAACCTCGGGTATGTCACCACCAGCCGCGGACGCTCCAAAATTCACGCCTGGTTCCGTAAACAGGATCGTGACAAGAACATCCTTGCTGGTCGCCAGATCCTGGATGATGAGCTGGAGCATATTGGCATCAGCCTGAAAGAGGCGGAGAAGTTCCTGCTGCCGCGCTACAACTTTAACGAGCTCGATGAGCTGTTGGCGGCGATTGGCGGCGGCGATATTCGTCTCAACCAGATGGTAAATTTCCTGCAGGCGCAGTTCAACAAGCCAAGTGCGGCGGAGCAGGATGCGGCGGCGCTGAAACAGCTGCAGCAGAAAACCTACGCCCCGCAGCAGCGCAGCAAAGACAATGGCCGCGTGGTGGTGGAAGGCGTCGGCAATCTGATGCACCACATTGCCCGTTGCTGCCAGCCTATCCCGGGCGACGATATCGTTGGCTTTATCACCCAGGGGCGCGGGATTTCGATTCACCGCTCCGACTGTGACCAGCTCGCTGAGCTGCAGTCGCATGCGCCGGAACGTATCGTTGAAGCGGTCTGGGGTGAAAGCTACTCTGCCGGCTACTCGCTGGTGGTGCGCGTCACCGCCAACGATCGCAGTGGACTGCTGCGCGACATTACGACCATTCTTGCCAATGAGAAGGTCAACGTGCTGGGCGTCGCCAGCCGCAGCGATACCCGCGAGCAGCTTGCCACCATCGATATGACCATCGAAATCTACAACCTGCAGGTGCTGGGCCGCGTGCTTGGCAAACTGAACCAGGTCCCGGATGTGATTGACGCGCGTCGTCTCCACGGCGGTTAAACATCCTCTTCTGTAAGCCGGGTAAGGCAACGCCGCCACCCGGCATTTTTTCATCAGGACAGTACTATGACTCAAATCGACCGCCTGCTCGGCATCATGAAACGCCTGCGCGACCCGGAAAACGGCTGCCCGTGGGATAAAGAGCAGACCTTCGCGACCATCGCCCCGTACACCCTCGAAGAGACCTACGAAGTGCTGGACGCCATTTCACGTGAGGACTTCGACGACCTGCGCGGCGAACTCGGTGACCTGCTGTTCCAGGTGGTGTTCTACGCGCAGATGGCGCAGGAAGAGGGGCGCTTTAATTTTGACGATATCTGCGCCGCCATTAGCGACAAGCTTGAGCGTCGTCACCCGCATATCTTTGGCGATGCCACAGCGGGCAACAGCGAGGAGGTACTGGCGCGCTGGGAGCAGATTAAAAGCGCTGAGCGGGCTGAGAAATCCCAGCACTCTGCGCTGGATGACATCCCGCTGAGCCTGCCCGCCCTGATGCGTGCCCATAAGATCCAGAAACGCTGCTCGGCAGTGGGGTTTGACTGGCACTCACTTGGTCCGGTACTGGATAAAGTCCACGAAGAAATTGACGAAGTGATGCACGAAGCGCAGCAGGCCGTGGTGGATGAAGCAAAGCTTGAAGAAGAGGTGGGCGATTTGCTGTTTGCCACCGTCAACCTTTCGCGCCACCTGGGTGTAAAAGCGGAAACGGCCCTGCAAAAAGCCAACCTTAAGTTCGAGCGACGCTTTCGCGAAGTCGAGCGCATTGTGGCCTCGCGCGGCCTGGAAATGACCGGAATTGACCTCGATGTGATGGAAGAAGTCTGGCAGGAAGTAAAACGCCAGGAATCTGATCTCTAACGGAATTTTGCGATCAAGCGCAATTTGTGTGATTTTTTAAATGACAAGCGCTTGATTTGCGTCAAAAACATTTACCCAAAAGGGGCTATTTTCTCACTCCTTATGTTTGTCATGGCCTGGAATGGAGACGGAGAATGAAAGTTTGTGGCGCTCGCCGTGTTCGGGTATACTACTTTCCCGTCCTGGTTATTCCATCGTTTCACCCTAACTTCTCAGGTTCAGCATGACAACGAACTATATTTTTGTGACCGGCGGGGTCGTATCCTCTCTGGGTAAAGGCATTGCCGCAGCCTCCCTCGCAGCCATTCTTGAAGCCCGTGGCCTCAATGTGACCATGATGAAACTGGATCCGTACATCAACGTCGATCCGGGCACCATGAGCCCAATCCAACACGGGGAAGTGTTCGTTACTGAAGACGGCGCTGAAACCGATCTGGATCTTGGCCACTACGAGCGTTTCATTCGTACCAAAATGACCCGTCGTAACAACTTCACGACTGGCCGTATCTACTCCGACGTTCTGCGTAAAGAGCGCCGTGGTGATTATCTGGGTGCGACCGTTCAGGTTATCCCGCACATCACTAACGCTATCAAAGAACGCATCATTGCGGGTGGCGAAGGCCACGACGTGGTGCTGGTTGAAATCGGCGGTACCGTGGGTGATATCGAATCCCTGCCGTTTCTGGAAGCGATTCGCCAGCTGGCGGTTGATATCGGTCGTGAACACGCGCTGTTCATGCACCTGACGCTGGTGCCTTACATGGCAGCCGCAGGTGAAGTGAAAACCAAACCGACTCAGCACTCCGTGAAAGAGCTGCTCTCCATCGGTATTCAGCCTGACATTCTGGTTTGCCGCTCCGATCGCGCGGTTCCGGCGAACGAACGTGCGAAAATTGCATTGTTCTGTAACGTGCCGGAAAAAGCCGTTATTTCAATGAAAGATGTCGATTCCATTTATAAAATCCCGGGCCTGTTGAAATCACAGGGCCTGGACGATTATATTTGTAAACGATTCAGCTTGAACTGTCCGGAAGCTAACCTGTCTGAATGGGAACAGGTTATTTATGAAGAAGCCAATCCGGCAGGTGAAGTGACTATCGGTATGGTCGGCAAGTACATCGAACTGCCGGATGCCTATAAGTCCGTTATCGAAGCGCTGAAACACGGTGGTCTGAAGAACCGCGTCTCCGTGAACATCAAGCTGATTGATTCGCAGGATGTTGAAACACGTGGCGTCGAAATTCTGAAAGATCTGGATGCGATTCTCATCCCTGGCGGCTTCGGCTACCGTGGTGTAGAAGGCAAGATCGCCACTGCACGCTATGCGCGTGAAAACAATATTCCATACCTCGGCATCTGCCTGGGTATGCAGGTTGCGCTGATCGAATTTGCGCGCAACGTAGCGGGAATGGAAAACGCGAACTCTACGGAATTTGTGCCAGACTGTAAGTACCCTGTAGTGGCGCTTATCACTGAATGGCGCGACGAAGACGGTAACGTCGAAGTCCGTACCGAGAAGAGCGATCTGGGTGGCACTATGCGTCTTGGCGCACAGGCCTGCCAGCTGTCTGACGATAGCGTGGTTCGTAAGCTGTACGGCGAACCGGTCATCACTGAGCGTCATCGTCACCGCTATGAAGTCAACAACATGTTGTTGAAACAAATTGAAGCTGCGGGTCTGCGTGTTGCGGGCCGCTCCGGGGATGATCAGTTAGTCGAGATCATCGAAGTGCCAAACCACCCGTGGTTTGTCGCCTGCCAATTCCACCCGGAATTTACTTCAACGCCACGTGACGGGCATCCGCTGTTTGCAGGTTTCGTGAAAGCCGCCAGCGAGTATCAGAAGCGTCAGGCGAAGTAAAAAAGTTAGAACGGCAACGCGTACCCTCGGTACGCGTTGTTTGTCTGGAGTTTTAGTTTAACTTGTACTGAGGAAAATCTAATGTCCAAAATCGTTAAAGTCATCGGTCGTGAAATCATCGACTCCCGTGGTAACCCGACCGTTGAAGCCGAAGTTCATCTGGAAGGTGGTTTCGTCGGTATGGCAGCTGCTCCATCAGGTGCTTCTACTGGTTCCCGCGAAGCGCTGGAACTGCGCGATGGCGACAAATCCCGTTTCATGGGCAAAGGCGTACTGAAAGCTGTTGGCGCTGTAAACGGTCCTATTGCTCAGGCAATCATTGGCAAAGACGCTAAAGACCAGGCTGGCATCGACAAGATCATGATCGATCTGGACGGTACTGAAAACAAATCTAACTTCGGTGCGAACGCAATCCTGGCGGTTTCCCTGGCGAACGCCAAAGCCGCTGCGGCAGCGAAAGGTATGCCACTGTTCGAGCACATCGCTGAACTGAACGGCACCCCAGGCAAATACTCCATGCCTGTACCAATGATGAACATCATCAACGGTGGTGAGCACGCAGACAACAACGTTGATATTCAGGAATTCATGATTCAGCCAGTTGGCGCGAAAACCCTGAAAGAAGCAGTACGTATGGGTTCTGAAGTGTTCCACAACCTGGCTAAAGTGCTGAAAGCGAAAGGTATGAACACGGCTGTGGGTGACGAAGGTGGCTACGCGCCAAACCTGGGTTCTAACGCAGAAGCACTGGCTGTTATCGCTGAAGCAGTAAAAGCCGCTGGCTATGAGCTGGGCAAAGACATCACGCTGGCGATGGACTGCGCAGCATCTGAATTCTACAAAGACGGTAAATACGTTCTGGCTGGAGAAGGCAACAAAGCGTTCACCTCTGAAGAGTTCACTCACTTCCTGGAAGACCTGACCAAACAGTACCCAATCGTTTCTATCGAAGACGGTCTGGACGAGTCTGACTGGGATGGTTTCGCATACCAGACTAAAGTACTGGGCGACAAAATCCAGCTGGTTGGTGACGATCTGTTCGTAACCAACACCAAGATCCTGAAAGAAGGCATCGAGAAAGGCATCGTTAACTCCATCCTGATCAAATTCAACCAGATCGGTTCTCTGACCGAAACTCTGGCAGCGATCAAAATGGCGAAAGACGCTGGCTACACCGCTGTTATCTCTCACCGTTCTGGCGAAACTGAAGACGCTACCATCGCTGACCTGGCTGTTGGTACCGCTGCTGGCCAGATCAAAACCGGTTCTATGAGCCGTTCTGACCGTGTTGCTAAATACAACCAGCTGATTCGTATCGAAGAAGCGCTGGGCGAAAAAGCACCATACAACGGTCGTAAAGAGATCAAAGGCCAGGCATAATTGCTTAAGCCTTAAAATAAAAATGCCAGTCGAAAGACTGGCATTTTTTTTGGTTATTTGAAATCAACCGCCATTTGCTCCGGGATGCTTAGCCCCCGGGTAGTTTGTACGCAGCGGGCAATATAGTCCGTAAAACGCGGCGGTTTAGGCATGCCCATACTGAGCAGCTTATCGTTGCTGAAACGTACATTCAGCGTGGCAAAGGCCCCGTACAAGCGCATTGCTCTCAGCATCAGACGTTCATTGCAGGGGCCAAAAATATCCTTCAACTCACGGCGCATTCTGACCAGCGTTTCGTAGCTTACCTGGGCATACTTATCACCGACCGGGGCTTTCTCCAGCGCCTGTGCCATCGCATTATCGATATCCGCAAAGCGCACGCTGTTTTCTTCTCCGGCAGAAATATGTACCACTTCTCCCGGCTGCGCAGCGCTGTTAAGCAGCATCAGCAGCGCATCGGCGCAGTAATCCACCGGGACAACATCTATTTTGTCTTCCATTGAACACATGAATTTTTGCAGCATCAGCCCCATGCTGAAGACCCAGAAAATACTGCTCGACGGCGTACAGCCATGACGGGTATGGCCGACCACGATGGACGGACGGGCGATGAGCAGCGGCAGGTCGGGGCAGTGCTGGCGCATCAGTTGTTCAATGGTGGATTTCGAATACGTGTATTCCACCAGATGCTCAGCGTTCTCTCTGAACTCCGCGCTTTCGGCGACCAGCGAATCCTGCTCCGGCGTGCACGACATGGCTGTTCCCACATGCAGAAAGCGCTGCAAACCGGCAACCTGATTCATGCGTCTGGCGAGCGCCAGCGTCCCCTCCACATTCACTTTCCAGATCAGGGGATTGTTACCAAATGACGCGACGGCTGCGCAGTTAAGAACATGCGTCACCTGTTCCAGACGCGGGTCGTTCAGGAACCCCTCCGGCTGGCTGAGATCGCCGATAAGGATATTCTCCTCGCTCAACGCGGCCAGCGTCTCCTCTGCAACCTTGAATTTACGCATGTTGTCCCGCACGCGTTCCAGCCCCTGTTGCGGGTCACTGGCGCGCGCAAGCAGCAGTAATTTTACTGAACTATTGCTGGTAAGTATTTTTTCAAGTACCGCACCGCCCAGAAAACCAGTTACGCCTGTAATAAATAACATATTAATCTATTCCGTCTCATAATGATTGATGAGGCGGATTGTAGGCAGGGAAAAGTAAACGGCATTTAAATAGAAAAATGGCAACGCTGACGGCGTCTTAAGCTTATTTTAAGGTAAGGAAATCAGGTGGAGATATTGGACATTGCCCCAATGGATAAAATTCAATTTTAAAATAAATTTATTTTAACATTATGATTTTAATGTTTATTTTTCATGTTTCCATGCTAATTCAAAATGTAATAAATAAAATAATTTGTTACACCATCATTCTTCATCATTAATAACGCCCTGCGTGCTTAAGTAAAATCAACCTCACTCAGACGCAGGCTATTTTTTAATAACCTGCGCAGGGTTTTACAGTAATAAGGGAAGGGTTGCGCTCGCGGTTTGCTGGCTAACGTCACTGTAGTGAGCATCAATCGCAATCAGGGAAGTGGTAAGCAACTCGACCAGTAACATTACGCCAACTTTAGCATTGAGCGCACCCGCGCTGAGGGGGCCTTCCGGTTTTGCGGCAACCAGCTGTATATCGCTAAGCGAAGCCAGCGGGCTGCGGGGCGTATTGCTGAGGGATAACACCTTAACGCCGCGTTTGCGTGCAAGTTTTACGACGTGGAGCAAATCCCGCGTTGAACCGGAACTGGAGATGGCGACCACCAGCGTTTGTGCAGAAAGCGTTGTCGCATTCATGGCAGCACGATGCATATCGCTAAACAGCTGCGCGGGTTTGCCGAGCCGCATCAGCTTGTAATGCAAATACTCACCGAGGATCGCGCTGGCCGCCACGCCATAAATTTGCACGGCGTGTGCCTGATGCAGTGCCTGAGCGGCCTGTTCCAGCAGCGCTCTGTCGAGCAGCCTGGCGGTGTCCTGCAACGCCTGAACAGACTCATCGACCACGTTATCAATATCGTCTCCGGCCGCGCGTGCAGGCTGGCCCTGCTGGATATCCAGCGCCAGTGCCATCTTGAATTCGTTATAGCCTTTGCAACCGAGCGTCCGGCAAAGACGCGTCACGCTGGCTTCACTGGTGTGGCTCTCCCGTGCCAGTTCGGTGATCGTCAGGTAGAGCACCCGGGCAGGATCGTTGAGCACAAACTCGCCCAGTTTTTTTTGCGTGGGGCTGTACCCGGAGGCCTCCTGGCGCAGCTTCAGCAGCAGGTTTTCATGGTCTGACATGCTAGATCCTTAATGCGTTTCTCTGCGTCCTAGTGTGGCGGAAAGCGGGGCAGGGATGCCAGTCATTTCGAAAAAGTATGATCGTCCTCCTGGTTTTTGGTGGTAATTTTCACTAACAACAATAATTATGGTAAAAAATATTCATCGTTAACAGAGGGGATGAAAAAATGATGCAAATGTTCAGTGGTGCTTCGTCCGGCGGATGGTTTGAAAAAGCGCAGCGCTTTGGCAAATCCTTTATGTTGCCCATCGCCGTGTTGCCTGCGGCGGGTCTGCTGCTGGGGATTGGCGGCGCGTTATCGAATCCCAATACGCTTACGGCATATCCGTTTTTAGATGTGGGCTGGTTACAGGCTATTTTCACCATCATGAGCAGTGCCGGTTCGATTGTATTCGCGAATCTGTCGGTGCTGTTTGCCGTTGGGGTCGCCGTCGGGCTGGCAAAAAATGATAAAGGTACGGCAGGGCTGGCGGCGTTACTCGCGTTTCTGGTCATGAATGCCACCATTAACGCACTGCTGATCCTCACCGGAAAACTGGCGCACGAGAATCCGGGGGCGGTCGGGCAAGGCATGACGCTGGGGATCCAGACGCTGGAGACCGGCGTATTTGGTGGGGTGGTCATTGGTCTTGTGACCTGCGCGCTGCATCATCGGTTTAATAAAATTGCGCTGCCACAATTCCTGGGATTCTTTGGCGGCTCACGCTTTGTGCCGATTATCAGCTCCCTGGCTGCGATCCTGGTCGGAGCCTTAATGACCGTAGTCTGGCCACATTTCCAGAAGCTGATCTTTGGTCTGGGCGGGCTGGTGGATGCGACCGGTTATCTGGGAACACTGCTGTATGGCTTCATTTTGCGCATGCTGGGCCCGTTCGGTTTACACCATATCTTCTATCTTCCGTTCTGGACCACCGCGCTTGGCGGCAGCGAGATCGTCAACGGGCAATTGGTTGAAGGCACGCAGCGGATCTTCTTTGCCCAGCTGGCCGATCCCTCGACGCGCCAGTTTTATGAAGGGACGTCGCGTTTCATGTCCGGGCGCTTTATCACAATGATGTTTGGTTTGCTCGGGGCCTGCCTTGCGATGTATCACACGGCTAAACCGGAGAACAAAAAACGCGTCGCGGGCTTGCTGCTTTCAGCGGCATTAACCTCCTTCCTTACGGGGATCACCGAGCCCATCGAGTTCTCCTTCCTGTTTGTCGCGCCGGTGCTGTACGTCATTCACGCGATTTTCGACGGGCTGGCGTTTATGCTCGCGCATATTTTACACATCACCATTGGGCAGACCTTCTCCGGTGGTTTTATCGACTTCGTACTGTTCGGCATTTTGCAGGGGGAGGCCAAAACCCACTGGATGTTAGTGCCGCTGGTGGGCGTACCGTGGTTCTTCCTCTACTACTTCA
Source organism: Enterobacter sp. WCHEn045836 (assembly GCF_003965585.1). Classification (NCBI taxonomy): domain Bacteria; kingdom Pseudomonadati; phylum Pseudomonadota; class Gammaproteobacteria; order Enterobacterales; family Enterobacteriaceae; genus Enterobacter; species Enterobacter sp. WCHEn045836. The sequence continues at coordinate 218,725 of NZ_RXPT01000004.1, forward strand.
CGTTCCGCTATCTGATTAATCGCTTTGATTTTGCCACGCCGGGTCGGGAAAAAGAGCCGATGGCCAATGAAGCGACCTTTGCGCAGAGCGAGCGCGCAGCGGCAGTGATCGCTGGACTGGGCGGAAAAGGCAATCTGGAAGAAGTGGACTGCTGCGCCACGCGTCTTCGCGTCACGGTCAAAGACGGCAGCAAAGTGAATGACGCGGCGCTGAAAGCCACCGGCGCGCGCGGCGTGATTGTGCGCGGGAACGGCGTTCAGGTCATTTATGGCCCGCATGTCACGATTATCAAAAACGAAGTGGAAGAGATCTTATCGTAATGAAAACTGTACTGGATACCCTGAAGGGAAAACTGGTCGTCTCCTGTCAGGCGCTGGAGAATGAACCGCTGCATAGCCCGTTTATTATGTCGCGGATGGCGCTGGCCGCACAGCAAGGAGGGGCCGCGGCCATCCGTGCCAACAGCGTGGTGGATATCGAGGCGATAAAAGAGCAGGTCACGCTGCCGGTTATCGGCATCATCAAGCGGGAGTATCCCGGCAGCGCGGTGTTTATCACCGCGACGATGAAAGAGGTGGATGAACTGATGACCGTCTCCCCGGAAATCATTGCGCTTGACGCGACCAACAGGGCGCGGCCTGGCGGGGAGTCTCTGGCAACGCTGGTATCGCGCATTCGGACCCGTTACCCCTCGGTGCTGCTTATGGCTGATATAGCCACTGTTGATGAGGCCGTCACGGCGCAGGCGCTGGGATTTGATTGTGTCGGGACCACGCTTTACGGCTATACCGCGCAGACCACCGGACACGCCTTACCCGAGGATGACTGTCAGTTTCTGAAAGCGGTACTGGCAGCCGTCACGGTACCGGTGGTGGCCGAAGGTAACGTGGACACCCCGGAACGCGCCGCCAGATGTCTGGCGTTGGGGGCGCACATGGTGGTGGTGGGTGGGGCAATCACCCGCCCGCAGCAGATTACCGGGCGTTTTATGGCGGCAATTGACGCGCAAAGCACCGATCGAGCATGACCATCTCACGGGGATCTGCGATACTTATCGTTTATCCCCTTAACTGAGATGACTATGCAGTACCCGATTAACGAGATGTTCCAGACCCTGCAAGGCGAGGGTTACTTTACCGGCGTTCCCGCTATTTTTATTCGTTTACAGGGATGCCCGGTTGGCTGTGCCTGGTGTGATACCAAACATACGTGGGATAAACTCGCAGATCGGGAAGTGTCACTGTTCAGTGTTCTGGCGAAAACCAAAGAGAGCGATAAGTGGGGCGCAGCCAGTGCGGAAGATCTGCTGGCCATTATTGGTCGCCAGGGCTGGACGGCGCGCCACGTGGTGATCACCGGGGGCGAACCCTGCATCCACGATCTGACGCCGCTGACCGAACTGCTCGAAAAGAACGGCTACAGCTGCCAGATTGAAACCAGCGGCACCCATGAAGTGCGCTGCTCCCATACCACCTGGGTGACGGTATCGCCTAAAGTGAACATGCGCGGCGGCTACGACGTCCTTTCTCAGGCGCTGGAACGTGCTGATGAGATTAAACACCCGGTAGGGCGAGTGCGGGATATCGAAGCGCTGGATGAACTGCTGGCCACGCTGACCGATGAAAAACAGCGCGTGATTGCGCTGCAGCCGATCAGCCAGAAAGAAGACGCCACGCGCCTGTGCATTGAAACCTGTATCGCGCGTAACTGGCGCCTGTCGATGCAGACGCACAAATACCTGAATATTGCCTAAAAAAAGCCCGGTGGCGCTCGCGCTTACCGGGCCTACGGTTCGAGGCTTTTGTCGGCCGGGTAAGGCGAAGCCGCCACCCGGGAAGTATCACTCGCCGCGATACACGCAGCCTGCCGTGCAGGTCTCTTTGATCATCACTGCGCTCAGCAGTGGCACCAGCGGTTTCATCTGATCCCAAATCCATTTTGCCAGCACTTCGCTGGTCGGATTTTCAAGTCCCGGGATATCGTTCAGGTAATAGTGATCCAGACGATCGTACGTTGGCTTAAATGCTGCCTTCAGCTCGGCAAAGTCCATGATCCAACCGGTATGCGGATCAACTTCACCGGTGATCTCAAGACGCACCATAAACGAATGCCCGTGCAGACGGCCGCATTTATGCCCCTCAGGAACATGCGGAAGGTGGTGGGCGGCTTCGAAGGTGAAATCTTTAAACAGTGTGGTGGACATGATCGCTCTCAGTAATGCGGAAAAAACCGCCGCATAGTACCGGAAAGCACAATTTTTAGCATTAACTAAAACGGTCTTTACCTTCACTCCGGCAAAAATGGCGCGTTGATGCCATTTTTATCTTTAGATTACAGTGGTTTAATTTATCGCTTTTACCGTTAAGAACGATAACTAAAACAGGTTAGTCCATTTGGTTATTTATTATTTCCATCCCTTCTTTAATTGTTATTATCCTCGCCGTTAACCTTATCTTCAGTTTGGATTTATTCGCTTAAAGTCCGCTTGGCTACTGGAACATAACGACGCATGACAACACAGGCCCCACCTTCAAATTTGCTTCCCCTGAACCCGGAGCAACTGGCGCGCCTTCAGGCTGCCACCTCTGATTTTTCTCCCACCCAGCTTGCCTGGGTCTCCGGCTATTTCTGGGGAATGCTCAACCAGCAGCCTGGCGCTGTGGCTGCGGCTCCGGCAACGGCGGTAGAAATTCCTGCCATTACGCTTATCTCCGCTTCCCAGACGGGCAATGCCCGCCGCGTGGCAGAAGCGCTGCGTGACGACCTGCTGGCCGCCAAACTGAACGTGAACCTGGTGAACGCCGGGGATTATAAATTCAAACAGATCGCGTCAGAAAAACTGCTGGTGGTTGTGGCCTCAACGCAGGGCGAGGGTGAACCCGCTGAAGAGGCGGTCGCGCTGCATAAATTCTTGTTCTCGAAAAAAGCGCCCAGACTCGATGGCACTGCGTTTGCCGTGTTCGGCCTGGGCGATACCTCTTATGAATTCTTCTGCCAGTCCGGTAAAGATTTCGACAGCAAACTGGCGGAGCTGGGCGCAGAGCGTCTGCTGGACCGCGTTGATGCGGATGTGGAATACCAGACTGCCGCTGCCGAATGGCGTGCGCGCATTGTTGACGTGCTGAAAGCACGCGTACCGAAAGAGACGCCAGCGCAGGCTGCGATCACCGCGACCGGCGTGGTCAACGAGATCCACACCAGCCCGTACACCAAAGAGGCACCGCTGGCAGCAAGCCTGTCGGTTAATCAAAAAATTACCGGCCGCGACTCTGAAAAAGATGTTCGCCATATCGAAATCGATCTGGGCGACTCCGGTCTGCGCTATCAGCCGGGCGATGCGTTAGGTGTCTGGTATCAAAACGATCCGGCGCTGGTCAAGGAGCTGGTTGAACTGCTGTGGCTGAAAGGCGACGAGCCTGTCACCGTCGAAGGCAAAACGCAGCCGCTCTCTGAAGCGCTGCAGTGGCACTTCGAGCTGACGGTGAATACCGCCAATATCGTTGAGAACTATGCCACCTTAACGCGTAGCGAATCGCTGCTGCCGTTAGTTGGTGATAAGGCGAAGCTGCAGCATTACGCGGCGACCACGCCAATTGTCGATATGGTGCGTTTCTCTCCGGCACAGCTGGATGCTGATGCGCTGATCGGCCTGCTGCGTCCGCTGACGCCGCGCCTGTACTCCATTGCGTCGTCGCAGGCTGAAGTCGAGAGCGAAGTCCATATCACCGTGGGGGTGGTGCGCTACGACATCGAAGGCCGCCCGCGTACGGGTGGTGCGTCAGGTTTCCTGGCTGACCGCGTGGAGGAAGAGGGTGAAGTGCGCGTCTTTATCGAGCACAACGACAACTTCCGTCTGCCGGCGAACCCGGAAACACCGGTGATTATGATTGGTCCGGGCACCGGCATTGCGCCGTTCCGCGCCTTTATGCAGCAGCGTGCGGCGGACGAGGCTCCGGGCAAAAACTGGCTGTTCTTCGGCAACCCGCACTTTACCGAAGATTTCCTCTACCAGGTTGAGTGGCAGCGCTACGTGAAAGAAGGGGTGCTGACCCGCATCGATCTGGCCTGGTCGCGCGATCAGAAAGAAAAAGTATACGTACAAGACAAACTGCGCGAACAGGGCGCAGAGCTGTGGCGCTGGATCAATGACGGTGCCCACATTTATGTCTGCGGCGATGCCAATCGCATGGCGAAAGACGTTGAGCAGACATTGCTGGAAGTGATTGCCGAATTCGGCGGTATGGATGCCGAAGCGGCGGATGAATTTTTAAGTGAGCTGCGCGTTGAGCGCCGTTATCAGCGAGATGTCTACTAATGAGCGAAAAACATCCAGGACCCCTGGTGGTCGAAGGTAAACTGACCGACGCCGAGCGCATGAAGCTGGAAAGCAACTATCTGCGCGGCACCATTGCTGAAGATCTGAATGACGGTCTCACCGGCGGTTTCAAAGGCGACAACTTTCTGCTGATCCGTTTCCACGGTATGTATCAGCAGGACGATCGCGATATCCGCGCCGAGCGTGCTGAACAGAAGCTGGAGCCGCGTCACGCGATGCTGCTGCGCTGCCGCCTGCCGGGTGGAGTGATCACCACCAAACAGTGGCAGGCGATTGATAAATTTGCCGGCGAAAACACGATTTACGGCAGCATCCGTCTGACCAACCGTCAGACCTTCCAGTTCCACGGTATTCTGAAGAAGAACGTGAAGCCGGTACACCAGATGCTCCACTCCGTCGGGCTGGACGCGCTGGCGACGGCCAACGACATGAACCGTAACGTGCTCTGCACCTCTAACCCGTATGAGTCTGAGCTGCACGCTGAAGCCTATGAGTGGGCGAAGAAGATCTCTGAGCACCTGCTGCCGCGTACCCGCGCCTATGCGGAGATCTGGCTCGATCAGGAAAAAGTGGCCACCACGGATGAAGAGCCGATCCTCGGTCAGACCTATCTGCCGCGTAAGTTCAAAACCACGGTAGTGATCCCACCGCAGAACGACATCGATCTGCACGCCAACGACATGAACTTTGTGGCGATTGCCGAAAACGGCAAGCTGGTGGGCTTTAACCTGCTGGTGGGCGGCGGTCTGTCCATTGAACACGGTAACAAGAAGACCTATGCCCGCACCGCGAGCGAGTTCGGATTCCTGCCGCTGGAGCACACGCTGGCCGTGGCGGAAGCGGTGGTTACCACCCAGCGCGACTGGGGCAACCGTACCGACCGTAAAAACGCGAAAACCAAATACACCCTGGAGCGCGTGGGCGTTGACACGTTCAAAGAGGAAGTGGAGCGTCGCGCGGGGATCAAATTTGAGCCGATTCGCCCTTACGAATTCACTGGTCGCGGCGATCGTATCGGCTGGGTCAAAGGCATCGACAATAAATGGCACCTGACGCTGTTTATTGAAAACGGGCGTATTCTGGATTATCCGGGGCGTCCGCTGAAAACCGGTCTGCTGGAAATCGCGAAGATCCATAAAGGTGAGTTCCGCATTACCGCCAACCAGAACCTGATTATTGCCGGCGTGCCGGAGAGCCAGAAGGCGAAGATCGAGAAACTGGCGCGTGACCATGGGCTGATGAATGCGGTGAAGCCGCAGCGTGAAAACTCCATGGCCTGCGTGTCGTTCCCGACCTGTCCGCTGGCGATGGCGGAAGCGGAACGTTTCCTGCCGTCCTTCACCGATAAGGTGGAAGCGATCCTGGAAAAACATGGCATTCCGGACGAGCATATTGTTATGCGTGTTACCGGTTGTCCGAACGGCTGCGGCCGCGCGATGCTGGCCGAACTGGGACTGGTGGGGAAAGCGCCGGGTCGCTATAACCTGCATCTGGGCGGCAACCGTATCGGTACACGTATTCCGCGTATGTTCCGCGAGAACATCACTGAGCCAGAAATTCTCGATTCCATCGACGAGCTTGTCGGGCGCTGGGCGAAAGAGCGCGAAGCGGGTGAAGGCTTCGGCGACTTTACGGTGCGTGCGGGCATTATTCGCCCGGTGCTCGATCCCGCAAGGGATTTCTGGGAGTAACCACGAGAGGTAATTATGTCCGTACTCGATCTAAACGCGCTTAACGCATTGCCAAAAGTCGAACGTATTCTGGCGCTCGCAGAAACTAACGCCCGGCTGGAAAAGCTCGACGCCGAAGGGCGCGTGGCGTGGGCGCTGGAAAATCTGCCGGGTGACTACGTGCTCTCGTCGAGCTTTGGCATTCAGGCGGCGGTCAGTTTGCATCTGGTGAATCAGATCCGCCCGGATATTCCGGTGATCCTCACCGATACCGGCTATCTGTTCCCGGAAACCTACCAGTTTATCGATGAGCTGACGGACAAGCTTAAGCTGAACCTGAAAGTGTACCGCGCAGAGCAGAGCGCGGCCTGGCAGGAGGCACGCTACGGCAAACTGTGGGAGCAGGGCGTTGAGGGTATTGAGAAATACAATGAGATCAACAAAGTCGAGCCGATGAACCGTGCGCTGAAAGAGCTGAACGCGCAGACCTGGTTTGCCGGTCTTCGCCGCGAACAGTCCGGCAGCCGGGCCACGCTTCCGGTGCTGGCAGTGCAGCGCGGCGTGTTTAAAGTGCTGCCGATCATCGACTGGGATAACCGGACGGTGTACCAGTACCTGCAAAAACACGGGCTGAAATACCATCCGCTGTGGGACCAGGGTTATCTGTCAGTGGGGGATACCCATACCACGCGTAAATGGGAACCGGGAATGGCGGAAGAAGAGACGCGATTCTTTGGGCTGAAGCGCGAGTGCGGGTTGCACGAAGGGTAATGATTTTTCCTCCCTCTCCCGGTGGGAGAGGGTTAGAGTGAGGGCATCAGGCCGCACGACGTCAAGCTTTCCCCGCTTTCGCCAGCTCCTTCACCAGCGGCAGCATCACTTTCACCACATCGCGGCTGCGATGCTCAATCCGCTGCGGCAACGCGCTATCAATGTGCTGCTGATTATCCAGCATCACGTTATGCCAGCTCGTGCCGTCAGGAAAGGCTTTCGTTTTCGCCCGCTGCTGATAGCCATCTTTCTTGCCCAGCGCCCAGTTTGTGGCTTCGACGTACAACACCGGAATACCCGCTTTATCGAACACTTCGCCGTCGTTACAGCAGCCCGTTCCGCGCGGATAAGCAGGATTGCCACCCGGATTGGTTGTGGCATAGACACCATGGCTGCGCGCAATCGCCAGCGCACGGTCACGGGTCAGTTTACGCACGGTACCCGGCGTACTCTGTCCGCTATTAAAATAGAGCTTATCGCCAACGATTAAATTATCGAGGTTAATCACCAGCAGCGTATTTTTCTTCTCCTCCGCGCTCATGCGCTTAAGGAGATTCTCAGCGCCGAGTTTGCCTTCCTCTTCACCACTGGTGGCCACAAAGCGAATACCGTATTTTGTCGGGATGTCTTTCATTCGCTCGGCCAGTTCAAGCATCACACCGAGACCTGCCGCGTTATCGTCCAGGCCCTGCAGCGTCAGCCCACCCAGATTGTTATCGGTATCGGCGTCACTCAAGGGGGCGTAGGTGTCCAGGTGCGCCATAATAATGATCTGCTCAGCCGAGCTACCTTCGTGTGCCGCAATCACCGTACTGCCGGTCACGTTATGCCAGTTTTTGGTTTTATTGCGTGAGGTATAGATGTAGCGGCTGTGAAACGACCGGATATCGCTCTGGTAGCCCATATCGGCAAACTGCTGGCGAAGATAGTCAGCGGAGAGCATTTCCGCGGGTGAGCCGGTCATGCGGCCGGGAAAAACGGTGGCAATATGCCGCGCCTGCATATTGGCGATTTCACCATACGGTTGATTTTTTGCCTGAGCCGGAAGGATAAAGCAAACGCCGAGCGCCAGGGCTGCAATACGGTGGCGCGTTGCGGAAAACATAGTGAGTCCTTAAAAACAGAGCAAAATTTTAACCCGCTTAGTATGAAACTGTGATCGCCTGGACACAATTTGAATTGCTCTTAAATGCCCGAAATTTCGCGTGTTAAGCACTTTTTGATATTTGCTTTTCCAGAGCGTTATTCCATTGAGTAACTACTCATTCCAATTCGTAATTTCATTCGGTCTAAACCGCCACCTATAGTCCCACTATTCCTGATTTTGAGTGAGTGTGCGTTTGTGGACTATCTGCCCCTGTTTGCCGCGATAAAAGAGAGACCCGTACTGGTTGTCGGAACGGGTGAGATCGCCGATCGCAAAATCGCGTTTCTTGAGCGTGCAGGGGCGCAAGTGCGGGTCGTGGACGAGGCGGAGTTCGACGAGTCACAAATCGACAGCGTCGTGCTGGTGATTGCGGCAACGGAAGACAGCGCACTCAACCGCCGGATTTCCGACGCGGCTCAGGCCCGTCACCGGCTGGTGAACGTCGTGGACGATCAGCCGCTGTGTTCGTTTATCTTCCCGTCGATTGTCGACCGCTCGCCGCTGCTGGTGGCGATCTCCTCCGGCGGTACCGCGCCGGTGCTGGCGCGCGTGCTGCGGGAAAAGATCGAAGCGCTGTTACCCACCAGTCTCGGCCGTATGGCAGAGAAAGCGAGCTACTGGCGCAACCATCTGAAAACCCGCCTGACCAGCGTAACGGAGCGCCGTCGCTTCTGGGAGCGGGTATTCCGTGGCCGCTTTGCCAGCCTGATGCATGCCGGTAATGAAACGGCGGCGCAGCAGCTCCTGGAAGACGAACTGGATAATCCCGGCAGCACGGGCGGGGAGATCATTCTGGTGGGTGCCGGGCCGGGTGATGCCGGGTTACTGACCTTACGCGGCCTGCAGGTGCTACAGGATGCGGATGTGGTGTTCTATGACCATCTGGTCACCGATGGCGTGCGCGAGCTAATCCGTCGCGATGCCGAGCAAATCTGCGTGGGTAAACGCGCAGGCGAGCACTCGGTACCGCAGCACGATACCAATCAGATGCTGGTTGCCGCGGCAAAAGCGGGTAAAACCGTGGTGCGCCTTAAAGGGGGCGATCCGTTCATCTTTGGTCGCGGTGGCGAAGAGCTGCAGGCGGCCGCCGAAGCGGGCGTGCCGTTCCAGGTGGTGCCGGGCATTACGGCGGCCTCCGCGGTTACGGCCTATGCCGGTATTCCGCTTACGCACCGCGATTACGCCCAGAGCGTGACCTTTGTGACTGGCCATTATAAGGCCGACAGCACCCCGTTTGACTGGTCGCATCTGGCACAGAGCCGACAGACGCTGGCTATCTATATGGGCACGATGAAGGCGGCGGATATCAGTGAACAACTTATTCAGCACGGTCGCGAGGCGACAACGCCGGTGGCTGTTATTTCTCGCGGCACCCGCGTCGATCAGCGTGTGGTGACCGGTACGCTACAAGACCTTGCAATCCTGGCGAAAGACGCCCCGATGCCCGCGCTTATCGTGGTGGGCGAAGTGGTACAGCTGCACAGCACGCTCGCCTGGTTTCAACATACAACAGACTCAGAGGGGTTTGGCTCCTCTGTGGTGAATCTGGCTTAAGGAACGGTTATGGACCAAAAACGACTTACTCACCTGCGACAGCTCGAAGCGGAAAGTATCCATATTATCCGCGAAGTGGCCGCCGAGTTCTCTAACCCGGTAATGATGTACTCCATCGGCAAAGATTCCAGCGTGATGCTGCATCTGGCGCGTAAAGCGTTTTATCCGGGCACGCTGCCGTTCCCGCTGCTGCATGTTGATACCGGCTGGAAATTCCGTGAGATGTACGAGTTCCGCGACCGTACCGCCAAAGCCTACGGCTGTGAACTGCTGGTGCATAAAAACCCGGAAGGGGTGGCGATGGGCATTAACCCGTTTGTTCACGGCAGCGCTAAACACACCGACATCATGAAAACCGAAGGGCTGAAGCAGGCGCTAAACAAGTACGGTTTTGACGCCGCTTTCGGCGGCGCGCGCCGTGACGAGGAGAAATCCCGCGCCAAAGAGCGTATTTATTCCTTCCGTGACCGCTTCCACCGCTGGGATCCGAAAAACCAGCGTCCCGAGCTGTGGCACAACTACAACGGCCAGATCAACAAAGGCGAAAGCATTCGCGTCTTCCCGCTCTCCAACTGGACCGAGCTGGATATCTGGCAGTACATCTATCTGGAAAATATCGAAATCGTTCCGCTTTACCTGGCGGCTGAGCGCCCGGTGCTGGAGCGCGACGGCATGCTGATGATGATCGATGACGATCGTATCGACCTGCAGCCTGGGGAAGTGATCAAAAAACAGATGGTGCGTTTCCGTACTCTCGGCTGCTGGCCGCTGACCGGCGCGGTGGAGTCCAACGCGCAAACGCTGCCAGAGATCATCGAAGAGATGCTGGTATCGACCACCAGCGAGCGACAGGGCCGCGTCATTGACCGCGACCAGGCAGGCTCGATGGAACTGAAGAAACGTCAGGGTTATTTCTAAGGAGCCGCCATGAACACCACGATTGCCCAACAAATTGCCAATGAAGGCGGCGTAGAAGCATACCTGCATGCGCAACAACACAAGAGCCTGCTGCGCTTTCTGACCTGCGGTAGCGTTGATGACGGTAAAAGCACGCTGATTGGTCGTCTGCTGCACGACACGCGTCAGATCTATGAAGACCAGCTCTCCTCCCTGCATAACGACAGCAAACGTCATGGTACCCAGGGCGAAAAGCTCGACCTGGCGCTGCTGGTGGACGGCCTGCAGGCGGAGCGCGAGCAGGGCATCACCATTGATGTTGCGTATCGCTATTTCTCCACCGAAAAACGCAAATTTATTATTGCCGACACGCCGGGGCATGAGCAGTACACCCGCAACATGGCCACCGGTGCATCAACCTGTGAGCTGGCGATCCTGCTCATCGATGCCCGTAAAGGCGTGCTGGATCAAACCCGTCGTCACAGCTTCATCTACACGCTGCTGGGGATCAAACACCTGGTGGTGGCGGTGAACAAAATGGATCTGGTGAACTTCAGCGAAGAGACGTTCGAGGAGATCCGCCAGAGCTACCTGACCTTTGCTGAACAGCTACCGGGTAACCTCGATATCCGCTTTGTACCGCTCTCCGCGCTGGAAGGGGACAACGTCGCCTCCCAGAGCGCCAACATGCCGTGGTACAGCGGCCCGACGCTGCTGGAAGTGCTGGAAACGGTTGAAATTCAGCGCGTGGTGGATACCCAGCCAATGCGCTTCCCGGTGCAGTACGTTAACCGCCCGAACCTCGATTTTCGCGGCTTCTCCGGCACCCTCGCCTCGGGCTCCGTCACGGTGGGGCAGCGCGTCAAAGTGTTGCCGTCCGGTGTGGAATCGTCCATTGCCCGTATCGTCACCTTTGATGGCGATCTGCAGGAAGCCGGCGCCGGTGAAGCGGTAACGCTGGTGCTGAAAGATGAGATTGATATCAGCCGCGGCGATCTGCTGGTGGATGCGCACGAAACGCTGGCAGCGGTGCAGGGTGCTGCTGTGGATGTGGTGTGGATGGCTGAACAGCCGCTGACGGCAGGTCAAAGCTACGACATCAAAATTGCCGGTAAGAAAACACGCGCCCGCGTGGACGGTATCCAGTTCCAGGTGGACATCAATAATCTGACCCAGCGTGAAGTGAGCGAGTTGCCGTTGAACGGTATCGGCCTGGTGGATCTCACCTTTGACGAGCCGCTGGTGCTGGACAAATACCAGCAAAACCCGGTAACGGGAGGGCTTATCTTTATCGATCGCCTGACCAACGTCACCGTCGGTGCTGGCATGGTGCGCGAGCCTAATCAACAGGCGACAGCGGTGTCGGAATTCAGCGCCTTTGAGCTTGAACTGAATGCGCTGGTGCGTAAGCACTTCCCGCACTGGGGTGCGCGCGATCTGCTGGGAGGCAAGTAATGGCCGCCCATGATGAGAACGTCGTCTGGCATCCTCATCCGGTCACCGTCGCTCAGCGCGAGCAACTCCACGGTCACCGTGGGGTTGTGCTGTGGTTTACCGGGCTGTCCGGCTCCGGTAAATCGACGGTTGCGGGGGCGCTGGAAGAGGCATTGCATCAGCAGGGCGTAAGCACCTACCTGCTGGACGGCGACAACGTGCGTCACGGTCTGTGCAGTGATTTGGGCTTCAGCGATGAGGATCGCAAAGAGAATATCCGTCGGGTTGGGGAAGTCGCCAGCCTGATGGCGGATGCCGGGCTGGTGGTGCTGACCGCGTTTATCTCGCCTCACCGCGCCGAGCGCCAGATGGTGCGCGAGCGCGTCGGTCAGGATCGTTTTATCGAGGTGTTTGTCGATACGCCGCTGGAAATCTGTGAAGCGCGCGATCCGAAAGGGCTGTATAAAAAAGCCCGCGCGGGTGAACTGCGAAACTTCACCGGCATCGACTCGGTCTACGAAGCGCCTGAATCCCCTGAGATTCACCTGGAAGGTCAACAATTGGTAACAAATTTAGTAAGCCAATTATTAGACCTGCTCAGACGGGACGATATTATCAGATCCTGAGACGGTATCGTTCGGGAGCTGTCTCCCCGAACGATGAGTCACGGTCACAGGATTAGCTATGCGCAACAGTGAAAACTACATGATTACCACCGGGTCGGATCCGATAGCGACCGACGACGAGACGACCTGGTCATTTCCCGGGGCCTTCGTCGGCTTCGTCTCGTGGTTGCTGGCGCTGGGCATCCCGTTTCTCATCTACGGCGGTAACACGCTGTTCTTCTTTCTCTACACCTGGCCCTTCTTCCTGGCGCTGATGCCCGTGGCGGTTGTCGTCGGCATTGCCCTGCATTCGCTGCTTAACGGCAAACTGCTTTACAGTACCGTTGTCACGATTGTGACGGTGGTCCTGATGTTTGGTCTGTTATTTTTGTGGCTCATGGGCTAACTTCAGCCATAATTCAAACCGTAACCAACTGTGTGACGATATTGTGCAGGGCGATTCTGCGGAAAAAATGTGGTACATTTGCCCGCGATGTTGCGGCATCTCTGTTACTCCGGCATAGAGCGCCGGGGGCGTTGTGGGATGAAGATGCCGTTTTTCAGGGGGCAGGATGGGTAAACTAACGCTGCTGTTGCTGGCTTTGCTGATCTGGCTGCAATATTCGCTGTGGTTCGGTAAGAACGGACTGCACGACTATAGCCGGGTAAGCGATGACGTCGCGGCTCAGCAGGCAACAAACGCCAAACTTAAGGCGCGAAACGATCAACTCTTTGCTGAAATTGATGACCTCAATGGCGGGCAAGAGGCGATTGAGGAACGCGCACGCAATGAACTCAGTATGACTAAGCCGGGCGAAACCTTTTATCGTCTGGTTCCGGATGCGTCTAAACGCAATCAGGGCTCAGCACAGAACAATCGATAATCAGGCCCAGGATTACGACATGGCAGTGACTTTTTCGGACGTATGCGCCGTGGTGCCGGCCGCGGGTTTTGGCCGGCGCATGCAGACAGAATGTCCCAAGCAATACCTCTCTATTGGCGATAAAACGATCCTCGAACACGCTGTGGCGGCGCTGCTGGCGCATCCCCGAGTGACGCGCGTGATCATCGCTATCAGTCCGGGCGATGCCCGATTCGCACAGTTACCGCTGGCACATCATCCGCAGATCACCGTCGTTGATGGCGGCGCCGAGCGCGCCGATTCCGTACTGGCGGGCATCCAGGCCGCCGGCGATGCCCAATGGGTGCTGGTCCACGACGCTGCGCGCCCGTGCCTGCATCAGGACGATCTTGCGCGCCTGCTGGCGCTAAGTGAAACCAGTAAAGTCGGTGGCATTCTGGCCGCCCCGGTACGCGACACCATGAAGCGCGCTGAGCCGGGTAAACAGGCTATCGCCCATACCGTTGAACGTGTCGATTTATGGCACGCGCTGACGCCACAATTTTTCCCCCGTGAATTACTCCACGACTGCTTAACGCGCGCGCTTACGGAAGGTGCGACCATAACGGACGAAGCCTCTGCGCTGGAGTATTGCGGTTTCCACCCAACGCTTGTTGAAGGGCGCGCTGATAATATAAAAGTGACGCGTCCGGAAGATTTACAGCTCGCGGAATTTTATCTTACCCGTTCGACCCATCAGGAGAAGGCATAATGCGAATTGGACACGGTTTTGATGTACACGCCTTTGGAGGCGTTGGCCCAATTATCATTGGCGGCGTGCGCATTCCGTATGAAAAAGGGCTGCTGGCGCATTCTGATGGCGACGTGGCGTTACACGCCTTAACCGACGCCTTACTGGGTGCTGCGGCGCTGGGCGATATCGGCAAGCTGTTCCCGGACACCGATCCGGCGTTTAAAGGGGCAGACAGCCGTGCGCTGTTGCGTGAAGCCTGGCGCCGTATTCAGGCGAAGGGCTACACCCTGGGTAACGTCGATGTGACGATCATCGCTCAGGCCCCCAAAATGCTGCCACATATTCCTCAGATGCGCGTATTTATCGCTGAAGATCTGGGTTGCCACATGGATGACGTTAACGTCAAAGCGACTACCACGGAGAAACTGGGCTTTACCGGTCGCGGCGAAGGCATCGCCTGCGAAGCCGTGGCGCTGCTGGTGAAGGCGAGCAAATGACCGATTTTGACAACCTGACCTACCGGCACGGTAAACCGCAGGGGAGTGGTCTGCTGAAAGCCAGCCCCGAAGATTTCGTGGTCGTGGAAGATTTGGGCTTTGAGCCGGACGGCGAAGGCGAGCATATCCTGGTGCGCATCCTCAAAAATGGCTGCAATACCCGCTTTGTGGCCGATGCGCTGGCGAAATTCCTCAAAATCCATGCCCGCGAAGTGAGCTTCGCGGGACAAAAAGACAAACACGCGGTCACCGAACAGTGGCTTTGCGCGCGCGTTCCCGGTAATGCGATGCCTGATTTAAGCAAATTTGAGCTTGAGGGCTGTAAGGTGCTGGAGTACGTGCGCCACAAGCGCAAACTGCGTCTGGGGGCGTTGAAAGGTAACAACTTTACTCTGGTGTTGCGTGAAGTGACCGACCGTGACGACGTGGAAAAGCGTCTGCAGGCCATTAATGACCACGGCGTGCCGAACTACTTTGGTGCGCAGCGCTTTGGTATCGGCGGCAGTAACCTGCAGGGCGCACTGCGCTGGGCGCAAAGCGATGCGCCGGTGCGTGACAGGAATAAACGCAGTTTTTGGTTGTCGGCGGCCCGCAGTGCGTTGTTTAATCAGATCGTAAGCGAACGGCTGAAAAAACCGGACGCGAATCAAGTTGTTGTCGGCGATGCGCTACAATTAGCGGGACGCGGCAGCTGGTTTGTGGCAACGGCTGACGAAATGGCCGATGTTCAGTCGCGTGTGGACGCCAAAACGCTGATGATCACCGCGGCCTTGCCTGGCTCGGGCGACTGGGGTACGCAGGGTGACGCGCTGGCCGCGGAGCAGGCAGCCGTTGCCGAAGCGCAGGAATTACAATCATTGCTGGTGCGGGAAAAAGTCGAAGCAGCACGCCGGGCGATGTTGCTCTACCCGCAGCAGTTAAGCTGGAACTGGTGGGATGACGTAACCGTTGAGTTACGCTTCTGGCTACCGGCAGGTAGCTTTGCCACCAGTGTTGTCAGGGAACTTATCAACACGTCGGGTGATTATGCGAATATTGCTGAGTAACGATGACGGGATCCATGCGCCAGGCATTCAGACGCTGGCGAAACACCTTCGCGAATTTGCGGATGTGCAGGTCGTGGCTCCCGATCGTAACCGCAGTGGAGCGTCTAACTCATTGACGCTGGAGTCGTCGCTTCGCACCTTTACCTTTGAAAATGGCGATATTGCCGTGCAGATGGGCACGCCGACGGACTGTGTGTTTCTGGGTGTGAATGCGCTGATGCGCCCGCGCCCGGATATTGTCGTTTCCGGGATTAACGCCGGGCCGAATCTTGGCGATGACGTGATCTACTCCGGAACCGTGGCGGCCGCAATGGAAGGCCGTCATCTTGGGTTTCCGGCGCTGGCGGTGTCGCTAAACGGTCACACCCACTACGACACCGCAGCCGTGGTGACCTGTTCTATCCTGCGGGCGCTGAACCGTGAACCGCTGCGCACCGGGCGTATTCTTAATATCAACGTGCCGGATCTCCCGCTGAATGAAATCAAGGGCATTCGCGTCACGCGTTGCGGAAGCCGTCATCCGGCCGATCAGGTTATCCCGCAACAGGATCCGCGCGGCAATACACTTTACTGGATTGGCCCTCCTGGCGATAAGTGCGATGCGGGGCCGGATACCGACTTTGCTGCCGTGGATGAAGGCTATGTCTCGGTGACGCCACTGCACGTAGATTTAACCGCGTATAGCGCGCATGATGTGGTGTCGGGCTGGCTTGATCGCGCAGGAGTGAACGCGCAATGGTAAGCAAACGTGTACAAACTCTTCTGGATCAACTTCGCGCACAGGGGATCCGCGACGAGCATGTGCTGCATGCGCTCGCCCAGGTTCCGCGTGAGAAATTTGTAGATGAGGCGTTTGAACACAAAGCGTGGGAGAACGTGGCGTTGCCCATCGGGCAAGGCCAGACGATTTCGCAGCCCTACATGGTGGCACGCATGACGGAGCTGCTGGAGCTCACCCCCGACTCCCGCGTGCTGGAGATTGGCACCGGGTCCGGGTATCAAACTGCGATTCTGGCGCATCTGGTGCATCATGTGTGCTCGGTTGAGCGGATCAAAGGTTTACAGTGGCAGGCGCGTCGTCGCCTGAAACAACTTGATTTACACAATGTTTCGACACGACACGGTGATGGATGGCAGGGTTGGCAGGCTCGCGCCCCGTTTGACGCGATCATCGTGACGGCCGCTCCACCTGAGATCCCTGCGGCCCTGTTGTCGCAGCTGGATGAGGGGGGCATTCTTGTTCTGCCTGTTGGCGATGAGCAGCAGCTGCTGAAGCGCGTTCGTCGACGTGGCGACGAGTTTATTATCGATACCGTAGAAGCCGTGCGCTTTGTGCCTCTGGTAAAGGGGGAACTGGCCTAAGACTCGGAATTATCCAGGGTTATTAAGGCAAATTCAGCGTATGGTGTGGCGCGAAAGAGTCGTGCCATCACGGTTAATTTTAAGTCACTGGTAGTTAACACATTCCTGGGGGATAAATGAGCGCGGGAAGCCCTAAATTCACCATCAGCCGTGTTGCGGCATTATCACTGGTTTCGCTCTGGCTGGCAGGCTGTACGAGTTCTAACAATGCACCTGCGCCTGTCAGTTCCGTCGGCGGAACCAGCGGCTCCGGTAACACGTCCAGCGGAATGTTGATCACGCCGCCGCCTAAAATGGGTACTGCTGCGCCGCAGCAAACACCACAGATTCAGCCTGTGCAACAACCTGTTACACAGCCAACACAGATTCAGCCAGTCGAACAACCTGTTCAGACCCAAAATGGCCGCATAGTATATAACCGTCAGTATGGGAACATTCCGAAAGGCAGCTATACCGGCGGCAGCACTTATACCGTGAAACGTGGCGATACGCTGTTCTATATCGCGTGGATCACCGGGAACGATTTCCGTGACCTCGCGCAGCGCAACAACGTCCAGGCACCGTATGCGCTGGAAGTCGGGCAGACGCTCCAGGTGGGCAACGCGACGGGTACGCCGCTTACGCCTGGTAACACCGTTTCTGCAGCGGATGTGACCGCGCAAAATAACAGCGTTAAGCCTGCACAAAAATCCACCACGGTGGTTGCTTCACAACCTGTAATTACGTATTCTGAAGATTCAGGTGATCAGACTGCTAACAAAATGTTGCCGAATAATAAAGGGACTGCGACTGCTGTCACAGCACCGGCTACGGCACCTGTGGTTAGCTCTACTGAACCGACTGCCAGCAGTATGAGTTCCAGTTCGCCAATCTCAACCTGGCGCTGGCCAACTGACGGTAAGGTTATCGAGAACTTCTCTTCCTCCGAAGGAGGGAACAAAGGGATCGATATCGCAGGAAGTAAGGGACAGGCTATCATCGCGACCGCAGACGGACGCGTTGTGTATGCCGGTAACGCTCTGCGCGGTTACGGTAATCTTATCATCATCAAACATAACGATGATTACCTGAGTGCCTACGCCCATAACGACACAATGCTGGTCCGGGAACAACAAGAAGTTAAGGCGGGGCAAAAAATCGCTACCATGGGTAGCACCGGAACCAGTTCTACACGCTTGCATTTTGAAATTCGTTACAAGGGGAAATCCGTAAACCCGCTGCAGTATTTGCCGCAGCGATAAATTGACGGGGCATGCCAGCCAGGGTGTCTCGTTCAGGGATCACGGGTAGGAGCCACCTTATGAGTCAGAATACGCTGAAAGTTCATGATTTAAATGAAGATGCGGAATTTGATGAGAACGGAGCAGAGGCTTTTGACGAAAAAGCCTTAGTAGAAGAGGAACCCAGTGATAACGATTTGGCTGAAGAAGAGCTGTTATCGCAGGGTGCCACACAGCGTGTACTGGACGCGACTCAGCTTTACCTTGGGGAGATTGGTTACTCCCCACTGTTAACGGCCGAAGAAGAAGTCTATTTCGCACGTCGTGCTTTGCGTGGTGATGTTGCCTCGCGCCGTCGCATGATTGAAAGTAACTTGCGTCTGGTCGTGAAAATTGCCCGTCGTTACGGCAATCGTGGTCTGGCTCTGCTGGACCTGATTGAAGAGGGCAACTTAGGTCTCATCCGCGCAGTAGAGAAGTTTGACCCTGAACGTGGGTTCCGCTTCTCCACCTACGCGACCTGGTGGATTCGTCAGACCATCGAACGGGCGATTATGAACCAAACCCGTACGATTCGACTGCCGATTCACATCGTCAAAGAGTTGAACGTCTATCTGCGTACCGCGCGCGAGTTGTCCCATAAACTGGACCACGAGCCAAGCGCAGAAGAGATTGCTGAGCAACTCGACAAACCGGTTGATGACGTAAGCCGCATGCTGCGTCTCAACGAGCGCATTACCTCGGTTGACACCCCGCTGGGTGGCGACTCCGAAAAAGCGCTGCTGGATATCCTGGCCGATGAGAAAGACAACGGTCCGGAAGACACCACGCAGGACGATGACATGAAACAGAGCATCGTTAAATGGCTGTTCGAACTGAACGCCAAACAGCGTGAAGTGCTGGCACGTCGTTTCGGTTTACTGGGGTATGAAGCTGCGACACTGGAAGACGTCGGCCGTGAAATTGGCCTGACCCGTGAACGTGTTCGTCAGATTCAGGTTGAAGGTCTGCGTCGCCTGCGTGAAATTCTGCAGGGGCAAGGTCTGAATATCGAAGCGCTGTTCCGCGAATAAGCAACCTTTCGTCAGAAAAAGGCCCGTCGTGAGACGGGCCTTTTTTAATCTCTTACGGCTGCGCTGTTTCGTGCAGCAGACGCCAGCTGATCGTCTCGCCTTCCCGATTGAGCACCGCGGTTGACCAGCGTACGTTGACGGGCTGGTCCGGGCGGGTCTGCGTCTCCCGATAATGAAGTACCGCACCGTTATCCCATGACTGAATCGTGGCTAACTCATCAATGATGATTTTCAGGCCGGGTCGGCTTCCACGCTGGGCGTGCAGAAAACGGGCAAGGGCGTCATGGTTTAAATGCGCCCCAGTCGGGGGAACCATCAGAAAGTCAGGCTGGAAACGGGCGAGCAGGGCATCAACATGACCTTCACCGGCACCCAGCCAGCTTTCCAGTGCGATATGAATATCAATGATGTCGTGTTCGAAAGGCGTCATGGTTTCTCCTGTTGCAGTTGTGCAAGCACCTGCGGGTTGTTAAGACGAAATACAGAGATGACGGGCACCAGGGTGATGGCCGAAGCAACCAGAAACATCCCGTGCCACGCGGCGACGGGGGGCAAATACCTCTGGGCCAGATCCAGCACCTGTGCCAGCAGAAAGGCACCCGTAAAAAAACTCAGCTGACGATTAAGATTCCACAGCGCGCTGGCATCAGCCAGCTCTTCCCGACGCGTTGTCAGAAATGCGCTGCTCTGCGCCGTACTGCTGCAAAGGCTGCCTCCTGCGCCCATTAATGCAAACGCAACGGTCGCTGGCAACGTGCCCGTGGTCGCACTGACGTTGAGCAAAAGCAGAATACCTGACGCCTGAAGCAGGCATCCCGCGATCAACAGAGGTCGGGGGCCGACACGGTTAAAGTAACGGCCCGTTGCGGTGATGGCCATAAACGATGCCAGAGACCACGGCAGCATCAGCATGCCCGTCGCGGCTGGCGTCATGTTGGCCACGCTCTGCAGATAAAACATGCCCGTGACGTTTATTCCGATAAACATGCCGGGGACACATACATAAACCATCATGGAAACGCGCAGAAGCGGATCGGCGATCAAACTCAGGTTCAGCAGTCGGTTTGCTTTTATCGCTGGCATTTCATGCTTAAGCCACAGACAGGCCAATGCAAAGGTCAGGAGAGCAACCGGGAGGGTAGCAAAAAATACCCACCGCCAGCTTAAAGCCTGAACCAGTAGGCCCCCTAACGCAGGTGAGCATGCGGGGGCAAGCAGTGCAACCAGCATGACGGCGGAAGAGAGCCTGGCGCGTTCATGCGCTTTAAACTGTTGCCAGGTCAGCGCCTGCCCTACGGGGATCAATAAGCCACCGCCCACGCCTTGCAGCACCCGCCAGGCAATCAGCGTTTCAAGTGTGGCAGACAAGCCTGCCGCGGTGGAGGCTACGCTAAAGAGAACCAGCGAGAGAAGGATGACGTGCTTTGCCCCGATGCGGCGCGTCAGGGCACTGCTGAACGGGATCACCAGCGTCAGGCCGACAATATACCCGTTACTGACCCAGGCAAGTGCAGAGGGCGTGGCGTGATAGGTCTGCGCCATTGCCGGAAAGGCGACGCTGGCGATAAACATGTTGATCAAATCAAGAAAAAAGCCCAGCAGATAGACTACGGCGACTTTGCTGCGATACGTCATGGTGGATCCTCCGGTGAGGGGCGTATCGTATCGGCTTGTCCGGTGCCGATAAACGCAACAATTCGCGATATACTGTCAAAACTATTTTGACAATAATGAAGGTTAACGATGCTGAATCTCCAGCGAACGGCGATGTTTGTAGCGGTAGCGGATGCGGGCAGTTTTACTGCCGCCGCAGAGTCGATGGGGCTGACAAAGGCCGTGGTCAGCTTCAATATTCGCCAGCTGGAAGATGAGCTGGGAGTCACGCTGCTGCTGCGATCCACCCGTCGCCTGACGTTAACCGAGGCGGGCGTGCTTTTTCATCAGCGAAGCGTCAGGCTTTTACAGGAGGCTGAACGCCTGCAGGATGACGTTCGCGCTAACCATGCCGGCCTGACCGGGGAATTGCGGATCACCACCACGCCCGAGTACGGTTCGCAGGTGGTTGTGCCTTTGCTGGCCGAATTTAGCCAGCAGCACCCGGACCTTCGCGTTCGTCATGTTTCGTCGTCTCAGCATGCCGATCTCATCTCGGAGCGCTTTGATGTCGCCATCCGGCTGGGAACACTCGCTGATTCGCGCTACCACGCCGCCCTGATTTCACACTTTTCGATCCTGCCGGTTGCCGCCCCCGGGTGGCTGGCTAACCATCCGGTTGAATCTCTCGAACACCTGGCCCAGGCAGAATGGATCGTTCACGAGCGTTTACCTTCGCCGCTGCACTGGCAGGTGAAAGATGCGGATGGCAATCTGGTTGCCTTTGAGATTAAAAAAGCCTCGCGCCTGTACGCCGATAGCGCCCAGGCGCTGATGGCTTTCGCACATGCGGGATGTGGAGTGGCGCTGCTGCCGGAGTGGCTGGTGCGAAACGCACTGAATTCGGGCGATCTGGTATCGCTTTTACCGGGATACACCTTTGCTCAGCAGGGCATCTATGCCGTTTATCCGGATGCCCAGCATGTGCCCGCTAAGGTCCGGACATTTATTGATTTTATGCGTGCCCGCGTGAACTAATCGTGCATCATCTTTTTGATCAGTGCCGTAAATTGTTCCCGCTCATCTTTGCTGAGACGCCCTAAAAACGCCTCATCCACCTCGTTGCCGACCGGTTTACAGCTTGCAAGCAGGGCTTCACCTTCAGGCGTCAGGAAGACAAACCGGCGGCGCTTATCCGCAGGATCATGTTCGCGCTTCACCAGCCCACGTGATTCCATGCGGCTCAGCATTTCGGCCAGCGTCGCTTTTGTGCTTACCGCCACTTCCGTCAGGGCGACCTGTTCGATTCCCGGATTTTCGGCAATAGAGCGCATCACCGCATATTGTGGCTTGGTCAGCTCCGGTAAAGCATGTTGCCAGTGGGCCGTATGCTGTTGAAAAAGCTGACGTAAAAGGTGGAACGCTTCTTGTCTCAGTTCCATGAACACTCCGACGAAAAAATTCTCCCCCTATGATAGCCGCTATTGCCTGTGATTTTAACGCAGCAGTTTTTAGCATTTAGTGTGATCGTATGCGAACGATCTTGTCAGGCAGGCGTTCCGGGAGTAGTTTACTCAATATGTTCGTATGCGAACGAATTGATTGAGGTGCTGAATGAGATTGATAGTCGGAATGACGGGGGCAACAGGTGCTCCGCTGGGGGTGGCTTTACTGCAGGCGTTACGCGACATGCCGGAGGTCGAGACCCATCTGGTGATGTCGAAATGGGCAAAAACCACCATCGAGCTGGAAACGCCTTATACCGCGCAGGATGTCGCCGCCCTGGCTGATGTTGTCCACAGCCCGGCCGATCAGGCCGCCACCATTTCATCCGGCTCGTTTCGCACCGACGGCATGATCGTCATTCCCTGCAGTATGAAAACGCTGGCGGGGATCCGCGCGGGCTATGCCGAAGGGCTGGTGGGCCGTGCGGCAGACGTGGTGCTGAAAGAGGGGCGCAAGCTGGTGCTGGTCCCGCGTGAAACGCCGCTCAGCACTGTTCATCTGGAGAACATGCTCGCGCTTTCTCGCATGGGTGTGGCGATGGTGCCGCCCATGCCTGCGTATTACAACCACCCGCAAACCGCCGATGACATCACCCAACACATCGTGACCCGCGTGCTCGACCAGTTTGGTCTGGAGCATACAAAAGCGCGTCGCTGGAACGGTTTGCAGGCGGCGAAACATTTTTCACAGGAGAATAAAGATGGCATTTGATGATTTGAGAAGCTTCCTGCAGGCGCTCGATGAGCAAGGGCAACTGCTGAAAATTGAAGAAGAGGTCAATGCGGAACCGGATCTGGCGGCGGCCGCCAACGCGACGGGACGAATTGGTGACGGCGCACCTGCGCTGTGGTTCGATAACATTCGCGGATTTACCGATGCCCGGGTGGTGATGAACACCATCGGCTCCTGGCAAAACCACGCTATCTCCATGGGATTGCCTGCAAATACGCCGGTAAAAAAGCAGATCGACGAATTCATTCGCCGCTGGGATAAATTCCCGGTTACGCCCGAGCGGCGCGCCGATCCTGCGTGGGCGCAGAATACGGTAGACGGCGAAGACATCAACCTGTTCGACATTTTGCCGCTGTTCCGTCTGAACGACGGGGACGGGGGCTTTTATCTCGACAAAGCGTGTGTCGTGTCGCGCGATCCGCTCGACCCGGACCACTTCGGCAAGCAGAACGTCGGTATTTATCGTATGGAGGTGAAGGGCAAACGTAAGCTCGGCCTGCAGCCAGTGCCGATGCACGATATCGCCCTGCATCTGCATAAAGCCGAAGAGCGCGGTGAAGATCTGCCGGTGGCGATTACTCTGGGCAACGACCCGATAATCACCCTGATGGGTGCGACGCCGCTGAAATACGATCAATCCGAATATGAAATGGCCGGGGCGCTGCGTGAAAGCCCGTATCCGATTGCCACGGCACCGTTGACCGGTTTCGATGTGCCGTGGGGTTCAGAAGTGATCCTGGAAGGGGTGATTGAAGGCCGTAAACGTGAAATCGAAGGGCCGTTCGGTGAGTTTACCGGGCACTATTCCGGCGGGCGCAACATGACGGTAGTGCGAATTGATAAAGTCTCGTACCGCACCAAACCGATTTTCGAGTCGCTCTATCTGGGGATGCCCTGGACCGAGATTGACTACCTGATGGGGCCGGCGACCTGTGTGCCACTGTATCAGCAGTTAAAAGCAGAGTTCCCGGAAGTCCAGGCGGTGAATGCCATGTACACCCACGGCCTGCTGGCGATTATCTCCACCAAAAAACGCTATGGCGGTTTTGCCCGCGCAGTTGGCCTGCGTGCCATGACCACGCCACACGGTCTGGGCTACGTGAAGATGGTGATCATGGTGGATGAAGACGTGGATCCGTTCAACCTGCCGCAGGTGATGTGGGCGCTGTCCTCGAAAGTGAATCCGGCAGGCGATCTGGTGCAGTTGCCGAACATGTCGGTTCTTGAGCTCGACCCGGGCTCCAGCCCGGCAGGGATCACTGACAAGCTGATTATTGATGCCACCACGCCTGTCGCGCCGGATAACCGCGGTCACTACAGCCAGCCGGTGCAGGATTTACCTGAAACCAAAGCCTGGGCTGAAAAGCTGACCGCGATGCTGGCAGCACGTCAATAAGGAGGAAAAGATGATTTGTCCACGTTGTGCCGATGAGCATATTGAGGTGATGGCCACATCACCGGTGAAAGGGGTCTGGACGGTTTATCAGTGCCAGCACTGTCTGTATACCTGGCGCGATACCGAGCCGCTGCGTCGTACCAGCCGTGAACATTATCCGGAAGCGTTCCGCATGACGCAGAAGGATATTGATGAGGCGCCGCAGGTGCCAACCATTCCGCCATTGTTGTAAAAAAAAAGCCCGGTGGCGCTACGCTTACCGGGCGGTAACATCGTGCGGTCTGTTTTGCCGGGTGGCGGCTTCGCCTTACCCGTCCTACAAAACCCGTAGGCCCGGTAAGCGCAGCGCCACCGGGCAAAGATCGCAGAGAACTACACCAGACTCTTCAGCCGATAAATCCACTCCAGCGCCTGACGCGGCGTCAGGGAATCTGGATCGAGATTCTCCAGCGCTTCAACGGCGGGGGAGGTCTCTTCCGCAGGAGCCAGCAGCGACATCTGCGTGCCATCAATCTGGGTGGCGGCTGCATTCGGCGACAGACTTTCCAGCTCGCGCAGTTTCTGACGCGCGCGTTTAATCACCTCTTTAGGCACACCCGCCAGCGCCGCGACGGCCAGACCATAGCTCTTGCTCGCCGCACCATCCTGCACCGTGTGCATAAAGGCGATAGTATCACCATGCTCCAGTGCATCCAGGTGGACGTTTGCCACGCCTTCCATTTTCTCCGGCAACTGCGTCAGTTCAAAGTAGTGCGTCGCGAACAGCGTCATGGCCTTGATTTTATTCGCCAGGCTTTCGGCACACGCCCACGCCAGCGACAGTCC
Organism: Enterobacter sp. WCHEn045836; assembly: GCF_003965585.1. Taxonomy (NCBI): domain Bacteria; kingdom Pseudomonadati; phylum Pseudomonadota; class Gammaproteobacteria; order Enterobacterales; family Enterobacteriaceae; genus Enterobacter; species Enterobacter sp. WCHEn045836. The sequence continues at coordinate 243,985 of NZ_RXPT01000004.1, forward strand.
GTCGTAGGTTGAGGTGCCGCGTCCGACTTCATCCATCAGCACCAGACTGTGTTCTGTTGCGTTGTGCAGGATATTGGCGGTTTCAGTCATTTCGACCATGAAGGTGGAACGACCGCTGGCCAGATCGTCCGCCGCACCCACGCGGGTGAAGATACGATCGATGGGGCCAATCTCCACTTTTTGCGCCGGCACGTAGCTGCCGATATACGCGAGCAGCGCGATAAGTGCTGTCTGGCGCATATAGGTACTTTTACCGCCCATGTTCGGACCGGTAATGATCAGCATTCTGCGCTGCGGTGACAGACTCAGCGGGTTGGCGATAAACGGTTCGTTGAGTACCTGCTCCACCACCGGATGGCGGCCTTCGGTAATGCGAATGCCGGGCTTATCGGTAAAGGTCGGGCAGGTATAGTTCAGCGTTTCAGCGCGCTCTGCCAGGTTCACCAGCACATCCAGCTCCGCCAGCGCACCTGCGCTTAACTGCAGGTCCGCGAGGTGTGGCATCAGCATGTCGAACAGCTCGTCGTAAAGCTGCTTTTCCAGGGCCAGCGCTTTGCCTTTCGAGGTGAGAACTTTGTCCTCATACTCTTTCAGCTCAGGAATGATGTAGCGCTCAGCGTTTTTCAACGTCTGGCGACGCACATAGTGAATCGGCGCCAGATGGCTCTGTCCGCGGCTGATCTGAATGTAGTAACCGTGTACCGCGTTATAGCCAACTTTCAGGGTATCGAGTCCGAGACGTTCGCGCTCGCGGATCTCCAGCTTGTCGAGGTAATCCGTTGCGCCGTCAGCCAGCGCGCGCCATTCGTCCAGCTCTTCGTTATAGCCAGGGGCAATGACGCCCCCGTCGCGGACCAGAACCGGCGGCGCATCAACGATCGCGCGTTCAAGCAGATCGCGGAGTTCAGCGAACTCACCCATGGTTTCGCGGAGTTTCTGAACCGGTGCGCTGTCAACGTCACTCAGCTGAGCACGCAGTTCCGGCAGCTGCTGGAAGGCGTGACGCATCCGTGCAAGATCGCGAGGCCGTGCCGTGCGCAGCGCCAGGCGAGCCAGAATACGCTCCAGATCGCCCACCTGACGCAGCACGGGCTGCAGCTCGGTGTAGCGATCCTGCAGCGCGGCAATGGTCTGCTGACGACAAACGAGCGTATCCGTATCGCGGACGGGCATATGCAGCCAGCGCTTCAGCATGCGGCTGCCCATCGGCGTCACAGTGTTATCGAGGACGGATGCCAGCGTGTTCTCAACGCCCCCCGCCAGGTTCTGAGTGATCTCCAGATTCCGGCGCGTGGCCGCATCCATAATGATGCTGTCCTGCTGGCGCTCCATGGTGATAGAGCGGATATGCGGCAGGGCGGTGCGCTGGGTGTCTTTCACATACTGCAGCAGGCAGCCCGCGGCGCACAGCCCGCGCGGGGCGTTTTCCACCCCAAAGCCAATCAGATCGCGGGTGCCGAACTGCAGATTGAGCTGCTGGCGCGCGGTATCAATTTCAAATTCCCACAGCGGACGGCGGCGCAGACCGCGACGACCTTCGATCAGCGCCATTTCGGCGAAATCTTCGGCATACAGCAGTTCCGCCGGGTTGGTGCGCTGGAGTTCGGCAGCCATGGTTTCCCGGTCAGCCGGCTCGCTCAGACGAAACCGTCCGGAGCTGATATCCAGCGTGGCGTAACCAAACCCTTTACCATCCTGCCAGAGTGCTGCCAGCAGGTTGTCCTGGCGCTCCTGGAGCAGGGCTTCATCGCTGATGGTGCCTGGCGTGACGATTCGCACGACCTTGCGTTCTACCGGGCCTTTTGAGGTGGCCGGATCGCCGATCTGCTCACAGATGGCCACCGACTCGCCCTGATTCACCAGCTTGGCCAGGTAGTTTTCTACCGCATGATGCGGAATGCCTGCCATCGGGATAGGCTCACCTGCCGATGCGCCACGTTTGGTCAGAGAGATGTCGAGCAGCTGCGATGCCCGTTTAGCATCGTCATAAAACAGCTCGTAAAAATCGCCCATGCGGTAAAACAGCAGGATTTCCGGATGCTGTGCTTTCAGCTTCAGGTACTGCTGCATCATTGGGGTGTGGGCGTCGAAATTTTCAAGTGTACTCATTAGGTTACCGTGTCCATTTTTTTCAATTTCAATGAGTTGTCTTTTTTATTGTCAGGTTTCTTACTCTCTCATTGGAACGCATGACATCCTGCGTTTCTTATCATGAATCGTTCACGGACCATGATAACGGACTCTGCTGGACAGGAAAACAGACGTGCAGGCTCTTTCGACTAAAATGCGTACCTGATTCCAGCGATGCTGAAGACGTGGGCCTGTCTTGCCGCAATTGCGGCAGGCGCGCTGGTCCGGTAACGCTAAAGGAACACCGCGCGATATTCCTTGCGTATTAAACGTAAACGGGAATAAAGGCGTCAGAATATAACGTGAACCTTTCTTTTTCTGTTTCAGAAACGTATTTGTCTTCGATGTGGGTACAATATTCTATTATGCTCATATTATTTTTATTTCAGCGTTACTGTTGAACAAACGCCATAACTTACTGCTTTGACAAGGAATATTCGCAGAGTATACTTGCTAACTCTGGCAACAGTTTTCTGATTCTGTTTATTGCATAGTGAGTATCATATGTTCTGGATAATTAACGATAATATTAAATTTTGTCCAGAGAAAAACTTACTTGTCTCTATGGCCCGACCGGAGTTAAGCGTCATTCTGACCACGCCAGCCAGTCGTTGCCTGGTTCTCCTGCTAGAGTCCGCCCCGGAAGTGGTTAATCAAAGGGATTTCTTCACTAAAGTTTGGGGTGAAGACGGAATGTTAGTTCCGGCCAATACCCTTTATCAGAATATCTCCATTATCCGGCGTGGGTTGCGCACGACGGGAGAGACTGACGACACGCTGGTTGCCACGGTACCCAGAAAAGGGTTCCAGATTAAAAAAGAAGTTAAGGTCGCCCGAATTGAAAACGACGTAGCAGAATCAGAAAGCGCGACAGCAGAAGCCCGGCCTGTCACCGTCCCGAAAGAGGCTATTGCGGAAACTGCTGCCGTTCAGGTGAAGGATAAGACCCCGCGTCATCACTATCGTCGCTATCTTCCACTGCTTTTTATGGCCCTCTCTTTTGGGCTGGGCTATTTTATTCTCCATCTGGCCGTGCATGACTATTCAAAGAAAGATTTTTTTAAAGATTACACCATAAGCAGCACCGAAAATGGGTGCCATTTTTTCTCACGAAACGATGATATTAAAAGCATCGGAAACTACACGCGTTATAAAAAAATTATCATGCAAACGGGGCTCGATTGTAAAAAATACCCGTGGGTCTATTTCTCCTCAACCAGTACGGCTCCGGCACTTTCGGTACTTATTTGCAGAAAACCGTATGAACAAGAAGAAGATGCAGGGTGCGTTACGCTTTATTTCAGGGGGTACAATCAGTGACTAAAAAGTCCACTGCCATAATGTGTCTCTTACTGTTTGCTGCGGGCGCACTGGCGTCCTGGCTTTACCATTATCGCTTAGAAAAAAAACATGATACGGAAGCCTGTTCAGTTTCTGTTGTTGTTTATCATGAGGATGTCCGCGCACACCTTACGCTGGACTTTATGTATACCATGCAGAAGCAGACCGGTGTTGTCGCGGTAGGCGGTACGTATTTTAAAAACGATAAGGCGATAGCGTCTATCCGAAGAGACGTGTCTTATATCTGGACTGAAAACAAGGACTCTTTCCAGTTTACCTCCGTTAAGATCCATGACGTTAACGAAGATTCTCTGCCGGATAACGTGCTCGGCGACGTGTTGCCTGATTTCTTTATTTACCCGAACCATAAATTGAACTATACCATTCTGAAACAAGGGCCCAGAGGGTTTCTATTTACCGTCGGTAAGCGTCCTATTTTCTTCTGTTCTCGCTGAGATCTTCTTTCAGTAGTTCGATGACAATTTTCCCCTGTTCAACGCCCACCCGCACCTGAGAGTGGGTGGTAAACCCTGCCTGCTCAAGCCAGTCGCCTTTTAAGCTTAATGCCGCATGTACGCTGTAGCGTGTCGGGATTTTGGTTTTCCGGTTTTCGTGACGTTTTCTGAAATAACCGACTTTTAAGTGGCGATAGTGTTTGGTCATAGCGATCTCTTGCATACAGCCTCCATAACGACGGGCAATGTGTGTTCGTAATGCCTGTATAAAATACCAGTAAAAAACGGCGAGTGTGGGCTTAATAGTGGAAGGCGGCTTCAGAAAACGACATGCAACAACTGAAAATTAGGGTATAAAAAGGTATTATTGATGCATGTTTCAAACGGTGAGCTGCTATGTCTGGTAAACGAATTTCACGAGAAAAAAAGACGATCGCCAGAATGATCGCTCTGTATGAAAAGCAGTGCCCGGAGGCATCTCAGGAAGCGGGGCATTATCAGGTGCTGAACGCCTATGCGGATAAGCGTCTGGATAAGTGTGTCTTTGGTGAGGACAAACCGGCCTGTAAACAGTGTCCGGTACACTGCTACCAGCCTGCCAGGCGTGAAGAGATGAAGCAGATAATGCGTTGGGCAGGGCCACGCATGCTATGGCGTCACCCGATCCTGACGGTTCGTCATCTGCTGGACGATCGTCGTCCGGTGCCGGAATTACCGGAAAAGTATCGCCCCAAAAAGTAACGGCTTCAGCCCCTGAAGGGGCGACAAATGACGTTCAGGGCGACCGCGCTGCATAACGGGAACAGGGCCAGCAGCAGCCAGGGATACATTGCCTGAGGTGAGGGCACCAGGGCGCGATCCAGCAGACTGCCAAACAGTAAATTTCCCGCCAGCACCGCAACACCGCCAGCGGTGGCGAGTGCGCCGTAGTGCGCGCCAAGCGTCGACTCCTCTGCAAAGCGTGGAACCAGATCCTTTGCCGAGGGCACCAGCAGCATCTGCCCCAGCGTCAACAGCGTCACAAGACACACGGACGGAAGTAACCGCAGCCAGCCCTCTGATGGCGCAGCCGGGGCGAACATCGCCACGCTCGCAAAGGAGGCCGAGAGCAGCAAAAAGCCCACCGGCAAAATTCTTATCGCGCCCACGCGTCGGGCGAAACGCGCCAGCGGAAGCTGCAAGGTGATGATCAGCACAGAGGCCAGCATAAACAGGGGGCCGAGATCTTTCTCGTTACCGCCGGCGCGCTGGATCTCCACCGGCAGCGCCAGATAGAGCTGGTTGTAGCTCAACAGCCACGAACTGTAGGCGATGATAAAAGCGACAAAACGCGGCTGACGGAAGGTCGTCCACCAGGGAACAATAGTGAGTGTCTGCTTGCTGTGTCGCGCAGCCGGAAGGCAGAAGTAGAGCACAATCAGCGCGACGACGAAGACCCCCGCGCCAGCCAGTGCCACCTGGCGAAACCCCAGCCCCGTGAGCAAAGCCCCGGCAACCGGGCCCAGCACCGCGCCAAGTTCACCGCAGACGGCAAAGAGCGCAAACCACTCAGCGCGGCTGCGTTTCCCTTTAGTCTCGCTTTGCGTACCCGCCTTTGCCAGCAGCGCTTCGATGGAGGGAGAGAACAACGCGCCGCCAATGCCGGTCAGACAGGCGCCAAGGATGATGGGCCAGAGAGCGTGTCCAAACGCCAGCAGCAGATAACCAGCAACGCGGATGATGCAGCCGCAGAGGATAATGATTTTGGCACCAAAGCGGTCGGAGAGCGCACCGCCGACGATGAACATCCCCTGCTGCGAAAAGGTACGCAGCCCCAGAATCAGCCCGATAAGCCCGCCGGAAAGCAGCATATCGTCGCGCAAAAAAATCGCCAGGAAGGGGACAACCGCGTAAAAACCGATGTTAAACACAAACTGGCTGCCCAGTAAGACGGGCGGCCAGAGCGTTGTTGCAGGGCGCAGGGGCATCATTCTAGTGACGCCTAAACCATAAAATGGATGTGCTTTTTGCCATGGAACGGCGAGATCTCGATTTTGGTTTTCACCCGAAACACGTCCCACAGCAGCTCCTCGGAGAGGATCTCCTGTGGCGTTCCGGTGGCTACGATTTGTCCCTTCTGCATCACAATCAGCGAATCACAGAACATTGACGCATGGTTGAGATCGTGAATGGCGACAATGCTGGTCACCGGCAGGTCGCTTATCAGGTGCATCAGCTGCATCTGATGGTGAATGTCCAGGTGGTTGGTCGGTTCATCCAGCAGAATTTCGGTCGGCGTCTGCGCCAGCGCCCTGGCGATATGCACGCGCTGGCGCTCCCCACCGGAGAGGCTCAGCCAGCCCTGATCGCTTTTTTCCAGCATATCCACCCGCTGCAGGGCCGCGGTGACGGTCTCGTCATCCTGCTTGCTCCAGTTTGAGAACGGGGAGTGATGCGGAATGCGACCCAGTTTGACGACATCGCGAACGCGCATATTGGCATCGGTCATGCCGTGCTGTTCAACGAAGGCGACCCGGCGCGCAAGCTGCTTTTTGGCGATGCGGGAGATGTTCTGACCGTCCAGCGTCACACAGCCTGCATCCGGGCGGCGCAGGCCAGCCAGAATGCGCAGAAGCGATGATTTACCGCAGCCATTGGGACCAAGCAGTCCTACCGTTTCACCCTGCGCCACGTTGAGCGACACGTCATTGACGATGACCTTTTTGCCGACCTTCCAGGTAATATTTTCAGCGCAAATACTCATCACTTATTCCTTGAACGGTAGATGATCACGGCAAAGAACGGCACGCCAACCAGCGCGGTCACCACGCCCACCGGCAGACTTTGCGGGGCAATCAGCAGACGCGAAGCGATATCTGCCAGCACCATCAGGATGGCACCTGCCAGCGCGCTGGCAATCAGCAATGTGCGATGAAGGGGGCCGAAGAAGAAGCGCATCATATGCGGAACCACCAGGCCCACAAAGCCGATTGAGCCCGCCATGCTGACGATGGTTGCGGTGATCAATGCGGTGGTGGTAAAGAGCGCCAGGCGGACCCACGGAACGGCAATCCCCAGCGAGGCGGCGGCGTCATCACCAAAGGTAAAGGCATCCAGCGCCCGGGAGTAATAAAGACAAATGGCAAGGCCAGCCAGCACCACGACCAGTACCAGTTGAAATTCTGGCCATCGCACCCCGCTGAAGCTGCCCAGCAGCCAGAACATCACATCTCGCGCCTGCTGCGCGCTGGCGGAGGTGCTGATGGTATAGGCGGTGATAGCGTTGAAAAGCTGTGACGCGGCCACACCTGCGAGGATGGTGCGCTCGTTGCCGCCGCGCGCGCCGTTGGTCAGAAAAGCGACAAACGCAAAGGCGGCGAATGCCCCGGCAAACGCGCCCGCAGAGAGTGACACCGCGCCGGTCCCTATCCCCAGCACCACGACGGAAACCGCGCCGGTGGACGCTCCCGCAGAGACGCCGAGCACGTAAGGTTCAGCCAGCGCGTTTTTCAGCAGGCTCTGCAAAACCGCGCCGCAGATAGCCAACCCCGCGCCGCAGCAGGCCGCCACCAGCGCACGGCTCAGGCGGAAGTCCCAAATCACGCTCTCGTAGATGCGGTTAAGCGGAACCGCGGTCAGCCCCAGCTTATTACCGATAGCATAAAAGACATTGGACAGCGGAATCGACAACTCTCCGACGCTTACACCAAGGGCTATCACCAGAAACAACAGGACAATAGCCAGCAGAGCGGAAGTGGTCAGGAACAGGCCCTGCCGGGCCTGAAGTACGGCTGCCGTCATCAGTTCAGCCCCAGTTTTCTGAGCTGTTCGCCCACCTGTTCAGCGCCATAAATGGTACGGATCGTCGGGTTCATTGCCTGGCCGTCCATCACCACTATATGGCCTTTTTTGACCGCATCAAGCTGGCTGACGGCCGGATCGCTTTTCAGGAATTTGATTTTCTCTTCCGCGTTATCCAGCGCCCAGCGGTTACGGTCGAGGCTTGAGACCACAATCACATCCGGGTTAGCGGCAATGATGCTTTCCCAGCCCACGGTTGGCCATTCGGTCTCGGAGGTAATGGCGTTGTGGCCACCCAGTACGTTTGCGATAAACCCGGAGGCGCTGTTCTTACCGCCCACGTAGGCATCAGCAGAAGGGGATGAACTGGAGAACCAGAAGACAAAAGAGAGGTCTTTTTTGCTCTTGCCAAACTCCTGACGCAGGTCTGCCTCCCGCTTTTTGAAATCGGCGATCACGGCCTGGCCACGATCTTCAACGTTGAAAATTTTGGCGAAATCTTCAATCTCTTTATACAGATATGTCATATCCCACAGCTTCTGGCGGCTGCCGTACATATCGCCCGAGGCTTTTTTGGTGGCGCACATACCCGGTGATAAATAGCTGTTCACGCCGACGGTAGCCAGATCCTCACGTTTTGCGACCTTACTTTCTGGCCCGAGCAGCAGCGGCAATTGTGCAGGAACAAAATCGGGGTTTTGCGCAAGGATAGATTCCAGGGTAGGAATTTCGACGGTGAGCGTTTTGATTTTGGCATTCTGTTCCGCCAGCTGCGGCAGCACTTTGGTCGGCCAGAAGGCGCTGGCCTTTACCTTATCTTCCAGACCCAGCAGAAGCAAAATCTCAACGGTATTTTGACCAAGGGCCACAACGCGTTCCGGCGCTTTGGTGAAGGTCTCTTTATAACCGCAGTTTTCAATGGTCAGAGGATAAGTGGTTGCCAGAGCAGAACTGACCGACGCAACCGCCAGGCCTAACGCGCAGATGACCTTCTTCATTAAACGCTACCCTTCATTAAAATTATTTTTGATGCAAATGAAACTCATTATTAAGGCGGAATTTTATACAGAGGAATCGATTTTGTGTCAATGAGGGACAATAACGCAGGGTGATGAAAGGCGGTGTCAAAAAACACCGCCGGAATGCGCCTTAAATCAGGCTCTCTTTATCAATTCCGAGACGCTTCATGCGCGACAGCAGGGTGGTGCGTTTTAACCCCAGCCGCTGGGCGGCCCCTTTCGGTCCGGCCACCACGCCGTTGGTCTCTTTCAGCACGCGGACAATCAGCTGATATTCATCTTCCCCTTCCTGAGCCACGTCGGTCGCCGTAACGGGCGTTTCCGGCAGAGAGACCTCCGGCAGGGAGAGTTGCAGCACATTTCCGCGCGTCAGCAGCACCGCACGCTCGATAACGTTTTCCAGCTCGCGCACGTTGCCGGGCCACTCCATCGATGAAAGGGTACGTAACGTCTCGGCAGGAATACTGTCGATGTTGCGTCCCATCCGACGGGCAATTTTGGCGGTAAACGCTTTGACCAGCAGCGGGATATCTTCCGGACGTTCGCGCAGGGGCGGCAGGCAAATCGGGAACACGTTCAGGCGATAGTAGAGGTCGCTGCGAAACTCGCGGTCGGCGACCATTTTTTTCAGATCGCGGTTGGTGGCGGCAATCAGCCGCACGTCGGTCTGAATCAGCTTATTGCTGCCAAGACGTTCGAACTCCTGCTCCTGGAGCACGCGCAGCAGTTTCGGCTGCAGCTCCAGCGGCATATCGCCCACTTCATCGAGGAACAGCGAGCTTTTATCCGCCAGCTCAAAACGGCCCAGTCGCTGGCTGCTGGCGCCGGTAAACGCGCCGCGCTCATGGCCAAAGAGATCGCTTTCCAGCAGACCCGCAGGCATGGCGGCGCAGTTCATTTTCACCATCCGGCGGCTGTTGCGGTTGCTCAGATTGTGGATCGCACGGGCAATCAGTTCCTTGCCGGTGCCGGTCTCGCCCAGGATCAGCACCGTGCTGTCGCTTTGCGCCACCATTTCCACCTGTTTGAGTACGCTGTACATGGCGTCGCTGCGTCCGATGATTTCACCAAATTCGCTGTCGACATTGTTAAGCTGTTCCGTCAGCGCCAGGTTTTCATCCACCAGCCGTTCTTTCAGACGGTGGATCTCCTGATACGCCAGCGCGTTATCCAGCGCGATAGAGATACGCTCTGCAATCTGACGCAGCAGCTTCAGGTTGGCGGTGGTGAACACCCCTTCCTCACACTGCGCCAGCTTGAGAACGCCCAGCATGGTGTTACCGGACATCAACGGCAGCAGGCACAGAGTCTGGATTTTGTTGCCCCAGATGTTAAACAGCATCCGCTCGTAAGGCGCCATCACATCCTGCTCGCTGAGATTGAGCAGCAGGATCTCCTTACTTTTAAACACCCGTTCCGAGAGGGTTCCTGCTTCATCCACTTCGCTCTGCTCATGAGCCGGATTCGCTTCGTCGAGATAGTGGGTGGAGTAGATATTTAGCTTGCCCTTGCGATGGCCGCGCAAGGCAATGCTGATGGCGTCTATTTTGAAGTAGTGATGGATCTCCTTCGACACTTCGCTGACCAGCTCATCCATGTCGAGACGGGAGAGCACGGCGTTGGTGATTGCCACCAGAATCCGGAAGTTGTCACGCTCGCGGCTCAGCAGGTCGTAATCCACATTATTGCTGACGCGGCTTTGGATCTGCTCGGCGACGACGGCCACTATCTGGGTAAAGGTGTGCAGACGCTCATATTCCGCCTCGCTCCACGGCTGGTCGGTATTGCGGATAAACTCGCAGCCACCAAAAATATGGCCTTCCACCGCCAGCGGCAGCAGGCTGTAGTGGCCGAATGGCTGGTATAACGCGCTCCGGGCCAGCATGGGCCAGGCCTGGCGGAACTCCTCAAAATTGCAGTGCAGCGCTTCCGGTCGGGAAAGAATACGGCGGATTGGCCCGTGAGCGAGATACGTTTCGTCTTCGTATTCAAACGCTTTTCCGTTTTCTCGTGTGGAGAAGTAGCTCGCACGATGGCTGCCGCTATGCCAGAGCACAATGGCGGCGCTGTCTGCCAGTGCAGATTGCCTGACCAGGCGCGTCAGGGCATCGCTCAGCGCACCCAGGTCGGGCTGCTGTAAAAGTGTTCGCGTAATGTCGAACAGACCCTGCTGTCCGAGATCGCTCATCGGTGTATACGGCATAGTGCTTTCCAGTAGAAACGGGCAAAAAAATAAATTCCGTGCCGACCGCTTTTCGCGCGGTTCTAGCAAATGCGGGGTAACGGTTCCGCGTGCGGCAGCTCCAGCGTGCGCTTCACGCCATACAGTCCGGCCAGGCGCACCCCTTTGCGCTCAACCACCTCACCAATGATTGCGGCCTCTTTTCCTGACGGATGCGCCCGCAACTGTTCAAGTACGGCTTCGGCCGCGGTGCGCTCAACGCCTATCACCAGCTTGCCTTCGTTAGCAAAATTGAGCGGATCCAGCCCCAGCAGCTCGCACAGTCCACGAACCGCAGGCTTCACGGGCAGGTTGCGCTCAGTAAGTTCAATACCGCAGCCGCAGCAGGCCGCGAACTCATGCACCACGGCATTGACGCCGCCACGGGTGGCATCGCGCAGGGCTTTCACGCCGGGGATCGCACGCAGCGTCTGGATGAGCGGGGTGAGCACCGCGCAGTCGCTGCGCAGTTCCCCGTCCAGCCCCAGCCCTTCGCGCAGGTTAAGGATGGTCGCCCCGTGACAGCCCAGCGTGCCGCTGACCAGCAGCACGTCGCCCACGGCCAGCTGCTGCGCGCCCCAGTGAATATCGGCGGGGATCGCCCCCATCCCGGCGGTGTTGATAAAGAGCTTGTCCGCCGCGCCGCGCTGCACCACCTTGGTATCGCCGGTGACGATAGCAATCCCTGCTTCGCGCGCGGTGTGCGCCATGCTGCTGACCACCGCCGCGAGCGTCTCCATCGGCAAACCTTCTTCAAGGATAAATCCGCAGGAGAGGTAGCGCGGAATGGCACCGCTGACGGCGACATCGTTCGCGGTACCGCAGACGGCCAGCTTGCCGATATCGCCGCCGGGGAAGAACAGCGGGTCAATCACATAGCTGTCGGTGGAGAAGGCCAGCCTGTCGCCCTGGGCGGTGAGGGAAGTGAGGTCAATGCGGGCCTGGTCTTCCTGCTCGGCGAGCCAGGGATTATCAAAGGCCTCCATAAACAGCCGGTTTATCAGCTGCTGCATCGCCAGACCGCCGCTGCCGTGCGCCATTTCAACCGTCTTCATGCTTCACTCTCCTGGTTGCGATACTGGTACCACGCGGCGCATGCCCCTTCGGAAGAGACCATCAGCGCGCCAAAGGCCGTTTGCGGGTTACAGGTGTTGCCAAATAACGGGCAGTGATGGGGTTTGCATTTTCCTGTCAGAACCTCGCCGCAGCGGGCCCGGGGATCGTCGCAAACCTGTTGTGGCTGTGGACGGAAATGCGTTTCTGCGTCAAACGACCGGTAGGCTGGCGTCAGGCGCACGCCAGATTCAGCAATCAACCCCAGCCCGCGCCACTCGCTGTCGCCTTCAACGCAAAACACGTCAGCTATCGCCTGCTGCGCCCGTTCATTTCCGGCATCCGGCACCACGCGGCGGTACTGATTTTCCACCGCGCTCAGGGCTGCTATTTTCTGCTCAACCAGCATGGTGACGCCTTGCAGTAGATCAAGAGGTTCGAAACCAGCGACAACTAAGGGGCGATGGTAATCGTCAGCGATAAAGCCGTAAGCGTCGGTACCAATCACCATGCTCACATGGCCCGGCGCCAGAAACGCGTCAATGCCGTTGTCCGGCTCTTCCAGCAGGCTACGCAGCGTCGGGATAAGCGTAATGTGCTGGCAGAAAAAGAAAAAATTGGTGACGTTGCTGCGTTTGGCCTGCTGCAGGGTGATTGCCGTGGCGGGCATGGTGGTCTCAAAACCCAGCCCGAAAAATACCACCTTGCGGTCCGGGTTATCGGTTGCAAGCTTCAGGGCGTCCATCGGCGAGTACACGATCCGGATGTCCGCACCTCGCGCTTTGGCCTGCAACAGCGAACCCGTTTTTCCCGGCACGCGCATTGCGTCGCCAAAGGTACAGAAAATGACATCAGGCTGGCTGGCTATCTCAATACAGCTGTCGATGCGCCCCATGGGCAGCACGCATACCGGGCAGCCCGGGCCGTGGATAAACTCAATGTTGTCCGGCAGCAGCTGGTCGAGGCCAAATTTGAAAATGGCATGGGTGTGCCCGCCGCAGACTTCCATGATCCGCAGCGGTTTTTGCGCCGTATACTCCAGCAGGGTGGCCCGCGTTTTCAGATGACCGATAAGCTGCATCACCTGCTCAGGCGCGCGGTATTCATCAACGTAACGCATAATTACCGTTCCTCGCCGTACAGCAGCGCGCCGACGTCCGGTTCGACGTCGAACATGTTCTGCAGGGCATCCAGCGTGTCGCGCGCTTCCGCTTCATTAATCACGCTCATGGCAAACCCCACGTGTACCAACACCCACTGCCCAAGGCGCGAGACGCCCGTTTCATCGGTGCTGCCCACCAGGGTTAAATCCACGTCGCGCAATATGCCGCAGACCGCCACTTTGGCCTGGTTTCCGTCAATGGAATAGATTTGTCCGGGGACGCCTATGCACATCGTTCACTCTCCAGCCAGTTCAGCCAGTGCTCCATGCCGTCGCCGCGCGTGGCGGAGACCAGCAGGATCGCAATGTCCGGGTTCACTTCACGGGCATAAGCCAGGCATTTATCCACGTCGAAATTCAGGTACGGCAGCAGGTCGACTTTGTTCAGCAGCATCAGCGACGCGGCGGCAAACATATGCGGATATTTGAGCGGCTTGTCTTCTCCTTCGGTCACCGAGAGGACCGCCACTTTATGCCGCTCCCCGAGATCGAAGCTCGCCGGGCAGACCAGATTGCCGACGTTTTCGATAAACAGAATGCCGTTATCCGCCAGCGGCAGACGCGGCGCGGCATCGGCAATCATCTGCGCATCCAGATGGCAGCCTTTACCGGTGTTGACCTGAATCGCCGGGGTGCCGGTTTCACGAATGCGCGCGGCATCGTTGACCGTTTGCTGATCGCCTTCGATTACCGCGCAGGAGATGCGTTCGTTCAGGCGTTTGAGCGTTTCCGTCAGCAGCGTGGTTTTGCCGGAGCCGGGGCTGGAGACGAGATTCAGTACCAGCTGTTGACGTGCGGCAAACCGGGCGCGGTTGCGGGCGGCGATCTGGTTGTTTTTATCGAGTACGTTGATTTCCACGTCCAGCATCTGGCGCTGGCTCATGCCCGGCGCATGGGTACCCGCCTCGCCGTGGCCGTAATGAAGATCGCCCTCATCGGAGCGTTGAGGCGCAAAGCGAATGCCGGTGAGTGCCGCTGCCGGACGCGGTGCGGGGGTAAAGGGGGCGGAGCGAAACGCGGAGTGAGGACGGTGTTCATCCCCTTCGATATACAGGTTGCCTTCGGCGCAACCGCAGGTACTACACATACTTTACTCCTTCTCGATTTCAAGGCGTTGGATCTGCATCCCGTCATCCGCCACGATGCGAAGGCCGGTGTGCTGACACTGTGGGCAGCGCTGGACCTTCGACGACAGCAGGGTGACGTACTGCTGACACTGCTCGCACCAGCACTCCGCCTGCTGCTCTTCAATATGAAGTTCGCAGCCTTCCGCCAGTGTGCCGCGGCACACCAGCTCAAAACAGAAGGTGAGGGCGCTGGTTTCGACGCAGGAAAAGGCCCCGACTTTCAGCCAGACGCCGGTCACGCGCGTCGCGTGGTTTTGCGCTGCCTGCTGTTCGATGAGTTCCAGTGCCCGCTGGCAGAGGGTGATTTCGTGCATGACGCCTCCTTAATGAATTGCCCCGTTAATGCAATAACAGTGCCAGCCTGGTTTTGGTTAGGGGGTGACGATGTCAACGCTGTCGAAATGACACGTCGACACCCTCACATTGACAGCCTGTTTTGAATTAAATCCATTAAATATCAATATATTAAAAGCTGGCATGGAATCTGCTTAACAGCCGCTATCTCCATTAACCGGATACCTTCTATGACTATTTGGGAAATTAGCGAAAAAGCGGATTACATCGCGCAGCGTCACCAGCAGTTACAGGACCAGTGGCACCTTTACTGCAACTCACTGGTCCAGGGCATCACCCTCTCCAAAGCCCGTCTTCACCACGCCATGAGCTGTGCGGCGCAGGGGGATATGCGCTTTGTTTTGTTCGGCCATTTCACGATTTACGTCACCCTGGCTGACACCTTCAACAGCCACACCATTGAGTACTACGTCGAGACAAAAGAGGGTGAAAAACAGTGTATTGCAAAGGCGCAACTGATGGCCGACGGCATGGTGGACGGTCACGTCAGCAACCGCGATCGCCAGCAGGTGCTGGAGCACTATCTGGAAAAAATCGCGCCGGTTTATAACGGTCTGTACACCGCCGTTGAACACGATCTCCCGGTCAACCTGAAGCAGCTGATGGATGAACACGCCTCAGCGGACGTGGCCTGATCATCACGTGTCGAAAAGTGTCGACATGACAGTTTTTCGTCAAAAATGACTATCACCAGAGGATGACCCGGTGAACCGTTTTGTAATTGCTGACTCGACGGTCTGTATTGGCTGTCGAACCTGTGAGGCGGCCTGTTCGGAAACGCACCGCCTGCACGGGCTCCAGTCCATGCCGCGACTGCGCGTCATGCGTAATGAAAAAGAGTCTGCCCCGCAGCTCTGCCACCACTGTGAAGATGCGCCGTGCGCGGGTGTCTGCCCGGTGAATGCCATCACCCGCGTTGACGGCGCGGTACAGCTGAACGAAAGCCTGTGCGTGAGCTGCAAGCTGTGCGGTATAGCCTGCCCGTTCGGTGCGATTGAATTTTCCGGCAGCCGTCCGCTGCATATTCCGGCGAATGCCAACACCCCAAAAGCGCCGCCTGCGCCACCGGCTACGGCACGGGTGAGCACGCTGCTCGACTGGGTGCCCGGCGTGCGTGCGGTGGCGGTGAAGTGCGACCTGTGCAGCTTCGATGAACAGGGCCCGGCCTGCGTGCGCACCTGCCCGACCAAAGCGCTGATTCTGGTCAACATTCGTGACATCGCCCGTACCAGCAAGCGCAAGCGCGAGCTGACCATCAACAGCGATATGGGCGATCTTTCTCTGCTTCAGGCGCTTAATGAGGGGGCGAAATGAACGCGGTTACGATGATTACCAGCGCGGTGGCGTACTTTGCCGCCGCCGCTGTGCTGGCGTGGCTTCTGTCATTCCATAAAACCCTGAGCGGCTGGATCGCCGGGATCGGCGGAGCGGTCGGAAGCCTGATGACGCTGGCGGCGGGCGGGGTGGTACTGCTTGGTGGACAATCCGCGCAGGCGGTGATGCCGCTGATCCGCCACACCGTGGCGCTTACGCCGCTGAACGCCATCTGGCTTATCACCTTTGGCCTGTGCGGGCTGTTTATCAGCCTGTTCAATATCGACTGGCACCGCCATCCACACACCAGAGCCAATGGTCTGCTGGTCAACCTGCTGCTGGCGACGGCGGTCTGTACCGTTATCGCCAGCAACCTCGGCGCGCTGGTGGTGATGGCGGAGATCATGGCGCTCTGCGGCGTGTTCCTGACGGGGTGTAGCGCCTCCGGCAAACTGTGGTTTGCGCTGGGGCGCCTCGGCACGCTGCTGCTGGCGCTGGCCTGCTGGCTGGTGTGGCAACGTTTCGGCACGCTTGACTTCGCAGCGCTTAACGGTCAGCCGCTGGGAAATGACGTCTGGCTGCTGGGCGTGGTGGGCTTTGGCCTGCTGGCCGGGATTATCCCGCTGCACGGCTGGGTGCCGCAGGCGCACGCGAATGCTTCAGCGCCCGCTGCCGCGCTGTTTTCCACCGTGGTCATGAAGGTCGGTCTGTTCGGCATGCTGACGATCACCCTGACCGGCGGCCAGCCGCCGCTGTGGTGGGGTGTCGCGCTGCTTATCGCCGGTATGGTTACCGCTTTTGTCGGTGGTCTGTATGCGCTGATGGAGCACAATATTCAGCGTCTGCTGGCGTACCACACCCTGGAAAATATCGGCATTATCCTGCTCGGCATCGGCGCAGGCGTGACCGGGCTGGGACTCAATCAACCGGCGCTGATCGCCGCCGGGTTTATCGGGGGGCTGTATCACCTTGTTAACCACAGCCTGTTCAAAAGCACCCTGTTCCTGGGCGCGGGAAGCGTCTGGTTCCGCACCGGTCATCGGGATATCGAAAAACTCGGCGGTATCGGCAAAAAGATGCCGGTGATTTCTCTCGCCATGCTGGTCGGGCTGATGGCGATGGCCGCGTTGCCGCCGCTGAACGGCTTCGCGGGCGAGTGGGTGATCTACCAGTCCTTCTTCGCGCTCGGTCAGAGCGACGCCTTTATCGCCCGACTGCTCGGCCCGCTGCTGGCGGTTGGCCTGGCGATAACCGGGGCGCTGGCGGTGATGTGTATGGCAAAAGTCTACGGCGTCACCTTCCTCGGCGCACCGCGCACGCGGGAAGCGGAAAACGCCTGCTGCGCGCCAGTGTTGATGGGTGCTTGCGTGGTCGCGCTGGCGCTGTGCTGCATCGCGGGCGGGGTCGCCGCCCCATGGCTGCTGCCGCTGCTGGGTAACGCCATTCCACTGCCGCTGACCACCGCCCATACCACCGTCTCCCAGCCGATGATGGCGCTGCTGCTGATTGTCGCACCGCTGCTGCCGTTTGTGCTGATGCTGTTCTTCAGGCGCGACCGACTCGCCTCCCGCTCGCGCGGGGCGGCCTGGGCCTGTGGCTACGAACACGAACAATCGATGGTGATCACCGCCCACGGTTTTGCCATGCCGGTGAAAGAGAACTTTGCTGCCGTGCTGAAGTTGCGCCACTGGCTGAACCCGGTGGGCTGGATGCCGGGCTGGCAGAGCGCCGCCGTACCTGTGCTGTTGCGCCGTCTCGCGCTGATCGAGCTGGCGGTGCTGGTGGTGATTGTGATTTCACGAGGAGCCTGACATGAGTCTGTTACTGGCAATACTTCAGGCGCTGGTGCTGTTCGCCGTTGCGCCACTGCTGTCGGGCATCACGCGCGTGGCGCGCGCCCGGATGCACAACCGTCGCGGGCCAGGCGTGCTCCAGGAGTACCGCGATCTCTTCAAGCTGCTCTCCCGCCAGAGCGTGGCGCCGGATGCCGCAGGCTGGGTCTTCCGCCTCACGCCATTCGTGATGGTCGGCGTGATGCTGACCATCGCCACCGCGCTGCCGGTGGTGACGGTGGGGGCACCGCTGCCAGCACTTGGGGATCTGATTACGCTGATTTACCTCTTCGCCATCGCCCGCTTCTTCTTTGCTATTGCGGGCCTGGATACCGGCAGCCCGTTTACCGGTATCGGCGCCAGCCGCGAGGCGATGCTGGGCGTGCTGGTCGAGCCGATCCTGCTGCTGGGGCTATGGGTGGCCGCGCAGGTCGCGGGTTCCACCCATATCAGCTTCATCACCCACACCGTTTACCACTGGCCGGTGGCCCGCTCCCTTCCGCTGCTTCTGGCCCTGTGCGCTTGCGCCTTCGCCACCTTTATCGAGATGGGCAAACTGCCGTTTGACCTCGCGGAAGCCGAGCAGGAATTACAGGAAGGACCGTTGACCGAGTACAGCGGCTACGGCTTCGCGGTGCTGAAGTGGGGCATCAGCCTCAAACAGCTGGTGGTCCTGCAGATGTTTGTTGGCGTCTTCTTCCCGTGGGGGCAGATGACGCACTTCTCAGCAGGCGGCCTGATCCTGGCCGTGGTGGTTGCCGCCCTCAAGCTGCTTATCGGCGTGCTAGTGATTGCCCTGTTTGAAAACAGCATGGCGCGTCTGCGTTTTGTGGCGACCTCGCGCATCACCTGGGCCGGTTTTGGTTTTGCATTTTTAGCGTTCGTCTCCTTGCTGGTGGCGTGATTAAAGAGAGTATTTATGTCTGAAGAAAAAAAAGGTCAGCAGTATCTCGCCGCGTTGCATCAGGCTTTTCCGGGTGTTGTGCTGGAGGAAGGATGGCAGACCAAAGACCAGGTAACCGTCACCGTGAAGGTGAACTATCTGCCGGAAGTGGTGGAGTTTCTTTACTACCAGCAGGGCGGCTGGCTGTCGGTGCTGTTCGGTAATGACGAGCGTCAGCTGTGCGGCAATTACGCGGTGTACTACGTGATGTCGATGGAGCAGGGCGAAAAATGCTGGCTTACCGTGCGCGTGGAAGTCGACCCGAATAAACCGGAGTACCCGTCCGTCACGCCACGTGTTCCTGCCGCCGTCTGGGGCGAGCGCGAAGTGCGCGACATGTACGGCCTCGTGCCGGTGGGGCTGCCGGATGAACGCCGCCTGGTGCTGCCGGACGACTGGCCGGACGAACTGTATCCGCTGCGCAAAGACAGCATGGACTACCGCCAGCGTCCGGCCCCGACCACCGACAGCGAAACCTATGAGTTCATTAATGAGCTCGGCAACAAAAAGAATAACGTGGTGCCGATTGGTCCGCTGCACGTCACCTCTGATGAGCCGGGCCATTTCCGCCTGTTTGTTGACGGTGAAAACATTATCGACGCCGACTACCGCCTGTTCTACGTCCATCGCGGCATGGAAAAACTGGCGGAAACCCGGATGGGCTATAACGAGGTTACATTCCTCTCTGACCGCGTGTGCGGCATCTGCGGCTTCGCCCACAGCACCGCCTACACCACCTCGGTGGAAAACGGCATGGGGATCGTGGTGCCGGAGCGCGCGCAGATGATCCGCGCCATTTTGCTGGAAGTGGAACGTCTGCACTCGCACCTGCTGAACCTCGGCCTGGCCTGTCACTTCGTCGGTTTCGACTCCGGGTTTATGCAGTTCTTCCGCGTGCGCGAGGCGTCGATGAAGATGGCGGAGATCCTTACCGGGGCGCGTAAAACCTACGGTCTGAACCTGATCGGCGGGATCCGCCGTGACCTGCTTAAAAACGACATGATCCAGACCCGCCAGCTGGCACAGCAGATGCGTCGCGACGTGCAGGAGCTGGTGGATATGCTGCTCAGCACGCCAAACATCGAGCAGCGCACCGTGGGCATCGGCCGTCTTGACCCGGAAATCGCCCGCGACTTCAGCAACGTCGGCCCGATGGTGCGCGCCAGCGGCCACGCCCGTGATACCCGCGCCGATCACCCGTTTGTCGGCTACGGCCTGCTGCCGATGACCGTGCACAGCGAGCAGGGCTGCGACGTTATTTCGCGCCTCAAGGTGCGTATTAACGAGGTATTCACCGCCCTGAATATGATCGACTTCGGCCTCGATAACCTGCCGGGTGGCCCGCTGATGGTGGAGGGTTTCACCTACATCCCGAACCGCTTTGCCCTCGGCTTTGCCGAAGCGCCGCGCGGGGACGACATCCACTGGAGCATGACCGGCGACAACCAGAAGCTTTACCGCTGGCGCTGCCGCGCGGCGACCTACGCCAACTGGCCAACCCTGCGCTATATGCTGCGTGGCAACACGGTCTCCGACGCGCCGCTGATCATCGGCAGCCTCGACCCGTGCTACTCCTGCACCGACCGCATGACCGTGGTGGACGTGCGCAAGAAGAAAAGCCAGGTGGTGCCGTACAAAGAGCTTGAGCGCTACAGCATCGAGCGTAAGAACTCGCCGCTGAAATAAGGACTCGTCATGTTTACCTTTATCAAAAAAGTGATCAAAACCGGCACGCCCACCAGCCGCTACCCGCTGGAGCCGATGCCGGTGGATAAAAACTTTCGCGGCAAGCCCGAGCACAACCCGCAGCAGTGCATCGGCTGTGCGGCCTGCGTCAACGCCTGTCCGTCGAATGCCCTGAGGGTGGAAACAGATCTGAAAACCGGCGAACTGGCCTGGCAGTTTAACCTCGGACGCTGCATCTTCTGCGGCCGCTGCGAAGAGGTTTGCCCGACGGTCGCCATTCGTCTGTCTCAGGCGTACGAGCTGGCGGTGTGGAAGAAAGAGGATTTTTTGCAGCAGTCGCGTTT
Source organism: Enterobacter sp. WCHEn045836 (assembly GCF_003965585.1). NCBI lineage: Bacteria > Pseudomonadati > Pseudomonadota > Gammaproteobacteria > Enterobacterales > Enterobacteriaceae > Enterobacter > Enterobacter sp. WCHEn045836. The sequence goes on from NZ_RXPT01000004.1 coordinate 264,746, forward strand.
TGCCCTGTGTAACTGCCGCGTCTGCAAACGTCCGTTCGCCGTGCAAAAAGAGATCGACTACGCCATCGCGCTGCTGAAGCACAACGGCGATGCCCGTGCGGAGCATCATCGCGAAAGCTTTGAAACCTGCCCGGAATGCAAACGGCAGAAATGTCTGCTGCCGTCCGACCGCATCGATATCACCCGTCATATGAGAGAGGCCAGCTGATGGAAAACTTACTCGGCCCGCGCGACGAGCGGGGCATTCCGGTGCCGATGACGGTGGAGGAGTCCATCGCCAGCATGAAGGCGTCGCTGCTGAAAAAAATCAAACGCTCGGCCTACGTCTACCGCGTGGACTGCGGCGGCTGCAACGGCTGCGAGATTGAGATCTTCGCCACCCTGTCACCGCTGTTTGACGCTGAACGCTTCGGCATCAAAGTGGTGCCGTCTCCGCGTCATGCCGACATTCTGCTGTTTACCGGGGCCGTCACCCGCGCCATGCGCTCGCCGGCGCTGCGCGCCTGGCAGTCTGCGCCCGATCCGAAAATCTGCATCTCCTACGGGGCGTGCGGTAACAGCGGCGGCATCTTCCACGACCTCTACTGCGTGTGGGGCGGCACCGACAAAATCGTGCCGGTGGACGTCTACATTCCAGGGTGTCCGCCAACGCCTGCGGCCACGCTGTACGGCTTTGCCATGGCGCTCGGCCTGCTGGAGCAGAAAATCCACGCCCGTGAACCGGGTGAACCCGATAATCAGCCTGCGATGATCCTGCACCCGGACATGGTGCAGCCGCTGCGGGTGAAGGTCGACCGCACGGCGCGCAGGCTGGCGGGCTATCGCTATGGCCGTCAGATTGCCGACGATTACCTGCGCCTGCTGAGCCAGGGCGAGCACCAGGTGGCGCGCTGGCTGGAGGCGGAAAACGACCCGCGTCTCAATGAGATTGTGGCGAACCTGAACAGCATTGTGGATGAGGCGCGTATTCGATGAGTGAGACGGTGGTGTTCAGTCAGCTGAGCCGTAAATTTATTGATGAGAACGATGCCACGCCAGACGCGGCGCAGCAGGTGGTCTATTACAGCCTGGCGATTGGGCATCACCTCGGGGTGATCGACTGCCTGGAGGCGGCGCTGAGCTGCCCGTGGTCCGACTATCTGGCGTGGATCGCCACGCTGGAGGAGGGCAGTACGGCGCGGCGCAAAATGGAAGGGGTACCGAAGTACGGTGAGATCGTTATCGACGCCAACCATATTGCGATGCTGGCGAACGCGTTTGACGCGGCGCTGAAACGGCAAACCCCCGAACAGCAGGCGTGGAGCAAAACGCTGCTCAGCATGCTGCATGACATTCATCAGGAAAGTGCCATCTACCTGATGGTGAGGAGATTACGTGACTGACGTTTTACTGTGTGTCGGCAACAGCATGATGGGCGACGACGGCGCAGGCCCACTGCTGGCAGAGATGTGTGCCGCGAACCCGCAGGGCAACTGGGTGGTGATTGACGGCGGCAGCGCGCCGGAAAATGACGTGGTGGCCATCCGCGAACTGCACCCTGATCGGCTGTTGATTGTCGATGCTACGGATATGGGGCTGAACCCGGGGGACATCCGCCTGAGCGACCCGGACGACATTGCCGACATGTTCATGATGACCACGCATAATATGCCGCTTAACTATCTGGTGGATCAGATCAAAGAGGACGTTGGCGAGGTGCTGTTTTTGGGCATTCAGCCGGACATCGTTGGGTTTTATTACCCGATGACGCCACCGGTGAAAGCAGCGGTGGAAGTGGTCTATTCACGGCTTGCGGGGTGGGCTGGAAAGGGTGGGTTTGAACCCCTCTCCCCATAGGGGAGAGGGTGTTTTTTGTCCCCTCTCCCCTATGGGGAGAGGGTTAGGGTGAGGGCAACAGCCTACGCCAGATCCGCCCCGTTACTCGCAATCACCTTCTTATACCACCAGAACGATTTCTTGCGTTTGCGCTCCAGCGTGCCGTTTCCGGCATCGTCGCGGTCAACATAGACAAACCCGTAGCGCTTGCTCATTTCGCCCGTTGAGGCCGCCACCAGGTCAATGCAGCCCCAGGTGGTATAGCCCATCAGCGGGACGCCGTCTTCAATGGCATCGCCCATCGCGCGGATATGCTCGCGCAGATAGCTGATGCGGTAGTCATCGTTAATTTCGCCGTTTTCATCAATGACATCTTTTGCGCCGAGGCCATTTTCCACAAGGAACAGCGGTTTCTGATAGCGGTCGTACATCATGTTCATGGTGATGCGCAGGCCGAGCGGATCGATGCCCCAGCCCCATTCGCTCACCTGAATATGCGGGTTGCGCAGGGATTTGACGATGTTCGCCGCATTGGTATTGTTCGCGTTCATATCGGCCGACGCGCAGCGCGAAGCGTAATAGCTGAACGACACAAAATCGACAGTGTTTTTCAGCAGTTCGTCATCGCCCGGATCTTTGACAATCACCACCCCTTTTTCCCGGAACACGCGGGCGGAGTAGGCCGGATAGCTGCCGCGCGCCTGCACATCGATAAAGAACAGGTTCTCGCGATCTTTTTCCAGCGCCATCCACACGTCTTCCGGCTTGCAGGAGTAAGGGTAGAAATTCCCGCCCGCCAGCATGCAGCCGACCTGGTTTTCCGGGTTGACCTCGTGGGCGATTTTGGTCGCCAGCGCGCTTGCGACCAGCTCGTGGTGCGCGGCCTGGTATTTCACCTGATCTTCGTTTTCACCTTCTTCAAACACCAGCCCCGCACCGGAGAACGGGCTGTGCAGCATGATGTTGATCTCGTTGAAGGTGAGCCAGTATTTCACCAGGCCGTTAAATTCTTCGAAACAGGTGCGGGCGTAGCGGGCAAAGAAATCGACCATCTTGCAGTTGCGCCAGGAGCCGTACTCCGTCACCAGATGCATCGGCACGTCGAAGTGGCACAGGGTGACCAGTGGCTCAATGTTGTACTTTTTGCACTCTTCAAACACCGCGCGATAGAAGGCAATGCCCTCTTTGTTCGGCAGCGGCTCGTCGCCGTTCGGGTAGAGGCGGCTCCAGGCAATTGAGGTGCGGAACACCGTAAAGCCCATCTCCGCCATCAGGGCGATGTCCTCTTTGTAGCGATGGTAAAAATCAATCGCCTCGTGGCTTGGGTAAAACTCGTCGTCACGCAGCGAAAAACGCTTTTCCTTACCAAGCTTCACCGCCAGGCGGTTTGCGCCGTGGGGGATCATGTCGACCGTGGTCAGCCCTTTGCCGCCTTCACGGTAAGCGCCTTCGCTCTGGTTGGCGGCAAGCGCGCCGCCCCATAAAAATCCTTGTGGAAAAACAGACATTTCTACCTCGTTATACGGTTAAACTTGTGCGGTTTTGGCCTGCACCGGCGCGCTCTGCAGGGCGCGGGCTTTTTCAGCCTCGTCTTCGACCGGGATATCTTCAAAGCCTAATATCAGGGTCAGCACGAAGGAGAGCACGACCGCCAGCGCCATGACGCCGAATACCCAGACAATGGTCATCGGGTTGGCCGGATCGAAGAACTGCACGCTGGTAAATAGCCCCGGCGCCGCCATCGAGTGGCTGGCAAGCCCCGCAATCCCGGCCACCGCGCCACAGATAAAGCCGCTAATCAGGCTGGCAATCAGCGGGCGTTTCAGGCGAACCGCCACGCCGTACAGCGCCGGTTCAGAGATGCCCGCCATGATGGCGGAAGCCGCCGCGGCCAGCGCCGTCTGGCGCAACTCCGGGTTTTTGGTTTTCCACGCCACCGCCAGGGATGAACCGCCGAGCGACAGGTTGGCACCGATTTCCGACGGCATCACCATCCCCTCTTTACCCGTTTCGGCAATGGTCTGAATGATAGTCGGGGTAAAGACGCGGTGCATCCCGGTCATGACCAGCAGCGGCCAGAGCGCCCCCATAATCGCCACGGAGAGCCAGCCCAGATAGCCGTGGATGGTATAGACCAGCGCGGAGATCGCGCTACCGATCCAGATCCCCAGCGGCCCAATCAGCACGATGGCGAGCGGGGCGGCAATCAGCACGATCAGCATCGGCTTGAGGAAGTTTTTCGTCACCGCAGGCGTAATGCGATCCACCCAGCGTTCGATATACGACAGGCACCAGGTCATCACCAGCGCCGGGATCACGGTGTAGGTGTACTTCACCGCCGTCACCGGAATAAACGCGAATTCGACGTGCTCACCCTGTGCGGCTTTCGCCATCAGCTCGATAAAGCTCGGGTGCACCAGCACCCCCGCAATGGCAATCGCCAGCGACATGTTGGTTTTGAATTTCACCGCGGCAGACGCTGCCACCATCAGCGGCAGGAAGAAGAACGCCCCGTCGCCGATCACGGTCAGGATGGTGAGCGTCGGCGCGCCTTTCTCCAGCACGCCGGTCATCTCAAGGATCATTGCCAGCAGTTTTACCATCGAGCCGCCGATGATCGCCGGGATCAGCGGTGACATGGTGCCAATTAGCGCGTCGAGGATCCCCGCACCGATTCGGCGGAGAGTCAATTTCTGCGGGCCTTCCGGCACGGCAGGCTGCAGGTGGGTGGGCAGCAGGCTCACCACCTCACGGTACGCCTGAGAAACGGTATTGCCGATAATCACCTGGCACTGGTTGTCGTTACGCACGACGCCCAGTACGCCGCTGATGCTTTTCAGGCGTGCGGCATCGGTAAGGGTTTCGTCTTTCAGCACGAAACGCAGTCGCGTCATGCAATGGGTGACGGCGACGATGTTGTCTTTGCCGCCAAGCGCGCTGACAACGTCGTTCGCCAGCGCGGCATAATTTTTGGCCATCGGATGTGATCCTGTTGTCGTTGTGAGAGTATGTAGGAAACCGGTTCCACATAATCATCATGAGTTTCTTTGAATGAAACAAGATCGCATTTTGACCATTTTTTCATTTCGTGATGACGATCACCAGTCGGCACAAAAAGCGTGCGATCGTCGCTACGACAATTGTTTTGCAGTGCAGTACACTGCGTGGCATCTGTGTGAAAGGGAATAACAATATGACCACGATGCTTGAAGTGGCGAAGCGGGCAGGCGTTTCGAAAGCGACGGTTTCCCGGGTGCTGTCGGGGAATGGCTATGTCAGCCAGGAGACCAAAGACCGGGTGTTTCAGGCCATCGAAGAGAGCGGCTATCGCCCCAATTTGCTGGCGCGTAACCTGGCGACCAAACGCACCCAGACGCTGGGACTGGTGGTGACCAACACCCTGTATCACGGCGTCTATTTTAGTGAGTTGCTGTTTCACGCCGCCCGCATGACGGAAGAGAAAGGGCGGCAGCTGATCCTGGCGGACGGTAAGCACAGCGCGGACGAAGAGCGCGAAGCCATCCAGTACCTGCTCGATATGCGCTGTGACGCGGTGATCATCTATCCACGTTTTCTGAGCGTGGAGGAGATGGACGAGATCGTCGAGAAATACGAACAGCCGATCATGGTACTGAACCGCCGCTTGCGAAAAAACAGCAGCCACAGCGTCTGGTCAGATCATAAAGCCTCCTGCCAGGAGGCGGTGTCGCAGTTGATTGAGAAAGGGCATCGTGACATTGCGTTTATCACCGGCTCGCTGGATTCGCCCACGGGCGTAGAGCGTCTCTCCGGCTACAAAGACGCGCTGGCGCAGCACCAGATCCCATTGCGCCCGACGCTGATCGTGCAGGGCAAGTGGAACCCCGCCAGCGGCGCGGCGGCGGTGTCTGAACTGCTGTCGCACGGCGAAACCTTTACCGCGCTGGTGGCGAGTAACGACGATATGGCGATTGGGGCCATGAAACAGCTTCACGACAGCGGCATCGCCACGCCCGGCGCGGTGTCGGTGATAGGCTTCGACGATGTGGCGATTGCGCCCTACACCGTGCCCTCGCTCTCCAGCGTGCGCATTCCGGTCACGGAGATGATTAAAGAGACCATCAGCCGCCTGATTTTCATGCTCGACGGCGGCGAGTTTAAGTATCAGCAAACCTTCTCGGGTGAGCTTATCCTGCGCGACTCTGTTATCGACGGCCCGCACCGCTGATGTCGACAGCTGTCATCGTCAGAAGTGACGATGACAGCCCCGCCGTCATTTTCTAAATCACTATAAATCAACGAGTTAAAAACTGGCACGGTTTATGAATATCTCCGCGCATGACTGTAATGCTGGAGAAGCAGATGAACCGTTTTATTATGGCCGATGCCAGTAAATGCATTGGCTGCCGTACCTGTGAAGTGGCGTGCGTGGTGTCTCATCAGGCGGAGCAGGATTGCGCTTCGCTGACGCCTGAGACCTTTTTGCCGCGGATCCACGTCATCAAAGGCGTGAATATTTCCACCGCCGCCATCTGTCGTCAGTGCGAAGATGCGCCGTGCGCCAATGTCTGCCCGAACGGGGCGATCAAACGTGAAAAAGGGTTTGTGCATGTGATGCAGGCGCGCTGCATCGGCTGTAAAACCTGCGTGGTCGCCTGCCCGTATGGCGCGATGGAGGTGGTTGTTCGTCCGGTCGTGCGCAACAGCGGCATGGGGCTGAACGTGCGGGCGGAAAAAGCCGAAGCCAACAAATGCGATCTCTGCTACCACCGTGACGCCGGTCCGGCCTGTATGGAAGCCTGTCCGACACACGCGCTGGTGTGCGTGGATCGCGACAAGCTTGAGCAGATGAGCGCCGAAAAGCGCCGTCGCGCAGCGTTCGATACCACCTCATCTCTGTTGTTCTGATCCGTCATGAGCGGTAACGGCGTACAGTTGCGGGTGCGTGGCAAGGTGCAGGGCGTGGGCTTTCGGCCCTTCGTCTGGCAACTTGCGCAGGCGCTGCAGTTGACCGGCGATGTCTGCAACGACGGAGAGGGCGTGCTGGTGCGCCTCGCGGGTAATGGGGGGCATTTCACCGCGAGGCTGCGCCAGGACTGCCCGCCGCTGGCGCACATCGAGAGTATCGACACGCAGCCGTTCCACTGGTCAACGGTGCCGGAGACATTCACCATCCGCCACAGTGCGGGTGGCGCAATGGACACCCAGGTTGTGCCGGATGCGGCCACCTGTCCCGCGTGCCTTGCGGAGATGAACGACCCGCACGAGCGCCGTTATCGTTACCCGTTTATTAACTGCACCCACTGCGGCCCGCGTTTTACCATTATCCGCGCCATGCCGTATGACCGCCCGGCCACGGCCATGGCGCCATTCCCGCTCTGCTCGCCGTGCGAAACGGAATACCGCAACCCTGCGGACCGACGTTTTCACGCCCAGCCCGTGGCTTGCCCGGACTGTGGCCCTGAGCTTGAGTGGCGTGCGGCCGATCGGGTTGTCACCCGCGAGCTGGCGCTGAACGCGGCGGTGGAGAGGCTGAAAAACGGTGGCATTGTGGCCATCAAAGGGCTGGGGGGATTTCATCTGGCCTGTGACGCGCTTAACCCGCAGGCGGTGGCAACGCTGCGGGCACGTAAGCAGCGTCCGGGGAAACCGCTGGCGGTGATGATCCGCAGCGCCGACGGCCTTCCGCAGGCGGTGCGAGCGCAGCTGCGCTCGCCCGCCGCGCCCATCGTGCTGATCCCCAAGGCGTGGCTGCCGACCTTCCCGGACGACATCGCGCCGGGCCTGGATACCATTGGTGTGATGCTCCCGGCCAATCCGCTACAGCATTTGCTGATGCAGGAGACGCAACGCCCGCTGGTGATGACCTCCGGCAACCTCAGCGGCAGACCGCCTGCCATCACTAATTCACAGGCGCTGGAACAGCTCGCAGAGATCGCTGACGGTTTTCTGCTCCATAACCGCGACATCCTGCAGCGGATGGACGATTCCGTGATGGATCGGGACGGCGCCTTGCTGCGTCGGGCGCGTGGTTTCGTGCCGGATGCCATCACGTTACCCGCCGGTTTTTGCCATCTTCCCGCCATTCTGGCGACCGGTGCCGACATGAAGAATACCTTCTGTCTGGTGCGCGGTAACCAGGCGGTGCTGAGCCAGCACTTTGGCGATCTCAGTGACGATGGTGTCGAGGCCCAGTGGCGGTCGGCACTGTCGTTGATGCAGCAGATCTACGCCTTTCAGCCAGAGCGGCTGGTGTGCGATGCCCATCCGGGTTATCACGCCCGGCACTGGGCAGAGGAGCAGGTTCAGCCGGTCGATACCGTGTTGCATCATCACGCGCACGCGGCGGCCTGCCTTGCGGAGAACGGCTGGCCGCTCGACGGCGGGGATGCGATCGCCCTGACGCTGGACGGGATTGGCATGGGTGAGCACGGCGCGCTGTGGGGCGGGGAGTGTCTGCGGGTGAACTACCTTGAGTGTGAGCATCTGGGCGGCCTGCCCGCCGTGGCGATGCCGGGAGGCGATCTCGCGGCCATGCAGCCCTGGCGAAATCTGCTGGCACACTGCCTGGCGTTTGTGCCTGACTGGCAACGCTACCCGGAAACCCGTGCCGTACGTTCGCAAAACTGGCCGCTTTTAGCGACCGCCGTTCAGCGCAGCCTTAACGCGCCGCTGGCGTCGTCCTGCGGCCGGTTGTTTGATGCCGTGGCTTGTGCTCTGGGTATTGAAACACAACGCTATGAAGGCGAAGCCGCCTGCAGGCTTGAGGCGCTGGCCGCGCAGTGCCCGGGTGTTGAGCACCCGGTGACGCTTCAGGTTGAAAACCTTGCGCTCTTCTGGCAGCAGTGGCTGGCCTGGCAGGCGCAACCCTGCGAGCGCGCATGGGCCTTTCACGACGCGCTGGCAAAAGGGCTGGCGGCGTTAGCCCGGCACCATGCCCGACGCCTGTCGCTCTCTACCGTCTGTTTCAGCGGTGGCGTGTTACATAACCGCCTGCTGCGGGCGCGTCTGCGGGCACACCTCTCTGATTTCACGCTTCTTTTTCCCCATCATCTGCCTGCGGGTGACGGGGCTATCTCCTTCGGGCAGGCGGTGGTTGCCGCAGCCCGGTCATGTTCAAAAAGGATTTAAAATGTTACGACGCTTACGCAATGAACCTCGCGCCGCGCTCCTGCTGCTGGTGCTGGTAATGGCTAATCTTCTGGCGTGGGGCTGGGCGTGGAACGCCTTTAGCGGCAGTTCTGCGTTAATGGCCGCAAGCCTGCTTGCGTGGTGCTACGGGCTGCGTCACGCGGTGGATGCTGACCACATCGCGGCCATTGACACGGTGACACGCAAGATGATGCAGCAGGGCAAGCGCCCCTCTGGCGTCGGGGCGTGGTTCTCGCTGGGGCACTCGACCATTGTGGTGCTGGCCTCCATTGCCATTGCCGCGACGGCGACCGCGTTTCAGAAAAATATGGCCTGGTTTCATGAAACCGGCAGCCTGATTGGCACGGCCGTCTCCGCGACGTTCCTGCTGGCGATGGCGTTAGTCAATATGGTGATTTTGCGCGGCGTCTGGCGTAATTTTAAGGCGCTGAAAAACGGACAGGCGGTACAGGATGACATGACCCTCCCGGTGCAGGGTGGGGTCATGCACTGGCTGTTTGGCGCGACCTTCCGCCTGGTCAACAAAAGCTGGCAGATGTATCTGGTCGGTTTTCTGTTCGGGCTTGGCTTTGATACCGCCACCGAAATCGGCGTGCTCGGGATCTCTGCCGCCAGCGCCTCACACGGCATGTCGGTGTGGTCAATCATGATCTTCCCGGCGCTTTTCGCCAGCGGCATGGCGCTGGTGGATACCCTCGACAATATGCTGATGGTGGGGGCATACGGCTGGGCATTCAACAAGCCGCAGCGCAAGCTCTACTACAACATGACCATCACCGGCACCTCTGTGGTGGTGGCGGTGTTCATCGGCGGGCTGGAAGCGCTGGGGCTGCTGATGGATAAATTTGCTCTCAGCGGCGGCATCTGGGATCGCATTGGCGCCGTCAACGACAACCTCGGCAATGCCGGATTCGTGGTGGTCGGGCTGTTTGTCGCCTGCTGGCTGATCTCCATGATCAACTACCGCTGGCGCGGCTACGATGCGCTGGTGGTGCGCTCCTGAGCAGGCGGTAGCCAGGCGCGGGTAAAATCAAGCCAGCCGCTGGCGGTCAGCACAATGTCCTGCACATTTTCCAGGGTATTCAGGCGATAGCGGTAGTGGAACAGCGGCGTGCAGACGCCGCTTTCAAGCACGCGTCGAAAGAAAGCGGGCAGATGGGTGTGCAGGCTCTTCTCGCTTTCGCAATAACCCATCAGTTTCTGCTTCTCACGTTGCCATATGGTTTCACCCAGTGCGGCCCCCCATGCCGGTTCATCGACGAACCACTCTGCCAGCGCAAACGCCGGAGACTCGCCCGACAAATAATCGCCCAGCAGCAGGTTAGCCTGCGCCAGCGCGTCCGGAATATGCCACGCTTCGCGGTCTTTAAAGGACACCTGCAATTCGCAGCCGCGCGTTCTCAGGCGAGTTTGCAGCATGCTGGCAAGCTCGCACAGCGCCGGCGTGTCATAACAGACCAGTGAAAGCGTGGCAGGAAGTGTGACGTCAGAAGCTTTTGGCACTGCGGGCGTCGTCAGACCGGGGAGGATTTCGGTGCGGGTTTCGACATCATTCCGATGGGCAATATGCTGGTTGATCTGCTGAACGTCCTGACGCAACCAGGCCGCGAGCGAAGATGGCAGCCCGGCATTTACCATGAGCCAGGTAAAACCGCCGCTGACCGAGGTTGCTGCGTTCTGCGCGTTTTGTCCCTTACCGACGGTGATCCAGGCCGGTTTTTGTGTCTCTGAGCGGGTTCGCCAGAACTCAATCGCATGCAGTAGCGGGTGTGCGGCAAAGTACCAGGGCTGACGCTCAAGGCGCAGATAGTGCGAATGATGATGTGCGATGGCAAACGGCCCGGCCCCGATGGTCGGTTGCAGTGGATGCGGCAGACGGCAAACATGATGGGCAAGACGATGCGCCAGCATGGCATCGGGGATATTCAGCGTGATCTCCAGACACCAGGGGGCGACAAGCGATATCCGGGAAACGTGCAACAGCCCCGCGTTGCGTGCCGGATCCGCCAGCAGCTGGTGCAAGGCGCTGAGTATATCCTCATCGCTGATGGCCTGCCCGTTATGCCAGTGCGCGCCGCTGCGCAGGTAAAAGTACCAGCAGCGTTTGTCTTCACTGGCATGCCAGTGGTGAGCCAAATCCGGCACGGGGTCAGGATGACCTGGCGTGTATCGCGTTAACCCCGCGTGAACCGCGCAGATAATATGCTGCTCGGCGCGGCGACGCTGCAAGGCAGGACAGAGCGACGTCAGTGGACGGTACCACGGAATACGCAGCGTGGGCTGGTGCTTGAGCCATTTACCGCCTAAAAATGGGGTGATGATGTGATGCAGGCTGGCCGGATCACCGTCTGCCAGCTGCAGTGCGCTCTGGTAATCCCCTTTCTCCAGACAGGCATGCATTAGCGGCGCGCTCAGTTCGCTGGTGGTCGTCAGACAATGCAGAATGGCACGATGCCCGCGTCCCGGCTGGGCCTGCCAGCTTACCCAGCCGCTCTGCGCGAGCTGGCGCAGCAGGGTACGCGCGTGGCGTTCACTGCACAGCGCAACCTCAGCCACTTCAGCGATGGTGGTGGGCTTTGGCGCAGCACCAAAGTGCTGATAAAGCCGTTGATATTGTCGGATTTTCTGAAGCTGGCGCATGGCGACATACCGGAGATGATAAGGGATGCAGAGAGTGTAGGGCGTTTTGCGGAATAAATAAGGTCTGGAAAGGTAAAGTGTTCCGGTTTTATTCCCTCTCCGGTACGGAGAGGGAACAGCAACGCGCCGCGTCAGGCTTCTGTCTGTGCCCGAATCTTCAGGGCAATACGTTCAGCCTGGGGGCCAAGTATGACCTGCGCATTCCGGGTACCCATCTTCAGAATACCTTTGGCACCCAGCGCTTTCAGCTCCGGTTCATCCAGCAGGCTGTTATCCACCAGCGTCAGGCGCAAGCGGGTAATGCAGGCATCGACGCTCGTCAGGTTTTCTTTGCCGCCTAACGCCACGATGTACCGGGCAATGGCCTCGCTCTGATCATCAGAATCCCCCGTTATTGCGTCCTCTTCCTCACGACCCGGCGTTTTCAGCCTGAAGGCGCGAATAGCGAAGGTGAACACCACAAAATAGATCGCGAAGAACAGCACAATCAGCGGGATTAAAATCCACGGTTTCGTGGCAAGCCCCCAGTTGAGCACAAAGTCGATCAACCCGGCGGAGAAACCAAAGCCGTGCAGCACGCCGAGGCTGTTGGCGATCACCATGCTGACGCCCGCAAGTACTGCATGCAGGGCGTACAGGGCAGGAGCAAGGAACAGGAAGGAGAATTCGATGGGTTCGGTGATGCCGGTCAGGAAGGCCGTCAGCGCCACAGAGAGCAGCATCCCGCCCACGGCTGAACGGCGGGCTTTCGGCGCGGCGAAATACATTGCCAGCGCAGCTCCCGGCAGGCCGCCCATAAAGATGGGGTACGCCCAGGCCATGTAGACGCCAGCATGCGGGTCACCCGCGAAGAAGCGGTTAAGGTCGCCACGGGTCAGGTCAGTGGCAATCTGTGTGATGGTGGAGCCCTCGATGCCCGGTACGGTACCACCGTCAACCAGCCCTTTCACCACATCCGGCGCGAGACAGATGTTATGAACTGCACTCGCGGCATCATAGCTCACCTTCAGACAGTCGCCGAGGCTAAACCAGAAGACGGAGTGCAGAATGTAGTGCAGGCCAAACGGAATCAACGCCCGGTTAAGCACCCCATAGATAAACCAGCCCGGTTCGCCGCTGCGGGAAACGAGCAGGCTAAAAGTATCAATACCGTGCTGCACCGAAGGCCAGACGTAGCCGCACACCCAGGCGATGAACAGGCAGATAAGCCCGGTCATGATGGGGACCAGACGCTTGCCCGCAAAGAAGGCAAGAAAGTCCGGCAGTTTGGTATTCGAGAAGCGGTTATAGCAGTGGCCAGCCACCACGCCAGCAATAATCCCCGCGAAGAAGGACATGTTAATGGAGGCGTTAATGACCGCCGTGGCTTTGGTGAGCACCAGGAAGCCAACGGCACCGGCAAGGGCCGCCGCGCCCGCGTTGTCTTTAGCCAGACCAATGGCGATACCAAGGGCAAAAAGGAGCGGTAAGCTGTCAAAAATACCGCCCCCCGCACTCGCAATAAAGGGAATATTAAAAACATCAGGCTGACCGAGACGTAATAATATCGCTGCCACCGGCAGCGTGGCGATTGGCAACATCAGGGCTTTACCCAGACGTTGCAGATAACTAAATGCATTCATGTGAGTGGATTCCAGTAGAACTTAATTCACGACAAAAAATAACAGCTTTAATTTTAATGCGAAAGCAGGAAGGATGAAATTGTGATAGAGGATAAATTAATTTTTATTATATTTTCTCAGTCAATTAATATTTAAATAAACAATGATGAGTTCAATTATTTGTTCCGCTTTTTGCCGGGTTGCACTGCGCATACCCGGCCTGTAAGCTCTGGATGCGTTCATCGTTTCGTGTGGTTCAGGGGCATCATCAGTTCACGCAGACGCTCAATGCGTGCCTCCGGGCTAAGATAGAGCCAGCGAAATAATATACGCTCTGATTTTTTTACCCGCGTAAAATAGGCTGAAAGATAGTTTAGCTCTTTGGTGAACGTCGCCATGGGATATCTCCGGTTGAGTCATTAATCATCAGACTAAGCCGGGAGCAGGGAATAAAACAGGTTGATGTTTTACAGCTGTTCCGCATTTAAATAATTATGGACGGAATGAATAAGGGATTAAAAACGATGATTTATCTAATATGTATTTACCTCATGAATAAGATGCGCCAAAAAAAGCCCCGGGACAGCGGGGCGGCGGACACTAATATCCAGAGATCACGTCAACGTGGCAGGCGACGCCGGATTAAGCAGGCAGTGATTTCAGCAGAGCGAAAGCCTCCTTCATCCGGTCTTCACTGACGACAAAGGCGCGTATCTGACCCTCGTTATCCACGCCTCGCGCGACCATGCCCTGCGGGTCGAGGGTGATTTGCCAGTGCAGATCCTGGCGCTGCGTTTCGCCTGCCAGATGCAGCGGCATGTCAGGCGTTTTCACCTTCACCAGCATGGCCGGTAATTTCAGCGGTGCGCTGCCGCCGAGCAGGTTTTTTGCCAGATGCATGGCGCCAAGCTGGATCGGCTGCAGGAAAGGCAGCACCTGACCGTTGATTTCCGCACAGTCCCCCAACGCGTAAATGTCGGGCTGCGTGGTTTGCAGGTAGCTATTCACCTTCACACCACGGTCTGTTTCTGCGCCAGCGCGATGCGCCAGCGCGGTTTCCGGGCGCAGCCCTGTCGCGGCAATCACCACATCGACCTCCACGCTGCGGTTGCGGTCAAGCGTTGCGCGAATGCCGCCTTCGGTTTTGCTCAGACTCTGCAATTGCGATTTCAGCAGCAGATGCACGCCCATGTCAGTCAGACGGTGCTGTAAGCGACTGCTTACTTCTGCGGGCATCAAGGCCGACAGAATACTTGCTGCGTGGTCGACCAGAGTGACGGCTTTACCTGCGCGACAGAAATCCATCGCCAGCTCGGTGCCAATCAGACCGCCGCCAACAATCATCACCCGCCCTGCGTCGCAAAGCGTCGTTTCACAGGCCTGGTACGCCTGCTGACTGTTCAGGGTGATCATCAGCTCGCGGCCTTCAACCGGCGGCACGAAAGCTGAGGCTCCCGTCGCCAGCACCAGCTTGTCGTACTGCCAGGTTTTGTCTTTCGCTTTTACCACGTGCGCGGCAGCGTCGATATCGGTGACCCAGGTGTAGGGAAACAGGCGCAGGTTGAACTGCTCCGCGAACTCTCCCGCCGTCTGGCGGGTGAGATCGTCAGCGCGCTGGTTCAGGCTAATCACATGGCTTAAATCAGGCTTGTTGTACTCATTCATGCTGTCGGCGGCGATGACCGTCAGCGGCACGTTTGCATCCTGTTTGCGGATATTTTTCACCAGCTGGCGGGCGGCAAAGCCCGAGCCGATGATGACAATGCCATTGCTCATTTTGCCTCCGTTGCCAGTTCGTCAAAGACGTCTTTCCCAAGGGAACATTCCGGGCAGAGGAAGGTGTCCGGCACCTCACTCCACGGCGTACCCGGTGCGACATCCTGCAGCGGCTCGCCCAGTTCCGGGTCGTAGATCCACTGGCAGACACTGCACTGCATGCGTGGGCCAGGATCGGCGGTCGCGGCGCAGGCCTCCTGCTGTTCGGTCGGTTTCGCTGCCTGCGGAAGCGGTGCGAGCGCCCACTGACGCGCAATATCGCGGCCGTGCTGACGGCAGATTTCCAGCGCGTCGAGATCAGGCCGCCATTTGGCCTTCAGGCTCATGGACATCTCAAAACCGGCATCCTGCAGGCGGGTGGAAAGACGATCTACCGCACCGCCGCTCCAGCCGTGGGAGCCAAAGGCGCTGGCGCGTTTGTTGCGAAAGCGCAGGCCGGTCATCTCTTCCACCAGGCCGGCTATTTTCGGCATCATCACGTTGTTCATGGTGGAGGTGCCCACCAGCACGCCCTTAGAGCGGAAGACGTTGGTGAGGATCTCGTTTTTATCGCTGCGCGCCACGTTGAAGATTTTCACCGCCACGTTCGGGTCCGCTTCGTTGATGCCCTGGGCAATCGCATCCGCCATCATGCGGGTGTTGTTGGACATGGTGTCGTAGAAAATCGTGATGCGGTCTTCCTGATAATCCGCCGCCCATTTCAGGTACAGCTCAACGATCTGGGTAGGGTTTTCACGCCACACCACGCCGTGGGAGGTGGCAATCATATCCACCGGCAGGTTGAAGCCGAGGATCTCGGTGATTTTTGGCGTCACCAGACGGCTAAACGGGGTCAGGATGTTGGCGTAGTAGCGCTGGCACTGTTCAAACAGCTCGGTCTGATCCACTTCATCGTTAAACAGACGTTCGTCGCAGTAGTGCTGACCAAAGGCGTCGTTGCTGAACAGTACCGCATCGCCGGTCAGGTAGGTCATCATGCTGTCCGGCCAGTGCAGCATCGGGGTTTCCACGAAGATCAGCTGTTTGCCGTTACCAATATCCAGCGTGTCGCCGGTTTTCACGGTGTGGAAATTCCACTCCGGATGGTGATGGTGACCGTTGATGGAGTCGATGGCGTTGGTGGTGCAGTAGATCGGGGTATCCGGAATGTGGGACATCAACTCGGTCAGCGCCCCGGCGTGATCCTCTTCCGCGTGGTTGATGATGATGTAGTCGATATCGTTCAGATCGATTTCGCTGCGCAGGTTCTGCACGAACTCGCGGCTGAATTTGTGATCGACGGTATCGATCAGCACGTTTTTACCTTCGCGAATGAGATAGCTGTTGTAGCTGCTGCCGCGCAGCGTTTTGTATTCCGTCCCGTGGAAATCACGCACTTCCCAGTCACGTTGACCGACCCAATGAATGTTATTTTTAACCCGAATAGACATAGCAACCTCAAATAATACGGCGTGTTGAATAAGCTGTTTTGTCTATATCAACTTGCGTGCCAACTTTTATTTTATTGATTTTTATGGGTTAAAATTTTTATTCCCCGGAATGGGTAGTCATTATGACTATTGTTAAAGATGTCAATATGACACTATGTATTGTCAAAATGACAGCGAGGCAGACATGAGCTTTTCCGTAGACGTGCTGGCGAAGATCGCCATTGAACTGCAAACCGGTATCGGTCATCAGGATCGTTTTCAGCGGCTGATTTCCACGCTGCGCCACGTGCTGGACTGCGATGCATCGGCACTGCTGCGCTATGAAGGACGACAGTTTATACCTCTGGCTATCGACGGGCTGGCGCAGGACGTTCTTGGAAGGCGTTTTACCCTGGAAGGCCATCCGCGGCTGGAAACCATCGCCCGGGCCGGGGACGTGGTGCGCTTTCCGGCGGACAGCGATCTGCCCGACCCGTACGACGGCCTTATACCCGGGCAGGAGAGCCTGAAGGTGCACGCCTGTATCGGCCTGCCGCTGTTTGCCGGACAAAACCTGATTGGGGCGCTGACCCTTGATGGGATGTCGCCGGACCAGTTCGATACCTTCAGCGACGAAGAGCTGCGCCTGATTGCGGCCCTGGCCGCCGGGGCGCTGAACACTGCCCTGCTGATTGAACAGCTGGAGAGCCAGAATATTCTTCCTGGCAGCCCGGCGGCGTTTGAACAGGTCGCGCATACGGAGATGATTGGCCTCTCGCCAGGCATGGTACAACTCAAAAAAGAGATTGAGATCGTCGCGGCATCCGATTTGAACGTGCTGATCTTCGGTGAGACCGGCACCGGTAAAGAGCTGGTGGCGAAATCCATTCACGAAGCTTCACCGCGTGCGGCCAACCCGCTGGTCTACCTTAACTGCGCTGCACTGCCGGAAAGCGTGGCGGAAAGCGAGCTGTTTGGTCACGTTAAAGGGGCATTTACCGGTGCCATCAGCAACCGCAGCGGTAAGTTTGAAATGGCCGATAACGGCACGCTGTTCCTCGATGAAATAGGCGAGCTTTCGCTGTCGCTGCAGGCCAAGCTGCTGCGCGTATTACAGTACGGTGATATTCAGCGCGTGGGAGACGACCGCAGCTTACGGGTCAACGTGCGCGTGCTGGCGGCAACCAACCGCGACCTGCGCGAAGCGGTGCTGAACGGCAATTTCCGCGCCGATCTGTTCCATCGTCTGAGCGTTTTTCCGCTTACCGTGCCGCCGCTGCGCGAGCGTGGGGATGATGTGGTGCTGCTGGCGGGTTTTTTCTGCGAACAGTGTCGGCTCAAAATGGGCTTGTCGCGCGTGGTATTGAGCCCGGGGGCGCGGAGCCATCTGCTGACCTACGCCTGGCCGGGTAACGTACGCGAGCTGGAGCACGCCATCCATCGCGCGGTGGTGCTGGCGCGGGCGACGCGCTCAGGGGATGAAATCGTGATTCATGCGCGGCATTTTGCGCTGCATGAGGAAAGTGCCCCGTTCGTGAAGCCCGCAACGCCTGAGAGCGTGAACGAGAACCTGCGCGAGGCGACAGAAGAATTTCAGCGCCAGATGATTACCCGCGCGCTGGAGCAGAACAACCGCAGTTGGGCGGCGTGCGCGCGGGCGCTGGAAATGGACGTCGCCAACCTGCACCGGCTGGCGAAGCGTCTGGGACTGAAGGGTTAAATAATGCCTGCCTGGTAGAAATCCTGCAGGTTGATGGCGCCGCACAGGCGGCCAGCGTCATCCACCACCGGTGCGGCGGTGATTTTACGTTTCATCAGCACCTCTTTGGCTTCAATGGCGCGGCTGCTGGCATTCAGCGTTAACCCGCCCGGGGTCATCGCTTCTGACACGCGTGCCTCCAGCTTGCCGCCGCCCACCAGCCAGCGGCGCAGGTCGCCGTCGGTAAAGACGCCTTTCACCTGACGCATATCGTCGCAGACGGCGACCAGTCCCAGCCCGGTGCGGCTCAGTTCCAGCATCGCGTCCATCACGCTGGTGTCGAGTTTGACCTGCGGGATGGCATCGCCGGTACGCATCAGATGGTGAACGTTATTCAGCAAGCGGGCGCCGAGTGCCCCGGCAGGGTGTGAACGGGCGAAATCTTCTTCATTGAAACCGCGCGCCTGCATCACCGCCATCGCCAGCGCGTCGCCCATCATCAGGGTGTTGACGGTGCTGGAGGTGGGGGCGAGGTGCATCGGGCAGGCTTCGCGCTCCACGGCAATATCCAGCACCGCTTTGGCCGCCAGCGCCAGCGGCGAGCGGGATTTACCGGTCATGGCCAGCAGGGCGATCGATTTTTCCTGCAGACGCGGGATGATGAGATCCAGCTCTTTGGCCGAGCCGGAGTAAGAGATAAACAGCATCACGTCGCGGCTTTCGATCATCCCCAGATCGCCATGCAGGGCTTCAGCCGGGTGCACGAAGAACGCCGGTGTCCCGGTGCTCGCCAGCGTCGCGGCAATTTTCTTGCCGATGTGGCCGGACTTGCCGATCCCGGAGACAATCACTTTGCCTTCGCACTGGATGATGGTGTTGGCGGCGCGCACAAAATCCTCGCCCAGACGTTCAGGCAGGCGGCTGGCTTCCTGCAGTTCCAGCATCAGTGTCTGACGGCCAGCGTTTAACAGAAAATCACTCATCTTTCTCTCCGGTTACGATCACGTCGATGCCTTTCTCTTCCAGCGCTTTTTTGAACGCCGGATCGATCCCGGCATCGGTGATCAGCGTATCGACGCTTTCAAGGCTACAGACTATGTTGGGGCTTTTACGGCCAAACTTCGAGGAGTCCGCCATTAAAATCACTTCCCGGGCGGCGTTGCACATGGCTTTACTGACGCTGAACACTTCGTTGAAGGTGGTAACACCGGCGTTCAGGTCGATGCCGTCGGTACCCATAAACAGTTTGTCAAAGCTGAAGTGCTCGAAGGCATTTTCTGCCAGCTGGCCGTGAAATGACGCTGATTTTTTACGGAAAGTCCCGCCGGGCATGAGAATGGTTTGTTCACTGTCAAACTCCGAGAGAGCGTTGACGATATGCAGGCTGTTGGTCATCACCGTGATGTTGTTAAAGCGGCTGAGCAGCGGGATCATCTGCAGGACGGTACTGCCCGCATCAAGAATAATAGAGTCGCCATCATGGATAAATTTCACGGCGGCTTCGGCAATCAGCGCTTTCTGGTGGGTGTTGATCAGCGTTTTGTGATCGATAGGCGGGTCGGCTTCGTCTTTGTTGAGCATCACCCCGCCGTAGGTTCGAATGACTGCGCCAGCGTTTTCGAGCAATACCAGGTCCTTGCGTATTGTTGTGCCGGTGGTGTCAAAGTAGTGGGCCAGCTCCTCTACCGAGCATTTTCCCTGCTTTTGCAGATGCTCAAGAATGGCCGCCTGCCGCTGACGTGGTTTCATAGGCGCTTCGTTCCTTAGGTTGCGAAATGATAATTTCGCAAGTCTATAGCTTTCACAACGAAATTATCCATGTTTCAGATTAAGCGCTAATGATAGTGCATTCTGACAGAGTGGATCATGGGGAAAGATCACATCAGGCCGCAATTCCTGCAAAGAAATGCCGTTGATTGCCTGGATTTTCACCGGTCGGGCAAAGACGGTCATGCCGCGCATGATCAGGGAATCGCAGACGTTATTGTTTTCATCCAGCGCAACGGCGACAACGACGCGTGGTTTGAAGCGTCCACCGGAACGCCCGACGCCCACGCGACCTTGCTGACACAGAGCGTCAAACGCGCGGTTAAACTGGTGGATTTGCCAGCCGCCAAACGCCAACTGGCAGATCCAGGCGAGGGCGGCGACGGTGATGAGTGCGGTTACCATATCGGCTCCTTGTTATATTCCCTCTCCCTGTGGGAGAGGGGTAGGGTGAGGGCATCAGCCTGCTCGATCAGAACATCACCTGCCCACCGGTGACGTTAATCGACTGCCCGGTGCAGTAAGAGGCTTTCGGGCTGGCATAGAACAGCAGGATATTCAGCACATCCTGATAGTCGCACCCGCGCTTCAACGGCACTTTGTCGATGTAATACTGCTCCACTTCATCTTCTTTGATGCCAAGCTTGGTGGCGTACTGCGGCAGAAGCGACTGGAACATAGGCGACTTCAGCAGGTTGCCCAGCATCAGCGAGTGAACGGTAATTCCGTATTCGGCCAGATCCAGCGCCAGAGACTGCGTCAGCCCTACGCCGCCAAACTTCGCCGCGCTGTAGCCGGAATTGTGTTTGCTGCCCACTTTTCCCGATTTGGAGTTGATCTGAATGATGCGCCCCTGAATGCCGTCGCGGATCATCAGACGGGAAAACTCACGGGCGCAGAGGAAGTAGCCCACCAGATTGACCTGCAGGGAGCGGTCAAAATCCCCCAGCTCGACATCGCTGATAAACGCCGCTTTGGCAATCCCGGCACTATAGACCAGCAGGTCGGTACGGCCAAAAATCTCGTCTACCCCGCGGGCCAGCGCCATGACGCTCTGCTCGCTGGTGGCATCGGCACCAAACCCGTACGCCATTCCTTCACCAAATTCGGTGTTGATGGTATCCGCCACGCGGGCGGCTTTCTCACTCTGAATATCCACTACCGCCACGCGGTAACCTTCTGCGGCAAGCCCACGGCAGAGAAACTCTCCTAAGGTTTGTCCTCCACCAATGACAACGGCAACCTGACTCATAACGCTCTCCTTAAATTACGCAACAAATTTTAATGTGCAGCCTGGGGTAACAGCCTGCGGAACCGGGCCGTCCACGTGAACCGTGCCGGGATATTCCGCCTGCGCCTGGCCATCGAACCGCAGGGTGATGTGGCCCAGCTCGCGCAGATTTTGCTCGGCCACGTCGCCCACGGCGGTGACGGCATAGCGGGTATCACCCAGCTCCAGCTGGCTTCCCGCTTTCAACTCTCCGTGCAGTTCGCCGTGACAGTGGATAAAGCAAAACTCTTCGATATCTGCCGGTGCACCTTCGCGGAAAGTGATCAGCATCTGGTCGCTGAGCGCATCGGCCGCGCTCTGGCCGATGCGGGTAATGGTGGTCTGGTAAATCACGGTCATTGCAGGCACCTCTTATTGATAAATAAAGCCGGAAACAAACCAGGCAATCAGCACCGTCGGTGCGCCAGTCAGGAAACGGCTGACCAGCACAGACGGGACACCCACGCGCACGGTGTCCTGACGCGCTTCGGCAAGTGACAAGCCAACGGGAATGAAGTCGCATGCTGCCTGGGCGTTAATGGCAAACAGCGCAGGCAGGGCCAGATGCGGAGGAATGTTACCCAGACCAATCTGTACGCCAATCAGCACGCCGATGACCTGAGCAATCACCGCCCCCGGGCCGAGGAACGGCGACAGCAGCGGGAAGGAGCAGATCAGCGCCAGCGTCACCAGACCGAGCGGGTGGCTGGCGAGCGGGGCAAGGCCGTGGGCGATCCAGTCTCCCAGACCTGACGCCATGATGATGCCGATTAACGCGGAGACGAAGGCCATAAACGGCAGGATGGTTTTCAGCACCGTGTCGATGGTGTCGCGCCCGGACTGGAACAGTACCGCCACGGCGGAGCCCATTCCCATGCCGACCTTCGCCAGCAGGCCGTCGCTCTGCTCGGTGATCTTCTTACTGGTGTCGTAGTCGCGCGGTGCGGTTTTTTGCGGGGCGGAAGTCCCCTTCACCAGCGTGATGTTCTCCTCCTTCACGCCTGACACATAAATGTCTTCAAGGATGTACTGCGCCAGCGGGCCTGATTTCCCGGTGGAGTGAATGTTCACCGTCGGAATGCGACGCTTCGGATAGATACCGCAGCGCAGCGTGCCGCCACAGTCGATGACCGCCACGCCGATTTCCGCCTCCGGTGGTTCGCCTTCTTTGAAGCCGTCCACCGCTTCCCAGCCGGTCAGATCGCGTAGCTTGTCGACAATCGCCGGACGTGTGCCTGCGGTGATATAGACGATTTTTTTGCCTTCGGTGGCGTCGAACTCCAGCGGGCCGCCCCAGCCGCCCGTGCCTTTCTCAATGCGGATCCGGCTCATGCTGTGGCTCCTGACAGGTGAACGTTTTGCTCAAGCTGGATGCCCATTTTTTTCTCGAAAATGGTGGTGGTGAGATCGGTCACCCAGCCACGGAAGAAATTGGTGACCAGGCCGACCAGCAGATAGCTCACCGCCAGGGGGCCAAGCGGCAGGCCAAGCGTGGTCAGGCCGCTGGCAATACCGAGATAAACAAACAGCTCACCCGGGTTGATATGGGGGAACAGGCCGTTCATGGAGTGGCAGCTATATGAGGCGGCGGCGTAGTAACTCGGTTTGTACTTTTCTGGCATAAAGCGGCCGAGGCTTAAGGTCATGGGGTTACAGAAAACAAAGGTACCAATGCAGGGCAACAGCAGGTAACGGGATAACGGATTCCCGGCACAGCGTTGGGCGAAGCGTTCTATGCGTTGCTGGCCGATAAAGTTAATCAGCGCATTCATGATCACCAGCAGGCTGATCAGCAGCGGCAGGATCCCGGTCACCATACCGGTGAAGACCTCTCCGCCTTTCTGAAACAGCCCGATGAACCACTCGGCGCCGTGGGTGATGGTTTCTATCATTCTTCTCTCCTGTGGGGCTTTTTTGTTTTGTATTACCTGGACTAATAATAATCACTTTGAAAGGTTTTAAAGTGTTAATCAGATCTCACAATGAAAGAAAAATGGATTATTTTGAAAGTTAATGGGTGAGGGAGGCGCATTTTGGTTGAAAAAAGCGCAGATTTGCGTTGAGGAGCGTAAAGATTTGGTGGGGAAGGCGCGTACCGCTTCCTTGAGGTGTTGCGGATGCTTTACCATACTGGGTTCTTATCGAACCCGTTAAATGGATGTCCCATGTTCAAGCGTCGTTATGCAGCGTTGTTACCTGCGCTTATTCTGCTGTCCGCCTGTAGTAGTAAACCCAAGACTGAAGCCGCTGTGCAGACGGCTGGCGCGCCTTCCGGAGGATTCCTGCTGGAGCCGCAGCACAATATGATGCAGATGGGTGGCGACTTCGCGAATAACCCGGCGGCCGAACAGTTCATCGATAAAATGGTGAGCAAACACGGCTTTGACAGACAGCAATTGCATGAAATTTTGTCGCAGGCGAAACGTCTGGACTACGTGCTGCGCCTGATGGACAGGCAGGCACCGACAGCGCAAGTGCCAACCGGGCCAAACGGTGCGTGGTTGCGCTATCGCAAACAGTTTATTACCCCGGACAACGTGCAAAATGGCGTGGTGTTCTGGAATCAGTATGAAGACGCCCTCAATCGCGCGTGGCAGGTCTACGGCGTGCCACCTGAAATCATCGTCGGCATTATCGGTGTGGAAACCCGCTGGGGTCGCGTGATGGGCAAAACCCGCATTCTCGATGCGCTGGCCACGCTCTCGTTTAACTACCCGCGTCGTGCCGAATACTTCTCTTCCGAGCTGGAAACCTTCCTGCTGATGGCGCGTAACGAGCAGGATGACCCGCTCGATCTGAAAGGCTCGTTTGCCGGTGCGATGGGCTATGGTCAGTTCATGCCGTCTTCCTACAAGCAGTATGCCGTCGACTTTAACGGAGACGGACACATCAATCTGTGGGATCCGGTGGATGCCATCGGCAGCGTGGCGAACTACTTCAAGGCACACGGCTGGACGCCGGGTGGGCAGGTAGCCGTACAGGCCAATGGCGAGGCGTTTGGTCTGGAAAACGGCTTTAAAACCAAATACAGCGTTGCGCAGCTGACGGCGGCAGGCTTAACGCCAACGCAACCGCTGGGTAATGTCGATCAGGTGAGCCTGCTGCGTCTGGATGTAGGAACCGGGTATCAGTACTGGTACGGTATGCCAAACTTCTACACTATCACCCGCTATAACCACAGCACGCACTATGCGATGGCCGTATGGCAGCTGGGTCTGGCGGTATCGCAGGCGCGTGTCCCTGCGGCGTCACCGTTTAGTCAGTAAATCGCTTTATTCCTCCCTCTCCCTGCGGGAGAGGGTTGGGGAGAGGGCCCCCCGCAGAAACATTTCGCCACACTCCCTTTGCAAACGCGCCATTTACATCTCAATTGCCTTTCATTATTGTTACGTTATAACATTTAATGTGGTGTCAAAATGTCAACGTCCCTTTTCTCTTTGTCTGCGGCAGTTAGGTTTCTGCTGGCGCTGGTCATTATCGTGTTTATCGGGTTGGCCGTGCGCTGGGCGGTGGCATTGCCATGATCGTCATGGATGAACTGATTGCGGGTTACGACCGTGTCCCCGTCACGCGTGCGATATCCGGCGTGATTGAACGCGGAAGCATGACCGCCATTATCGGGGCCAACGGATGCGGAAAATCCACGCTGCTGAAAACGCTCGCCGGGTTTATTCCGCCGGTAAGCGGCCGTTTTCGCTGGCAGGAGAAACGCCCGGTGATTGGCTGGCTGGCACAGCGTCACGCGCTTGAGGCGCAGTTTCCGCTGACGGTGCAGGATGTGGTGAGTATGGGCTGCTGGCCGCGTGTGTCGCTCTTTTCCGGCTTTCGTCGGGAAACACGCTCGCGCATTGCCAGCGCGCTGGAGCGTGTCGGGCTGGACGCCATGGCGTTATCTACCATCGATGCACTCTCCGGCGGCCAGTTTCAGCGCATGCTGTTTGCGCGGATCCTGGTGCAACAGGCGCCGCTGGTCATGCTGGATGAGCCCTTTAGCGGCGTCGATGAAGCCACCTGTAACGTGTTGATGGATCTGATGCTTGAGATGTACATGCAGGGGCAAACCCTGCTCGCGGTATTGCATGACAGCGAACGCGTATCACGCCACTTCCCGCAAACCTTACGGCTGGATACGGATATCCCGCACTGGAAAACCGAACGGGTGAGGGTGGCATGATCTGGCATCTTTTCTTTCAGCCGTTTATTGAGTACGGCTTTATGCGTCGCGCGCTGGTGGTGTGCCTGGCGCTGTCTGTCAGCACCACGGCGCTGGGCGTTTTCCTGCAACTGCGCCGGATGAGCCTGATGGGGGATGCCCTTTCACACGCCATTTTACCCGGTGTCGCGGTGGGTTATCTCCTGAGCGGTATGTCCCTGCTGGCAATGAGCATTGGCGGATTTATCGCCGGGATCGTCGTGGCGCTGGTGGCCGGGCTGGTCAGCCGTCGCACGCCGCTTAAAGAGGATGCCAGCTTTGCCGGGTTCTATCTCGGCTCGCTGGCGCTGGGCGTGACGCTGGTGTCGCTGCGCGGTTCGAACGTCGATCTGCTGCACCTGCTGTTTGGCTCTATTCTCGCGGTGGACAACGACGCCGCGCTGTTTGTGGCCGGTGTGTGCATCTTCACGCTGGTGACGCTGGCGATTTTCTATCGCGGGCTGGTGAGCGAGGCGTTTGATACCGCCTGGTTGCAGGTCAACGCCCGCTGGCTGCCTGGTTTATTGCATGGCCTGTTTCTGGCGCTGCTGGTGCTTAACCTGGTCGCCGGATTCCAGGTACTCGGCACGCTGATGGCCGTCGGGTTGATGATGCTTCCGGCGGTAGCAGCACGCTGCTGGGTGCGCACCCTGCCCGGGTTGTTATGCATGGCGGGCATCAGCGGCATTTTTTGCGCATGGCTGGGGTTAAGCCTCTCCTGGGCGGTGAGTTTACCCGC
Organism: Enterobacter sp. WCHEn045836; assembly: GCF_003965585.1. NCBI lineage: Bacteria > Pseudomonadati > Pseudomonadota > Gammaproteobacteria > Enterobacterales > Enterobacteriaceae > Enterobacter > Enterobacter sp. WCHEn045836. The sequence goes on from NZ_RXPT01000004.1 coordinate 290,785, forward strand.
CGGACCGTCCATCGTGCTGACCGCCAGCGCACTGTTCTTTATTTCGGTTTTATTTGGCACACGAAGCCACCTGGCTGGCAGCCTGCGTGCGCTTTTTTAACGCAAGGGGAAATGATGAAACGTACAGGGTTAATAATGGCGCTCGCGCTCGGGATGATGTCACAGGGCGTGATGGCAAAAACGCTTAATGTGGTCACCAGTTTTTCCATTCTGGGAGACATCACCCGGGAGGTGGGGGGTGATCGGGTCAACGTGACTACGCTGGTAGGGCCGGACGGTGATCCGCATACCTTCGAACCGTCCCCAAAAGACAGCGCGGCGCTCAGCAAGGCCGATGTGGTGGTGGTAAACGGTCTGGGGCTGGAGGGCTGGCTCGACCGGCTGGTGAAGGCCTCCGGATTTAAAGGCCAGCTGGTGGTGGCCTCGACCGGGGTGAAAACCCATACGCTTGAAGAGGACGGGAAAACCGTGACCGATCCGCATGCCTGGAACAGTGCGGCGAACGGGGCACGGTATGCGCAAAATATCCTCGCCGGGCTGGTAAAAGCCGATCCTGATGATAAGGCGGCGCTGGAGGCGACAGGTAAACCTTATATTGCGCAACTGACTCAACTGGATAGCTGGGCCAAAACGCAATTCAGCCAGATCCCGCAGGCAAAACGTAAAGTGCTCACCAGCCATGACGCCTTCGGCTATTTCAGCCGCGCCTATGGCGTGACCTTTATTGCGCCGCAGGGCTTGTCGTCAGAGAGCGAAGCCAGCGCGGCGCAGGTGGCTGAGATTATCAATCAGATAAAAGCGGACGGGGTGAAAACCTGGTTTATGGAAAACCAGCTCGACCCGCGCCTGGTTAAACAAATTGCCACGGCCACCGGTGCGCAGCCGGGGGGCGAACTTTACCCGGAGGCGCTGTCGGCCGAAGGCGGCGTGGCGGATACTTACGTGAAGGCGTTTCGCCATAACGTGAATACCCTCGCCAGGAGCATGAAGTAACCTTCTTTTCAGCCGGTGCCTTCGCATCGGCTTTTTTCTGAAGCCCCCTCGTAAAACATGATCCTCATCTCCATATCTGACGAGAAAGTGCTATCTTGTGCTGCACGTTTTTCTGATGTCCGGAGCGAGAATGACTGACCATGAATTGATGCAGCTTAGCGAAGTCGTAGGACTGGCGCTTAAGCAACGTGGCGCGACTATCACGACTGCCGAATCCTGTACCGGTGGCTGGGTTGCTAAAGCGATTACCGATATTGCAGGCAGTTCCGCCTGGTTTGAACGCGGCTTTGTGACCTACAGTAACGAAGCTAAAGCGCAAATGATTGGCGTGCACGAATCCACACTTGAACAGCATGGTGCGGTCAGTGAGCCGGTGGTGATTGAGATGGCAATTGGTGCGCTAAAAGCGGCGCGTGCGGATTATGCCATTTCTATTAGCGGTATCGCGGGCCCGGACGGCGGCAGTGACGTGAAGCCTGTCGGCACCGTCTGGTTTGGTTTTGCCACCTCTAAAGGTGAGGGGATCACGCGTCGCGAGTGCTTTAGCGGCGATCGTGAAAGCGTGCGTCGTCAGGCCACCGTTTATGCGTTAAAAACGCTCTGGCAACAATTTCTACAAAACACTTGATACTGTATGACTATACAGTATAATTGCACCAACAGAACAGAAATCCACGGTGAAGCACAGTCGCTTCTCCCGGCATGACAGGAGTAATAATGGCTATCGACGAAAACAAACAGAAAGCGTTGGCGGCAGCACTGGGCCAGATCGAAAAGCAATTCGGTAAAGGCTCCATCATGCGCCTGGGTGAAGACCGTACCATGGATGTGGAAACGATCTCCACCGGTTCGCTTTCTCTGGATATCGCGCTGGGCGCGGGCGGTCTGCCAATGGGCCGTATCGTAGAGATCTACGGGCCAGAATCCTCCGGTAAAACCACCCTGACGCTGCAGGTGATTGCCGCGGCGCAGCGCGAAGGTAAAACCTGTGCCTTTATCGATGCCGAGCACGCGCTGGACCCTGTTTATGCTCGTAAGCTGGGCGTGGATATCGATAACCTGCTGTGTTCTCAGCCAGACACGGGTGAGCAGGCGCTGGAGATTTGTGACGCGCTGGCGCGTTCCGGTGCGGTTGACGTTATCGTGGTCGACTCCGTTGCTGCGCTGACGCCAAAAGCGGAAATCGAAGGCGAAATCGGCGACTCTCACATGGGCCTCGCGGCACGTATGATGAGCCAGGCAATGCGTAAGCTGGCCGGTAACCTGAAGCAGTCCAACACGCTGCTGATCTTCATCAACCAGATCCGTATGAAAATTGGCGTGATGTTCGGTAACCCGGAAACCACCACCGGTGGTAACGCGCTGAAATTCTATGCTTCTGTCCGTCTGGATATCCGCCGTATCGGCGCGGTGAAAGAGGGTGAAAACGTGGTGGGGAGTGAAACCCGCGTGAAGGTCGTGAAGAACAAGATCGCCGCGCCGTTCAAACAGGCTGAATTCCAGATCCTCTACGGTGAAGGTATCAACTTCTTCGGCGAACTGGTTGACCTGGGCGTGAAAGAGAAGCTGATCGAAAAAGCGGGCGCATGGTACAGCTACAACGGCGACAAAATTGGTCAGGGTAAAGCGAATGCAATCTCCTGGCTGAAAGAGAACCCGGCTGCAGCGAAAGAGATCGAGAAGAAAGTGCGTGAGCTTCTGCTGAACAACCAGGACTCTAAACCTGATTTCGTGGTTGATGGTGCGGATGCTGAAGAAACTAACGAAGACTTTTAAGGCTTTCGTTTAAAAATGAAGGGCTGCTGATGCGGCCCTTTTTGCATTTCTGAACCAGCAGGTTTTTTATGAGTGAATCCACAACGCGTCGACCCGCTTATGCGCGATTACTGGACCGCGCGGTGCGGATCCTTGCCGTGCGTGACCACAGTGAACAAGAGCTGCGGCGTAAACTGTCGGCCCCGGTGATGGGTAAAAATGGGCCGGAAGAGATTGATGCCACCGCGGAAGATTATGACCGGGTGATTGCCTGGTGCTATGAGCATCACTATCTGGATGATGACCGTTTTGCTTCCCGGTTCCTGGCCAGCCGTGGCCGTAAGGGATACGGTCCGGCGCGTATCCGTCAGGAGTTGAACCAGAAGGGCGTTGCCCGTGAGTCCATTGAAAAAGCGATGCGCGACTGTGACACGGACTGGTGTGTGCTGGCAAAAGAGCAGGCGATCCGTAAATACGGTGAACCGCTGCCGCGTGAATTTTCAGAAAAAGTCAAAATCCAGCGCTTTTTGCTCTACCGCGGCTTTCTGATGGAAGATATTCAGGATATCTGGCGTAATTTTGCCGATTGAACGCATGCGGGATTTTACTTCCCACCAAAGAAAACTTATCTTATTCCCACTTTTTCCAGTAGCAGGTCTGTCCAGGGGTTTACCGATACCGGCTTGCTACGACATTTCGTTAGCTTGATTTCAGGATAATTATGAGCAAGAGCACCGCTGAGATCCGTCAGGCGTTTCTCGATTTTTTCCATAGTAAGGGACACCAGGTTGTTGCCAGCAGCTCCCTGGTACCGAACAACGACCCAACTCTGCTGTTTACCAACGCCGGGATGAACCAGTTCAAGGATGTGTTCCTTGGTCTCGACAAGCGTAATTATTCCCGCGCCACAACCTCACAGCGTTGCGTGCGTGCGGGCGGTAAACACAACGACCTGGAAAACGTCGGTTACACCGCACGCCACCATACCTTCTTCGAAATGCTGGGTAACTTCAGCTTCGGCGACTATTTCAAACACGATGCGATTCAATACGCGTGGGAACTGCTGACCGGTGAAAACTGGTTCAACCTGCCGAAAGAGCGTCTGTGGGTTACCGTCTATGAAACCGATGACGAAGCCTACGAAATCTGGGAAAAAGAAGTCGGTATCCCGCGCGAACGTATTATTCGCATCGGTGATAACAAAGGCGCACCGTACGCGTCTGACAACTTCTGGCAGATGGGTGACACCGGTCCTTGCGGTCCGTGCACCGAGATCTTCTACGATCACGGCGACCACATCTGGGGCGGCCCTCCAGGCAGCCCGGAAGAAGACGGCGATCGCTACATTGAGATCTGGAACATCGTCTTCATGCAGTTCAACCGTCAGGCCGACGGCACCATGGAGCCGCTGCCGAAGCCGTCCGTTGATACCGGTATGGGCCTGGAGCGTATTGCGGCTGTTCTGCAGCACGTTAACTCCAACTACGAAATTGATCTGTTCAGCACCCTGATCAAAGCCGTTGCAGAAGTGACCGGCGCGACCGATCTGAACAACAAATCACTGCGCGTAATCGCAGACCATATCCGTTCCTGTGCGTTCCTGATTGCGGACGGCGTTATTCCGTCGAATGAAAACCGTGGCTATGTGCTGCGTCGTATCATTCGTCGTGCTATCCGTCACGGCAACATGCTGGGCGCGAAGGACACCTTCTTCTATAGGCTCGTTGGGCCACTGATTGGCGTAATGGGTTCTGCAGGTGACGAGCTGAAACGCCAGCAGGCGCAGGTTGAGCACGTTCTGAAGACTGAAGAAGAGCAGTTTGCACGTACACTGGAGCGCGGTCTGGCGCTGCTGGATGAAGAACTCGCTAAGCTTAAGGGCGACACGCTGGATGGCGAAACTGCTTTCCGCCTGTACGACACCTACGGTTTCCCGGTTGACCTGACGGCGGACGTTTGCCGTGAGCGCAACATCAAAGTGGACGAAGCGGGCTTTGAAGCGGCGATGGAAGAGCAGCGTCGTCGTGCGCGTGAGTCCAGCGGTTTTGGCGCAGACTACAACGCGATGATCCGCGTAGACAGCGCGTCTGAATTCAAAGGCTATGAAGCACTGGAACTGACCGGCAAAGTGACCGCCCTGTTTGTTGACGGCAAAGCCGTGGAGAGCATCAGCGCAGGTCAGGATGCGGTTGTCATTCTGGATAAAACCCCGTTCTATGCGGAATCCGGTGGTCAGGTTGGCGATAAAGGCGAACTGAAAGGTAACGGTTTCAGCTTCAGCGTGAGCGACACCCAGAAATACGGCCAGGCGATTGGTCATCTGGGTAAACTGGTTTCAGGCTCCCTGAAAGTGGGCGAGGGCGTTCAGGCTAATGTCGACGAAGCGCGTCGTGCACGCATCCGTCTGAACCACTCGGCAACGCACCTGATGCACGCTGCACTGCGTGAGGTTCTGGGAACGCATGTTGCGCAGAAAGGTTCTCTGGTTAACGACAAAGTGCTGCGTTTCGACTTCTCGCATTTTGAAGCGATGAAACCGTCTGAAATCCGTGCGGTGGAAGATCTGGTGAACGCGCAAATCCGCCGTAACCTGCCAATCGAAACCCACATTATGGATCTCGACGCGGCGAAGAAAAAAGGTGCGATGGCCCTGTTTGGTGAGAAATATGACGACCGTGTTCGCGTATTGAGCATGGGCGACTTCTCTACCGAGCTCTGCGGTGGTACTCACGCATCACGTACCGGTGATATTGGTCTGTTCCGCATCGTTTCCGAATCCGGGACGGCGGCAGGGGTACGTCGTATTGAAGCGGTGACCGGTGAAGGCGCGATTGCCAGCCTGCATGCGCAGAGCGACCAGTTGCACGACATTGCGCAGCTGTTGAAAGGCGATACCCAGAACCTGGGCGAGAAAGTGCGTGTTGCGCTGGATCGCACCCGCCAGCTGGAAAAAGAGCTGCAGCAGCTCAAAGAGCAGGCTGCGGCGCAGGAGAGTGCAAACCTCTCCAGCAAGGCTGTAGACATTAAGGGCGTTAAACTGCTTGTCAGCGATCTGGCAGGTGTTGAGCCTAAGATGCTGCGTACCATGGTCGACGATCTGAAGAACCAGCTTGGTTCGACAGTTATTGTGCTGGCAACGGTGGCAGAAGGTAAGGTTTCTCTGATTGCGGGCGTCTCTAAGGATGTGACCGACCGCGTTAAAGCAGGGGAATTGATTGGTATGGTCGCCCAGCAGGTGGGTGGCAAAGGTGGCGGTCGTCCGGACATGGCGCAAGCCGGTGGTACGGATGCGGCGGCACTTCCTGCGGCATTGGCCAGCGTTGAAAGCTGGGTAAGCGCGAAACTGTAATAACTACAAAGCACAAACAGACGCCATAGCGGTAACGTTATGGCGTCTTGTTCACTGCACTATCGATAACGATAAAGTCAGGTTGAGTTTGTGTATATCGGCTAAACTTACGTTTAACAGAATGTGATGCCGTGACTGCTTACACTTTACGTGTTTGTCATCGCTTACTTTTTGGCGTTATATGATGGATAATGCCGGGATACAAGAGACCCGACTCTTTTAATCTTTCAAGGAGCAAAGAATGCTGATTCTGACTCGTCGAGTTGGTGAGACCCTCATGATTGGGGATGAGGTCACCGTGACAGTTTTAGGGGTGAAGGGTAACCAGGTACGTATTGGTGTTAACGCTCCTAAAGAAGTATCTGTCCACCGTGAAGAGATCTACCAGCGTATCCAGGCTGAAAAATCCCAGCAGTCCAGTTACTGATATTATCGCGTCTCGCTGTCGGGCGAGACGCAACCCCTCCTGTCATTTTTCCTGCTCAAAGTTACCGTTTAATTTCAATCGCTCTCTTTTTAACCACTCCGTTACCCTTAACTCGTCGCAACACCGCCATTTCTGCACAGGTTTTCTGTGAAGATGCCAGCAAAATCCGCTTATAAAACACCCTCTTTGCGGCTTTTACATGCGAATTGCCTGTGATTTGTGCAAACGATAAAAGCTTTTGGAAAATTGTTTGACTTATAAGTCCCAGAAAGTAATATATGCGCCACGCAGCGACGAGAAGCTCTTAACGAGTCACTCGAAGCACTCGAAAGAGGCGTTGTGTGGTGAGGTGGCCGAGAGGCTGAAGGCGCTCCCCTGCTAAGGGAGTATGCGGTCAAAAGCTGCATCCGGGGTTCGAATCCCCGCCTCACCGCCATTTTGCATCCGTAGCTCAGCTGGATAGAGTACTCGGCTACGAACCGAGCGGTCGGAGGTTCGAATCCTCCCGGATGCACCATCTATTACTTCATATTGCTTTAGAAGTGATATGAATATCGAGCAGTACAGTAGTAAATCCCGATGCATCCGTAGCTCAGCTGGATAGAGTACTCGGCTACGAACCGAGCGGTCGGAGGTTCGAATCCTCCCGGATGCACCATCTCTTCTGTTGTTCCCTTCGATGTTTAGTTCTTAATCACTCTCGTTGTTATCACTTCGCAATCAGCGACAAAAACCCCCGTTTACGATAAAGTAATCCTTTGTTAATCGGTTAGCGAGAGCACGATGTACGCACAGTATGACGGTTTGATCTTCGATATGGATGGCACCTTGCTGGATACCGAACCCACGCACCGTAAAGCCTGGACAGACGTCCTTGGTCGTTACGGTATGCGCTTCGATCTCCAGGCGATGATTGCCCTCAACGGATCCCCTACCTGGCGTATCGCACAGGCCGTCATTGAGCTTAATCAGGCCGATCTCGACCCGCACCTGCTGGCGCGCGAAAAAACCGATGCAGTCAAAGCAATGCTGCTGGACACCGTGCGGCCTCTGCCGCTTGTTGAGGTGGTAAAAGCGTGGCACGGACGTCGCCCGATGTCGGTTGGCACGGGCAGCGAAAGTGCCATTGCCGAAGCGCTACTCAACCATCTTGGCCTGCGCCACTATTTTTCTGCTGTGGTTGCCGCCGATCATGTTAAAAATCACAAACCCGCACCGGACACCTTTCTGCTTTGCGCAGAACGAATGGGGGTGCCGGCAGCGAAATGCGTTGTGTTTGAGGATGCTGACTTTGGCATTCAGGCCGCGCGTGCAGCCGGAATGGATGCTGTGGATGTGCGCTTACTGTGAGTGACGCGCTGTCACTTTTATCATTATTCGCCAGCAGTTTTTTAAGCGCTACGCTCTTACCGGGAAATTCGGAAGTGGTGCTGGTGGCGATGCTGTTGTCTGGCGTGAGTCAGCCCTGGTTGCTGGTGTTAATAGCAACAATGGGTAATAGCCTTGGAGGGCTGACTAACGTTATTCTTGGGCGTTTCTTTCCGCTGCGTGAAAAATCGCGCTGGCAGGAAAAGGCAGTCGGCTGGCTAAAACGCTATGGCGCTGCCACGCTGTTATTAAGCTGGATGCCTGTAATAGGCGATTTACTGTGTCTGCTGGCGGGATGGATGCGCATCTCCTGGGGGCCGGTGCTCTTTTTTTTGTGCCTTGGCAAGGCGTTGCGCTATGTTCTTGTGGCGTGGGCAACACTACAGGGTATGACGTGGTGGCACTAATTGGTGGAATGAATACGCGACCTTCAATCGTCAACCATTACAATTATGCTGAGTAACATTACTTTGACAGGCGGGAGGTCAATTTGATCCCGGACGTATCACAGGCGCTGGCCTGGCTGGAAAAACACCCTCAGGCACTGAAGGGTATTCAGCGTGGTCTTGAGCGTGAAACGCTGCGCGTAAACGCGGATGGCAGCTTAGCGACGACGGGTCACCCGAAGGCGTTAGGCTCGGCGCTGACACATAAATGGATCACTACCGATTTCGCTGAAGCACTGCTGGAGTTTATCACTCCGGTGGACGGTGATATTGATCATATGCTGACGATTTTGCGCGATATCCATCGCTACACCGCCCGTAATATGGGTGATGAGCGCATGTGGCCGCTCAGCATGCCCTGCTATATTGAGCAAGGGCAGGAGATTGAGCTGGCGCAATACGGCACCTCGAATATCGGTCGACTGAAAACGCTGTATCGCGAGGGGCTGAAAAACCGCTACGGCGCGTTGATGCAGACGATCTCAGGCGTACATTACAATTTCTCGTTGCCGATGGCTTTCTGGCAGGCGAAATGCGGTGAAACGGATAAGGACGCGATCTCCGCGGGTTACTTCCGCCTGATCCGCAACTATTACCGTTTTGGCTGGGTTATTCCTTATCTGTTTGGTGCATCGCCGGCAATATGCTCCTCGTTCCTGCAGGGGAAACCGACGACGCTGCCGTTCGAGAAGACCGAGTGCGGGATGTACTATCTGCCGTACGCCACCTCTCTGCGCCTGAGCGATCTTGGCTATACCAATAAATCGCAAAGCAATCTCGGTATTACGTTTAACGAATTGCAGGAATATGTGGCAGGATTGAAGCGGGCGATCAAAACCCCGTCGGAAGAGTACGAGAAAATCGGCCTCGAAAAAGACGGCAAACGTCTGCAAATCAACAGCAATGTGCTGCAGATTGAAAACGAACTGTACGCACCAATTCGTCCGAAGCGTGTGACGCGTAGCGGGGAAACCCCGTCGGATGCGCTGCAGCGCGGCGGGATCGAATACATTGAAGTGCGCTCACTGGATATCAACCCGTTCTCGCCGGTTGGTGTTGATGAGCAGCAGGTTCGCTTCCTGGATCTGTTTATGGTCTGGTGTGTGCTGGCCGATGCGCCGGAAATGAGTTCAGACGAACTGCTCTGTACCCGCACTAACTGGAACCGCGTGATTCTCGAAGGGCGCAAACCGGGCCTGACGTTGGGTATTGGCTGTGAAACGGCGCAGTTCCCGCTGCCGAAAGTGGGTAAAGATCTGTTCCGCGACCTGAAGCGCGTGGCCCAGACAATGGACAGCCTTTACGGTGGCGAAGCGTATCAACAGGTCTGCGACCAGCTGGTGGAATGCTTTGATAACCCGGAGCTGACTTTCTCAGCGCGTATTCTGCGTTCTATGATTGATCAGGGCATCGGCGGAACAGGGCGTGCCCTCTCTGCGGAGTACCGTGAGATGCTGATGCATGAGCCATTAGAGATCCTGAGCGAAGCGGATTTTGTCGCGGAACGGGATGCGTCTGTTGTACGTCAGAAAGAGGTTGAAGCGGCAGATACGGAGTCGTTTGACGCGTTTCTGGCAAGGCAGGCTTAAGCAGAAAAGAAAAAGGCCACATCGCTGTGGCCAAAATATACATCTCTGAATTCAGGGATGATGATAACAAATGCGCGTCTTTCATATACTCAGACGTGCATTCTGTAGAAGAGTTCAGTTTATTTTAAAAAAAATCACTATCGGAGGTGACGTATGCCGTTATTAGATAGCTTTACTGTCGACCATACCCGTATGGAAGCACCTGCAGTCCGTGTGGCGAAGACCATGCACACTCCGCACGGCGACACGATCACCGTATTTGATCTGCGCTTCTGCGTGCCTAACAAAGAAGTGATGCCGGAAAAAGGCATTCATACGCTGGAACACCTGTTTGCAGGTTTTATGCGTGACCACCTGAACGGTAACGGCGTTGAGATTATCGATATCTCTCCGATGGGCTGCCGTACCGGTTTCTACATGAGCCTGATCGGCCAGCCGGAAGAGAAGCGTGTCGCAGATGCGTGGAAAGCGGCCATGCAGGACGTGCTGAAGGTAAAAGAGCAGAACCAGATCCCCGAGCTGAACGTCTACCAGTGCGGCACCTACCAGATGCACTCTCTGGAAGAAGCCCAGGAGATCGCGCGTCACATCATCGAGCGTGATGTTCGCGTCAACAGCAACGAAGAGCTGGCCCTGCCAAAAGAAAAACTGCAGGAACTGCACATCTAGTGCACCTTTTCCCTCTCCCATCGGGAGAGGGTAGGGTGAGGGTTGTTTAACCCATGACCACAACGTCTACCTTCTCCTTTACCCATCGTCCCCTCGTTCCGTTTGCCCATGATTACGTTCATGGTGACAGCGAGCCGTGGCACCAGCACGACTGTGCCCAGCTGCTGCACACCCTGAGCGGGGTGGTAAGAGTGGATACCGCATCGGGCTGTTGGGTGGTTCCGCCGGGCCGGGGAGTCTGGCTACCAGCAGGAACGCAACACTCGCTTCGCATCACCGGCAACGTAGCGGCGCGCACGCTGTTTATCGATCCGCTGGCGCGGGCCGATCTCCCTGCGACCTGCCAGATCGTGCAGATCTCGTCGCTATTACGCGAACTGATCCTTGTCTCCCTGCAGCTTGAGGAGTCTTACTCACCGGGAAGCCGGGACGAGCGGGTGTATGAGCTGATTCTGGATGAGATCCGTTTGATGCCAGTGCTGCCGTTTCATCTGCCGGAGCCGGAAAGCGAGCCGTTACGCCAGCTTTGCCAGCGGATCCGCCAGGCACCCGGTGAAAGCTGGAGCAGTACTGAGGCCGCGAGCACCGCAGGCATGAGCGAGCGCACGATGAACCGCCACTTTCAGCAGCAAACCGGTTTACGCTACGCAGAGTGGTTGAGAAGGGCGCGCCTGCTGGAGGCGTTGCAACGGCTGGCACAGGGCCAGCCTGTGTTACGTGTGGCGCTGGATCTGGGCTACGGTAGCCACAGCGCCTTTACCGCGATGTTTCGCCGGGTGATGGGGACATCACCCAGCGATTACTTCAAAGACAGCTCACCGCATTAAACAGCGCCTGGAGCGAGGCGCGCGCCACGTCACTGTCAATGCCCACTCCCCAACGGCTGCTGCCGTCCTGGAACAGGCAGCGGATGTAAGCCACCGAGCGGCTGTCGCTGCGCTCCCCCAGCGTATGTTCGTGGTAGTCTTTAATCACAAACGGGGTGTTGAGCCAGCGGCTTAACCCACTGGCGGCCGCGGATAACAGCCCGTTGCCCTGGCCTTCAAGCTGGCGCGTTGCGCCCTGCGTCACGACGCTTGCCGTCAAACGTAACTGACCGTCCTGCTGACTGTCGCTGCGATAAGATTGCAGGGCAAAGTGTGGGTCTGCGACCAGCCCGTAGCGGCTGCGAAACAGCTGCCACAGGGCGTGCTGCGTCATCTCTTTACCATGGCGATCGGTCTCCTGCTGCACATGCTGGCTAAAATCCTGCTGCAACGCGCGGGGCAGCTTCAGACCATGATTCTGCTCGATGAGCCAGGCGCTGCCGCTTTTCCCGGACTGGCTGTTAACCCTGATCACCGCTTCATACGTGCAGCCGATATCCTGCGGATCGACGGGCAGGTACGGCATCTGCCAGCGCTCGCCCGATTTGCGGGCATCAAAGCCTTTTTTGATGGCGTCCTGATGCGAGCCCGAGAAGGCGGTATAGGCCAGCCGTCCCGCCCACGGATGGCGCGGGTGTACCGGAAGCTGGTTGCAGGCTTCCACCACTTCTACCACCCGGTTCATATCGCTAAAGTTGAGATTCGGGCTGATCCCCTGGCTGTAGAGATTCATCGCCAGCGTTACCAGGCAGACGTTGCCCGTGCGTTCGCCGTTGCCAAACAGACAGCCTTCCACCCGGTCCGCACCCGCCATCACCGCCAGCTCCGCGCTGGCCACGCCGGTGCCGCGGTCATTATGCGGGTGAACGCTGATGCAAACATCGGTGCGACGACTAAAGTGGCGGCAGAAATACTCGATCTGATCGGCATACACGTTTGGCGTGCTGACCTCCACGGTGGCCGGTAAGTTGATCACCATGGGCCGTTCGGCGCAGGGCTGCCAGATCTCCGCCACCGCTTCACAAATCTCCAGCGCAAACTCGGGCTCGGTAAAGCAGAAGGTTTCCGGGGAGTATTCGTATTGCCAGCGGGTTTCCGGGTTCTCTTCGCAGAGTTTGCGGATAAGCCGCGTGGAGCGTGTTGCCAGCTCAACGATTTGCGCTTTCTCCAGGCCGAACACCAGGCGGCGGAACAGCGGGGCGGTGGCGTTATACAGATGGACGGTGGCCTGTTTCGCCCCGCGTAACGATTCAAAGGTGCGGACGATCAGGTCTTCACGTGCCTGGGTTAATACCTGAATCGTGACGTCATCCGGGATGCGGTTCTCTTCAATCAACTGGCGAACAAAGTTGAAGTCGGTCTGCGAGGCGGAAGGAAAGGCGACCTCAATCTCTTTGAACCCGCAGCTCAGCAGCAGATCCCAGAACTGCAGCTTGCGCGAGCTGTCCATGGGTTCGGCAAGGGCCTGGTTACCATCGCGTAAATCGGTTGAGAGCCAACGCGGGGCATGGGTGATGCGTTGCTCAGGCCAGCGGCGGTCAGGAAGAGAAATAACGGGGTAAGGCTGGTACTTGTCGGCGGGTGTGTTCAGCATGATGCGCTCCTGTTGTCTTTTCACTATCGTGAATCGATTTCAGGCGCGCTGCTTTATCGGATGTGACAATTGCTGTCGCGTTTTGGACAACAGCGCGGGTTTTGCCGGATGTGCACAAATCGTAGGCCCGGTAAGCGAAGCGCCACCGGGCTTTCCCCGCAGAGGGCTAGTGCGCGCCACCACCCCCACCACCGGCACCAAACGGCGGTCTGGCAAACCACACCAGTCCCAGCAGGACGATAAAGATCCCCGCCGATATCCAGAAAATCTCGTTGGCCGAGATAATCAGCCCCTGGCTGGTGATCTGCTGAGCAATCCAGCCGGACGCCTGCTGCTCCGTCATGCCCATCCCCTGAAGCTGGCTATACATCTGCTGCGCATTCGGGTTGTACGGGTTCACCGCTTCGGTCAGCTGCGCATGGTGCATCGATTCCCGGTTTGTCCACAGGGTGGTGGTAATCGAGGTCCCGATGGAGCCCGCCAGCGTACGGGTGAAGTTCGACAGGCTCGACGCGGCCGCCAGACGCTCAGGCGGTAAGCCAGACAGCGTGATGGTGGTCAGCGGCATAAAGAAGCACGCTACCGCGAAACCCTGAATAAACTGCGGCCATGCAGAAGCGCCAAAGTCCATCCCCGGTTCAAAGGTATACGCACGCCAGTAGAAGCACACCGCATACATAATGAAGCTGAAGGTCACCAGCCGACGCATGTCGAGCTTATGGGCAAAGCGGCCAATGATTGGCGACAGCAGCACCGGGATCACCCCAACAGGCGCAGACGCCAGACCCGCCCAGGTCGCGGTATAGCCATACACCTCCTGCAACAGCTGCGGCAGCAGAACAATCGCGCCGAAGTAGAGCATATAGGCGAGGCTGATACACAGACAGCCGATGGTAAAGTTTCGCGACTTAAACAGCGAGAGATCGACTATCGGGTTGTCGTCCGTCAGCTCCCATACAATCAGGAAGCTTAGCGACACCACCGCGACAATGGTCAGGATGATGATCTCCTGCGAGTTAAACCAGTCCAGCTCTTTACCCCGGTCGAGCATGATCTGCAGACTGCCGATACCCAGGATCAGCAGCGCCAGCCCAATACTGTCGATTCGCCGCTGTTCGGTGCGGGTCTCGCGACCGCGCAGGGATTGCAGCGTCATCAGTACCACGACAGCGCCAATCGGGACGTTGATGAAGAAGATCCAACCCCAGTGGTAGTTATCGCTGATGTAACCGCCCAGAATCGGTCCGCAGATAGGCGCGACGATCACGGTCATTGACCAGAGCGCCAGCGCGACGGATCGTTTCGCGGGCGGGTAGTTGCTCAGCAGCAAACTCTGGGAGAGAGGGATCAGCGGCCCGGCGACAATCCCCTGGATGACGCGGAAGAAAATCAGCATCGTCAGGCTGCTGGACATGCCGCACGCCCAGGAGGCCAGCACAAATGCCACCGTTGACCACAGGAACAACTTCACTTCCCCGACGCGCTTCGCCAGCCAGCCGGTAATCGGAATGGAGATGGCATTCGCCACCCCGAACGAGGTAATGACCCAGGTCCCCTGGCTCAACGACGAGCCAAGGTTCCCGGCGATCGTCGGGATCGCCACGTTTGCGATGGTGGAGTCCAGCACCTGCATGAATGTCGCCAGCGACAGCGCAATGGTCATAATGACCAGCTGCGCGCCTTCCAGCGGTTTTTGCGGCTTTTGCTGTTGCATAACGCTCACCTTCGGATTAACCGGCGTTTGCCTTCACGATGTCATCGATCAGCTTGTTGACCGGATCGAGGCTAATTTCACGGGCGTTACTTTCATAAGCCGGGGTGCTACGAACCTGGCTTGCCAGAATCTGACCGTCGCGGTTGGCGGTATCCACCGTCACCAGCGTGGAGAGGCCAATACGCAGCGGATGGTCAGCCAGCTGTTTGGCATCCAGCTCGATACGCACAGGCAGACGCTGAACCACTTTGATCCAGTTACCGGTGGCGTTCTGCGCAGGGAGTAGCGAGAAGGCGCTGCCGGTACCCATATCCAGACCCACCACTTTACCGGTGTACTTCACGTCATCACCGTAAATGTCGCTGATGACGGTCGCCGTCTGGCCGATACGCATATGGGCGAGCTGCGTCTCTTTGAAGTTCGCATCAACCCACAGATTGTCCGCCGGCACGACCGCCATCAGCGGCGTGGTTGGGCTAATCTGCGCGCCGGGCTGTACGGAACGACGGGAGACGTAGCCGGTCATCGGGCTGACGATTTTGGTACGCTGCAGGGCAAGCCATGCGTTACGGACTTCGGTCGCCGCCTGTTGTACCGCAGGCTGGTTTTCAAGGCTGGTGCCGAGAATCATCGCCTGGTTGGCGTTGTACTGCTGAATGGCCACATCCAGCTGCGCCTGGGCGCTGGCAACGGCGTCGCGGGCGTGCTGCAGCTCTTCACGGCCAATCAGGTTGGCGGTGCCGAGCGGCACACGGCGGTTAAGGTCGCTCTGTGCCTGGGCGAGTGCGGTTTTCTGCACGTCGATGTTGGCCTGCAGCTGCTTACTGTTGATCATCAGCTGACGGGTCTGACGCACGCTGGAGGCCAGCGCGGTCTGTGCTTTTTCAAACGCCTGTTGGGCGTCGGTCGGATCCAGCGTGACCAGCACATCCCCTTTTTGCACAAAGTCGGTATTGTCAGCCCAGACTTTCGTCACGCTGCCCGACACCTGCGCCATAATTTGTACCTGGTTCCCTGCCACGTATGCGTCGTCAGTCTCTTCAGCATGACGCAATACTAAAAACCAATAGATCCCATATGCCACGGCAATAATGATAAAGAGCAAGGTCAACAGAAGAAGGGCGCCCTTACGTTTGCCTTTCTTGTTGGCCGGTTGCTGCGGGGTTGTGTTCTCCGCATTTGCGCTCATTGTTGTTCTCCACGATCTTCTTATTTTCACATCGGCTGCGCCGACCTGTTGTCAGAAAGGCCAGCAGTGTCACGTGCTGGCCTGTCAGTTTTCTTTTTTAAATCTGGATATTCGAGCGTGTCGTCGCGTTAGCGCAGCGCCTCAAGGATAGCGCCGTCTTCATCCATCTGATCCAGACGGGTGAGCAGCTTGCGAGTGATGTGCTCAAGCTGGTCGCGCTCGGCGGTGCTGAGGACAGACCAGAGTTTGTGCAGGCAGTTATGCTGAGGTGGCAGCACCTCACGCAGGAATTGGTGACCTTTGTCGGTCAGTTGCAGATGCAGACAACGGCGGTCGTTGTCGCTTTCACGGCGCTCAATCCAGCCGCGTTTTTCCAGCTCATCAGCGATACGGGTGGCGTTAGTACGGGACGAACCCAGCGCGCAGCTCAACTCAGACGGCTGAATACTGTGATTTTCCTGAGACTCCAGCGTAATCAACGCCATAAACAACGTCTCGTTAATCCCTTGAGCTTTCAGCATCTTATTACGGTTATCCAGCAGTTTCCCCTGCATGTGCATGCACAGGCGGGTCAGCAGGATTTCCTGATACGGGAAGTCCTCATGACGACTGGCGCGGAATTTAAGCATTTGTTCAATGGGCGTAAACGAACTATCCATTTGGGCATAACCTCATTAATTACAGCCGATATAGTAACGATAGTGACAAATAATGTAAATGAATTATTTGTGCGGTTAAATCCGCCAAACTTATGCCACTATCAGAAAGCGCCGGGTAAGTCCGTGACCCGGTGAGCACAGAAAGAGAGGGGGGTGAACCCACGAAAGAGAGGATGTGAGGACAGGGGTCTGAACTATTCATGCCGTTTGAAAATATGTCACCCACATTAAAATTTCTGGGATAAATGATTACGTTTACATTAACAGACTGAGGGGCCCCTTTACACCCTAAGAGGCCCAAAGCTATGTAAAACTTAGTGAATGGCTTCCTGACGATGGTATCCGCGCCACCATACTACCAGGTTTAGCGCGGCGACAACGGCCCCTGTCGCGCACACCCCTGACCACCCGCCATGCTGCCACGCCGAGGCGGAAATTAACGAGCCTGCCGCACCGCCAATAAAGTAGCTGGTCATGTAACCGGCGGTGAGGCGATTTCGCGCCTCCGGCTTCACGCGGTAGATAACGGTCTGGTTTGTGATATGCACTCCCTGCACGGTGAGATCGAGCACCAGGATGCCGATAATCAGCGCCAGCACGGAGGTATGACCGTACCAGATGGCCGCCCAGGAGAGCAGAAGCAGCACCAGCCCGGCGCTGGTGGTCATGTGGGATTTGCCCTTATCGGCCAGCCCGCCAGCCGGACGTGCGCCGAGCGCCCCCGCCGCACCGGCCAGACCAAACAGACCAATCACCCCTTCGGAATAGTTAAACGGCGGTGCGGCCAGCAGAAACGCCATCGACGTCCATAAGATGCTGAAGTTGGCGAAGGTGAAGCAGCCCAGTAGCGCGCGGGTACGCAGGAGTTTATCCCGGGTAAAGAGGCTGAACACGGAGGCCAGAAGCTGAGGATAGTTCAGGTGGTTCTCCTGCTTCACCTTTGGCAGGCCACGCCAGAGCGCCAGCGCCATCGCCACCATCAGCACGCTTGCTACCCAGTAGACGGTGCGCCAGCCGCCAAGGCTTGCCAGTAATCCTGCGACGGTACGCGCCAGCAAAATCCCCAGCAGCAGGCCGCTCATAATAGTGCCCACCACTTTGCCACGCTTTTCCGGTGCGGCGAGGGTGGCGGCCAGTGGGACCAGAATTTGCGCCACCACGGAGAACAGACCCGTCAGCGCGGTGCCGATAATCATCATTGTTAAAGAATGGCTGCTGGCGGTGATCAGCATGCCGCCTGCGGCCAGCAGGGTCATGGAGACAATCAGCATCCGGCGCTCAAACATATCCCCGAGCGGCACCAGGAACAGCAGCCCGGCGGCATAGCCGAGCTGCGCGGCGGTGACAATAAAGCCGGCCGAGCTGGCTGAAAGGTTGAACGCCCGGGCGATGGTATCGAGCAGAGGTTGCGCGTAGTAGTTACTGGCGACCGCCAGACCCGTTGCCACGGACATTAAAAGAATAAGCGCGGGGCTAAGCCCCTGAGATGTTTTTGTCATGAGTTTAAGAAATCATTAGTTAAGTGATTATTTTTCCGGAAACAATAATAACCAATGATTGTGAAGGATGGGGGATTGTCGGGTGATGGATTGTGCGGTTTTGGGGATGGTGCGGTCTGGTGCCCTCACCCTAACCCTCTCCCACAGGGAGAGGGAACGATTAAGAGGGCCGGGGTGAGGGGAAAAACTTACTTCTGCGCCTCAAGCGCTTCCTTCACCCAGCCATCAAACTGCTGCTGGTGGGCTTTAATCCAGCCGTCAACATGGCCCTTCACATCCGCCTCAGACGATTTGCCCGCGTGCATCATCGCATTCTGGGCGTTGATGTCCGCCAGCGGCAGCTTTATTACCGAGAACAGTTTTGCCGCGGCCGGGTTTTTCTCCGCCCAGGCTTTGTTGGCGACGATATGCATCGTATTCACCGGGAAGCCGTAGTTCATGCCGTTCGGCAGTTTGGTGTCGATATCTTTCTGCTCGCCCGGCAGGGAGGAGAACGGCACCTGCAGCCACACCACATCTTTACCTGGCTTCAGCACGTCGCTCACCCAGTACGGGGTCCAGGTGTAGTAGATCACCGGTTTGCCCTCTTTATAGCGGGCGATGGTGTCGGCCATCATCGCCGAGTAGTTGCCGTGGCTCACATCGACGGTTTTCGCCAGACCGTACGCCTTGTTCTGGTGGTTAATCACCGCTTCACAACCCCAGCCCGGCGAGCAGCCCATCATATCGGCTTTGCCGTCGCCGTTAGTGTCGAACAGTCTGGCGATCTTCGGATCTTTTAGCTGCTCAATATTGGTGATGTGGTACTGGTCGGCGGTTTTCTTGTCGATCAGATAACCCTGCGCCGCACCGGTCACGAAGTTGCCTTCACGGTAGAACTTCTTATCACCGCCAGCCGCAGCGTACATATCGTCATGCAGCGGCTGCCAGTTGACGGCAGTGAAGGTCGCATCACCGGAGGCAATCGAGGTGTAGCCGACGTTGTAATCCACTTCGCTCGGCGTATTGACCGTATAACCCAGCTTCTCCAGCGCGCGGCTGACGATCAGCGTCTGGAAGCTCTCTTCCGAAATGGTGCTCTGCACCGGCTGTACGGTAATGCCTTTACCCGGCAGGTCCGCGGCGAATGCACTGGTGGAGACAAGGGTGGCAAACGCTGTGGCAAAAAGTACCTTATGTCGCATCGTTGTTCCTTATTATCTGATGAATGGACGGGTGATTAACCCGACAGGGCCGGTGGTATACCAGCGACGGTTGCCGCGACTGCGTGAATCACGACCGACAGCCTGGGTCAGGCGGTCAAGAATAATGGCGAGGATCACAATGCCGACGCCGCCGACGGTCGCCAGACCCATATCGAGACGGCCAATCCCGCGCAGCACCATCTGGCCCAGCCCGCCAACGGCAATCATTGAGGCAATCACCACCATCGACAGCGCCAGCATCAGCGTCTGGTTAACCCCCGCCATGATGGTGGGCATCGCCAGCGGGAGCTGAACTTTAAACAGCATCTGCCGCGGGCTGGCACCGAACGAACGGGAGGCCTCGATCAGATCCGCAGGTACCTGATTAATCCCGAGTATCGTCAGACGAATAATCGGCGGCAGGGCGAAGATAATGGTCACCACCACGCCCGGCACGTTGCCGATACCGAACAGCATCACGATCGGCACCAGATAGACGAACGCTGGGGTGGTCTGCATCGCATCCAGCAGCGGCCGAACGATCTTCGCCGCCCGTGGACTGCGCGCCAGCCAGATCCCCATCGGCAAACCGATAACAATGCAGAAGAGGAGGGCGGTTAGCACCAGCGCCAGGGTGATCATCGCCTGCGACCATGCGCCAATGGCACCAATCGCAATCAACGAGATCAGCGTGGCGATCCCCATGCCTGCGCTACCAAACTGCCAGGCGATCAGCGAGAACAGCACAATCGCCACCGGCGCGGGCATGCCCAGCATTAGCTGCTGGAAGCCGTTGAGAATGTAATCCACCGGGACGCGGATCCCCTGGAAGACCGGACGGAAATGGGTGACCACCCAGTCGATCCCCTCCGTCACCCAGCTGTCCAGGGGGATCAGCGTTTTGTGGAACGGATCCATAATATTGAAGTGCTCTGGCGCCGGTGCTGGCGCATTATTGAGCCAGTCTGCCGCGCCACCGCCATCGGTCGGTGCTGGCGTGGAACCCCACGCATCGGCAGATTGTGCAGCACTGTCTGCTGCCTCTGTGGTGCCCCACGGGTTAGATTGATCAGCCATTGTTTGCCCCCTCGCGATCTAAAGCCTGCAGCAACATTCGTTTTGAAATGATGCCGACGTACTGTTGTTCTTCCCCGATAACCGGCACAGCACACGGTGCCTGGCCGACGTGAGAGAGCAACTCGCTGAGCGGCGTTTCGGCATCCACGGCGAGCGGAGCGTCAATTAACGCCGCATCAATTCCCTGGTTTTCGCTGAGCGCGGTTTTGAGAGAATCGATGGAGACAACGCCGACAAATTTATTGCCGCGTTCAACCAGATAACCGTATTCGCGGTCTTCGTCCTGCAGAAGCTTAAGGGCAGAGCGCGGACCGAAGCCTGGCGTTTTACGAATAATGCCGTTCGGGGTACGGCGGGCAATATCTTTGGCGCTAAACACCTGGCTAATATCCACGCCGCGGAAGAAGGTCCGCACATAATCATTTGCCGGATTATTCAGAATTTCATCCGGTGTACCGACCTGCACCACTTCGCCATTTTGCATAATGGCAATGCGGTCACCAATACGCATGGCCTCATCGAGATCGTGAGAAATAAAGACAATGGTGCGCTGGTGTCTGGCCTGTAATTTTACCAGCTCATCCTGCATCTCGGTGCGAATTAAAGGATCAAGCGCCGAGAAGGCTTCATCCATTAATAAAATATCGGGATTAATGGCTAATGCGCGGGCTAAACCCACACGCTGACGCATACCGCCGGAAAGCTCATCCGGATACGCATGGGCATAATTTTCCAGCCCTACCTGGCGCAATGCATCCAGCGCTTTTTCCTGACGTTCACTGGCGGCAACGCCCGCTAATTCCATACCAAAGGCGGTATTATCCAGTACCGTCATATGCGGCATCAGGGCGAACGACTGAAAGACCATCGCAATCTTTTTTCTGCGCACCTCGCGGAGTTCGGCCTCTGATATTTTGGCAATGTCTACACCATCAATCAGGACCTGCCCACGGGTGGGTTCAATCAGGCGATTGAGAAGGCGAACCATAGTGGATTTACCCGAACCGGATAACCCCATGATGACAAAAATCTCGCCTTCTTCAATGGCCAGACTGGCGTCTTTAACGCCAAGCGACAGCCCGGTTTTTTCCAGAATTTGCTCTTTCGAAAGGCCTTTCTCAATATATTTGAATGCGCGCTGCGGATGCTCGCCAAATATTTTATAAAGATTCTTCACTTCTAATTTAATTGCCATGCAATAGAGAGTGTCCTGTTATTTGTTTATGTCGATATGATTACCATGGTAAATTGTTAACGGGCATAACCCTAACATACTCAGATTCTGAGGCAACCCTGGGTTTGCTTATGGGTTGAATTTTGCAGTAAGCGAAACGGCTGAATTTCCCATGAGTAAAGGGCTGAGCGCGATCTGCATTTTTCTGAATTTTTTGCTGCGGCATCGGGAGAATTCGCCTGGATCGGAGTGATTCAGGCGAATATGTCGTGGAGATGACAGTGTAGCTGAAGGAGAAATATCCGGAAGGAAACTGGAATAGTTATATTTAATTAATGAACGTTAAGGCGCTCATTAAAAATCCCAGTCCTCATCTTCCGTTTCCACCGCTTTGCCCATCACATACGATGAACCGGACCCGGAGAAGAAGTCGTGGTTTTCATCAGCGTTAGGGGAAAGGGCCGCCAGAATTGCCGGGTTCACGTCGGCCATTTCCGGTGGGAACAACGCCTCGTAGCCGAGGTTCATCAGCGCTTTGTTGGCGTTGTAGCAGAGGAAGGCTTTTACCTCCTCTTCCCAGCCGGTTCCGGCGTACAGTTCTTCGGTATAGCTCAGCTCGTTATCATAGAGATCCATCAGCAAATCAAGGGCAAACCCTTTCAGTTCCTCGCGTCTGGTATCACTGACTTTCTCCAGCCCTTTCTGGTACTTATAGCCGATGTAATACCCGTGCACCGCTTCATCCCGGATGATGAGACGAATGAGATCGGCGGTGTTGGTGAGTTTGCCGCGGCTCGACCAGTACATCGGCAGCCAGAAGCCGGAGTAGAAGAGGAAAGATTCCAGGAACACGCTGGCGATTTTCTTCTTCAGCGGCTCATTGGCCTGATAATAATCCAGCACCAGGTTGGCTTTACGCTGCAATGACTCGCTCTCTTCACTCCAGCTGTAGGCCGCATCCACATCTTTGGTCTGGCACAGCGTCGAGAAGATCGAACTGTAGGAGCGGGCGTGCACCGCTTCCATAAAGCTGATGTTCGACATCACCGCCTCTTCATGCGGCGTCAGCGCATCGGCCATCAGCGCGGGGGCACCGACGGTATTCTGAATGGTGTCCAGCAGCGTCAGGCCGGTAAAGACGCGGATGGTCAGCTGCTGCTCGGCGTGACTCAGGGTTTGCCATGCCGGAATATCGTTAGAAAGCGGCACTTTTTCCGGCAGCCAGAAGTTGCTGGTCAGGCGGTTCCACACCTCCAGGTCCTTATCATCCTGAACGTGGTTCCAGTTAATCGCACTCACGCGTGACAGTTTCATCCTTTCTCCTTACAGCGCGCAGGACACGCAGCCTTCGATTTCGGTGCCTTCCAGCGCAAGCTGGCGCAGGCGAATGTAATAGAGCGTTTTAATGCCTTTCTTCCAGGCATAAATCTGCGCTTTGTTGATATCCCGCGTGGTGGCCGTGTCCGGGAAGAAGAGCGTCAGCGACAGACCCTGATCCACGTGTCGGGTCGCCTCGGCG
Organism: Enterobacter sp. WCHEn045836; assembly: GCF_003965585.1. Taxonomy (NCBI): domain Bacteria; kingdom Pseudomonadati; phylum Pseudomonadota; class Gammaproteobacteria; order Enterobacterales; family Enterobacteriaceae; genus Enterobacter; species Enterobacter sp. WCHEn045836. The sequence continues at coordinate 313,856 of NZ_RXPT01000004.1, forward strand.
TAGGTATCGATGATTTTTTCCGGGCCAATCTCATACGCGTCCTGATACAGCGCCAGGTTCTCGTTGGTCATAAACGGGGCAGGGTAGTAAACGCGCCCGGTTTTGCCCTCCTTGCGGATCTCAATTTTCGACACAATCGGGTGGATGCTCGACGTGGCGTGGTTGATGTAGGAGATAGAGCCGGTGGGCGGTACCGCCTGCAGGTTCTGGTTATAGATGCCGTGGCGCATGACATCGTCACGCAGCTGCTGCCACATTTCCCGCGTCGGCAGGGTAATCCCTGCACGGGCAAACAGTTTGCGTACTTGTTCGGTTTTCGGCTGCCAGTCACCCTCCAGATACTGACTGAAATATTCCCCGCTGGCATAGCGCGACTGTTCAAAGCCTGCGAAGCGCTGGTTGCGCTCGCGCGCCAGCATCATTGAGGTATGCAGCGCATGCCAGGTGATGGTGTAAAAATAGAGATTGGTGAAATCCAGCCCTTCCGGGGTACCGTAGGCGATGCCTTCCCGCGCCAGATAGCCGTGCAGGTTCATCTGTCCAAGACCGATGGCGTGCGATGCGGCGTTACCCGCTTCAATGGATGGCACGCTACGGATGTGGCTCATGTCGGACACCGCCGTCAGCCCGCGAATGGCCGTTTCTACCGTGCGGCCAAAATCCGGTGAATCCATGGTGTGGGCGATATTCAGCGATCCGAGGTTGCAGGAGATATCTTTGCCGATGTCGGCGTAGTCCAGATTCTCGTCATAGGCAGACGCACTGTTGACCTGCAAAATCTCCGAACAGAGGTTGCTCATATTGATGCGCCCGGCGATTGGATTTGCGCGGTTCACCGTGTCCTCGTACATGATGTACGGATAGCCGGACTCAAACTGAATTTCGGCAAGCCGCTGGAAGAAATCGCGGGCGTTGATGTATTTTTTGCGAATGCGATCGTCGGCAACCAGCTCGTCGTACAGCTCGCTTATCGCCACGTCGCCAAATGCCTTGCCGTAGAGGTGTTCAATGTCATACGGCGAGAACAGCGCCATGTCGGCATTCTCTTTGGCCAGTTTAAAGGTGATATCCGGGATCACCACCCCAAGCGACAGGGTTTTGATACGGATTTTTTCGTCGGCGTTTTCACGTTTGGTATCCAGAAAACGCAGAATGTCCGGGTGGTGGGCGTGCAGGTAGACCGCCCCGGCCCCCTGACGCGCGCCAAGCTGGTTGGCATAGGAGAAGGCATCTTCCAGCATCTTCATCACCGGGATCACGCCGGAGGACTGGTTCTCAATGCGCTTAATCGGCGCACCCGCTTCACGCAGGTTAGACAGCAAAAACGCCACGCCACCGCCGCGCTTTGAGAGCTGCAACGCCGAATTCACCGCGCGGCCAATCGACTCCATATTGTCTTCAATTCGCAGCAGGAAGCAGGAGACCAGCTCGCCGCGCTGGGCCTTGCCGCAGTTAAGGAAGGTTGGCGTGGCCGGCTGGAAGCGCCCGGAGAGGATCTCATCCGTCAGTTGTTCAGCCAGGGATTCGTCGCCCTGGGCCAGCGTCAGCGCCACCATCACCACGCGATCTTCAAAGCTTTCAAGATAGCGTTTGCCGTCGAAGGTTTTCAGGGTGTAGCTGGTGTAGTACTTCCAGGCGCCAAGAAACGTCTGGAACCGAAAACCGCTGGCGTGGGCCCGCTCAAATAACCTGACCACAAAGGCGCGGTCGTAGCGGGCGAGCACGCGTTCTTCGTAATACCCTTCGTTGACCAGATAGTCGAGACGTGCGTTCTGGCTGGCGAACGTCATGCTGTTGGGACGGACGTGGGCGACAAAAAAGGCGTCCACGGCGTCATGATCTTTACCAAACTGGATGCGCCCCTCGCGATCGTAGAGGTTAAGCATCGCGTTTAAGGCGTGGTAATCCGGTGTCGCCTGCATTACGCGTTCTGCGGTTGTCGTTGCCAAAATTCGTTTACTCCTTTACGCACGTTCTCTACGTCCTGCTGTGTCCCCATCAGTTCAAAGCGATAGAGATACGGCACGCCGCATTTTTGAGAGATGACATCCCCGGCGCGACCGAAGGCGTCGCCGAAATTACGATTGCCCGCCGCAATCACGCCGCGGATAAGCGCGCGGTTGTGGGGATCGTTGAGAAAGCGGATCACCTGACGCGGTACTGCGCCTGCCGTACCGCCGCCGCCATAGCTGGGAACCACCAGGATGTAAGGGGCGTCTACCCGAATACGCTCCCGCTCGTTGAGCGGAATGCGTACCGCAGGCAGCCCGACGCGCTCGATAAAGCGAAGCGTGTTTTCCGAGCTGCTGGAGAAGTAGACCAGCCCGCTCATGCCCTTGCGGCCTGCGCGGCGAGGCGGTTAATCATATCCGGGCGGAAGCCAGACCAGCTGGTTTCACCGGCCACCACCACCGGCAGCTGGCGAAATCCCTGGGCGCGCAGGGTATCGGCCGCCTCGGGCACCAGATCGATATTCACCATCTCAAAGTCCACCCCGCGGCTTTCCATAGCGCGTTTGGTCGCGTGGCACTGAACACAATCGTTACGAGTGTAAATAATAATGCTCATGATTCGTATTTCCATTTAAAATGAGAGAACGGCGCGAAGCATCGCGTCAGGTTGTGTGTGTCTTGCTAAAAGGAATACTAGATGTAGTTGTGATAAGTTTCAACCATACAAGATATGGGAAATTTTGATTGATGACGCCCCAATGATGAGCACAGCGGGGCAGGGCGGGCTGTACGGATTTTTCAGGCTTTCAGGCAAAGAAAAGCCCCGGCACCAGAGGCAACCGGAGCTGATAACGCGCGCGCTTACTTACGCAGGCTAAGCAGGGCGCCAACAAAAATGCCGACCGCCGCGACCGTGCCGAGCGTACACAGCGGTTTTTCACGGACGAAGGTAGTCGCGCAACTCGCCATGTCGCAGGCAGCCTGGGTGGCGCGTGAACGGCCATGTATACGGGCACGGGTTTCACGCAGCAGAGACTGAGCCTTACGTTTTGCGGCCTCCGCATCGTCCTTCGCATCGGAGCCCCAGGATTTCAGCACCTCTTCCAGCGTGTCCGCTAATTTGCTGACATCATTACGAATATCCTGAGCGTCGTCGTTAATATCGTTTCGGTTCGGTCTGTTAAACATACGATCCTCCATAATTTTGTCTTCCGGTTTAGTTTAGTTCAGAAATTTAATATCTGAAGCGAGTCACGACTCATCAGGTCGTTTATGGAATATTCTGAAAGCCCTGCTAATGCTGAATACTGTAAGGTTGCCGGGCAGGAAAAGATAACGAGGAAAAGATATGTATTTACGACCGGATGAGGTGGCACGCGTTCTTGAAAAAGCGGGATTCACCATGGATGAAGTGACGCCAAAAGCGTATGGCTATCGCCGTGGCGAGAATTATGTTTACGTGAATCGTGAAGCCAGAATGGGGCGTACCGCTCTCATTATTCACCCGACGCTGAAAGACAGAAGTCTGTCATTTGCTGAGCCTGCCTCGGATATTAAAACCTGCGATCACTACCAGCAATTTCCGCTCTATTTAGGCGGCGAGACGCATGAGCATTATGGTATTCCGCATGGTTTTAGCTCGCGTATGGCGCTGGAGCGGTTTCTGAAAGGGCTGTTTGGCGACGCACAATAACTCTGCGACTGGCATACGCCAGTCGCTTCATATTATGCTTTTGCCTGGCTGTACTGGCTGACCCTGAAAAGGCGACGACAGTAGTCGAGGAAATAGCCGTACACCGCGCCCATCAACATCGAAACCACGATATTCGAGCTCACCGCCGCGGCAATCTGATGCCAGTCTGCACCTACCGTCAACAGGATTGCCACATACACCGGCGACTGAAACGTCACATAAGCCAGCACATCCGCCAGGTTTTTCATCCAGCCAGACGGGCTGATGCGGCGGGCGAAGCGCATCACGGCATCACGGTATAAACCATAAGGCCATGCGATAATAATGTTGACCGGGATCGCCACCAGACGAGATGAAAGTGACTGCTCAAAGGTCATCCCGGAGAGGAATATTTCAATCAGCATGTTCACGACGGAACAGTAGACAACCATCGCGAAAGTATCCGCTACCGCGTGGCGCAGGCGAGATTGCGGTGAGAACATGGCTGAACTCCTTGAGACGCACAAAAGTGATGTTCTTAGTGGTTTGGGTTGGTTTGTTTGACTTGTATAGCGTATCTCTCTGTCTTTAAACTAACAACTAGTGATAAATTTTTATTTATGCGCGTTTTATCCACAAAATCCTCTTAAGTTGGTTGTTTTTTGCTCGCTTCGTTATTTTGTTTCTCGTATGTCTTTTTGTCGAGAAAAATCAATTAGTTGATTGGTTTGTTACAGAGGCGATAACGCGGAGCTCCGTGTGCAGTACACCGTTCTGTGATTTGTCTTAAAACTGACCGTTTATATTGGTGTAATGATTTATTTCACACACGCTGGCAACGCTTTTAGCGGATATATAAATGGCGTCTTTTAAGATATTTACAATAATGACAAAAAGCGTCGATGGGTGGATATTGCGTGAGAAATGAATTATTCTTCCCTTTGATTATACGACTCACCACTTAAAAGGTTTTCAAATAATATGTCTTTGACGTTACAGAATCTTAATAATATCCGAACTCTGCGTGCGATGGCGCGTGAATTATCCCTGGACGTTCTTGAGGAAATGCTGGAAAAAGTCAGGGTCGTTGCTGAAGAGAAACGTAGTGAGCAGGCGGAATTAGAGCAACAGCGTGCTGAGCAGCAGGAGAAAATTAATGCTCTGCTGGAACGGATGAAAGCCGATGGTATTTCACCGTCCGATCTGCTGGGTTCAGAGCTGGCGCACGCAGGTAAGACCGCGAAAAAACGTAAAGCCCGTGAAGCGAAATATCGCTTTATTGACCAGAATGGCGAAGAGAAAACGTGGACCGGCCAGGGCCGTACGCCAAAGCCTATTGCCAACGCGCTGGAAAACGGTAAATCACTGGATGATTTTCTGATTTAATGCGTGAGCCGGGCGGAAGACTCCGCCCGGTTGTCTGTTTAGCAGACGCCGAAATCCCCTTCTTCGGTGTACAGCGCAACATCCGCTGCTTTCAGGGTATATTTCTCGCCCTGCTCATTGCTGGCCTGAACGGCCACAATGCTATCTCCATTCACTTCGAGCACTTTCAGTTTCGGGCCGCCCTGGCGCGGTTGCACATAATCACCGACAGAAAACATAGAACCTCCTCATCGTTTTAGCGATCTTCACTGTAGCCCACGTCACACGCCGGGTACAGTCTGGTTCATCGATTACTGCTTATGAAGTATGCCTGTTCCACGGCATTACCTTGAGCAGTCTTGCCATGCCGCAAAAACCGGTCAGGCCAGCAAACAGGAGCCCGGCACCGACAAAACCGCTCAGCAGGAAAAAGCCGCTGGAGAGCGTATAGCCCAGCACCACGCCGCACAGAATCAGCAGCCCGGCAGCAATCTGCACCTGACGCATCAGCGGCAGCGGCTGGGATTTATCTTCCACGGTCGGCAGCCCGGCCTGTTTCCAGCCCTGAATACCGCCCTCGACCACCAGGGCCTGAGCAGGCGACGCCGCCTGGGCAAGCCGTGCGGCGTTGTTAGATGTTCTGGCCCCGGACTGGCAGTGAAAAATCACCGTTTCACCCGCCCCGGCGTTCAGTGCGCCGGGTAAGGTGTCCAGCGGCACGGACTGTGCGGCGGGAATATGCTCGCGGGCATATTCGTCAGGATCGCGAATATCAATCAGTTTTGCGCCGTCATTAATAAGCGCGTTTGCCTGCTGTGGCGTAATCAGAGGAAGAGACATGGTGTTTCCTTACGGTCGTGTTTTGTGTAGTAGAGCATTTAAGGAAGGATTTAAGCCAGTGTAAAGAGGGTAAAGGCAGGTAAAAGCGCGCCAGTCGAATGGCAGTTACCCGTAAACTGGCTACGCTTAAAGAAGTGTCTTTTATAATTTTCAATTGGTTAGCTTGCACGGAGTCTTTATGGGTTTTTGGCGTGTTGTTTTTACGATTATTCTCCCGCCGCTGGGCGTACTGCTTGGCAAGGGCCTGGGCTGGGCATTTATCCTGAACATCCTTCTGACCATACTGGGCTACTTCCCAGGACTTATCCACGCGTTTTGGGTTCAGACGAGAAGCTAGGTACGCCACAGTAAGTCGCTGTAGATCCCGGTCAGTACGCCCTGCGGGCCGAACTGCTGTTTGATCCAGCGCGTAACCTGGCCGGTCGCCGCATGCTGTGTGGCAAGCAGCATGCGCGAATCCTGACGTGGGTTATTAATGCGTCGCGTCACCAGCATCCCGTCTGCCACGGCCTCCCGGGCCATGTATTCCGGCAAAAAGCCGATCCCTTCCCCCAGAATCTGACACTGGCACTTAGTGTTAAAATCCGGCACCAGAATCGCCTCCTGCCCGTGCAGCAGCCAGCCCACCTTCTTATTAATGGTGTGCGCGGTGTCCTCCACCATGATGTTCGGGTACAGGCGCAGCTGGCTTTCCGCGATCGGTTCCGGGACAAACGCCAGCGGGTGTTCCGGCGCGATGGCGAATACCCAGCGGATAGCGCCAATCTCCGTGTAATCAATGCCGCCGCCGTCAAGAAGCGTATCCGGCGCGCCAATCGCGATATTGGCCTGGTTATTGATGATTGAGTCCCAGACGCCGTTATAGACCTCCGTGGTGACGGTGATCTGGCAGGTGGGAAACTGCTTTTTCAGCACCTGCAGCAGCCGCGCGGTATGGCGTGGGGTATACAAAAGCTGATTGATGCAGATGCGTACCCGCGCCTCGATGCCCTGAGAGATGGTGTCTATCCCACGCCTGATGGCATAGAAATCATTCAGCAGATCGGTGGCCTTGCGGTAAAAGTAAAAGCCGGACTCGGTCAACTCAATGCTGCGGGTGTTACGCACAAACAGCACCACATCCAGCCCGGTCTCCATTCGTTTGATGGTGTAACTGATGGCCGACGTGGTCACACCCAGCTCGGCGGCGGCTTTGCTGAAACTGCCAAAACGCGCCGCCGTGGTGAAGGCCAGCAGATTCTCTTCAGTAAAGATGGAATTCATATTACGGCTCCGGGTTGCCATCAGTTTTGAACATATTTTAACAGCGGCGCAACAACGCATTTGACGGCGGTCACAGTTCTGATGTTTAGCTACAGGCCTTGTTATGCAAGGCTTCTTTGGTCATAAGCAAAATGCCGTGAATGGCCTGAAAAAACGCTTACCCATAAGAAAAAGGTTGCACAGACGCACGTTTTAGCTGAACCGTTGAATTTAACTCAACAATGAATTGACTGTCGATGAATGATTTTTAAGCGGATTCTTTTCTGAAAGGGCTGTTGCTATTCTCAGGTCATCAGCAACACACCATCGGGAGTCTGTATGTCTGCGAACGAACTTGTGACGGAATTTTTACTGGCGGCAGAGCAGGGTAATGTCGACGCGCTAAAAGCCTGCCTGGAGAAAGGTGTCGATATTAACGCCACCAACCGTCAGAAAAGAACCGCCATTGTTATTGCCAGCCTGAAAAAACATTACCCCTGTGTCGCGTTATTAATTGACGCCGGTGCGGATATCGATAAACAGGACCAGACCTGTTTTAACCCCTTCCTGATCAGCTGCCTGACCAATGATTTAACCCTGCTGCGGCTTGTTCTGCCCGCCAACCCGGATCTGGACCGTCTGACGCGCTTCGGCGGGGTGGGAATTACGCCCGCCAGTGAGAAAGGGCATGTGGAGATTGTCCGCGAGCTGCTGGAAAAGACCGATATCAACGTTAATCACACCAACTTTGTCGGCTGGACGCCGCTGCTGGAAGCTATCGTCCTGAATGACGGCGGCCCGAAACAGCAGGCGATCGTGAAGCTGCTGCTGGACCACGGTGCGAATCCGCACATGACCGATAAATACGGTAAAACCCCGCTCGAACTGGCGCGGGAAAAAGGCTACCACGCGATAGCTGACCTGCTGCTGGCGGCGGGCGCGTAATTTATTCGGCCAGCCTGTTTCCGGCTGGCCCTCATTTCAAACGTATTTTTCCGACGTGCATTTTGCACGACGGCGGCCCCCTTTTATCCGCATTCAGGAGAAAATAATGCCCACAAAAATCGTGATTAAAAAGAACACGTATTTTGACTCCGTCTCATTAATGTCCGTTTCCACCAAAGCCAATAAATTGCCAGGCGTTGAGCAGGCGTTTGTGGCGATGGCGACGGAGATGAATAAAGGCGTATTAAAAAATCTCGGGCTGTTAACGCCAGAATTAGAGGATGCGAAAAACGGCGATCTGATGATCGTCATTAAAGGCGACGCGGCTAATGATGAAACCCTGGCGGCGATTGAAGCGTTATTCGCCCGAAAAGAGCGCGAGGGCACCCATGAAGCACGCTACGCGACTCTGGCCAGCGCGAAAGCCCACCGTCCCGACAGCAACCTGGCGGTGATTTCAGTAAACGGCATGTTTGCGGCACGCGAAGCGCGCAAGGCGCTGGAAAACGATCTCAACGTGATGCTCTTTTCCGATAACGTATCCCTCGACGACGAGCTGGCGCTCAAGCAGCTGGCGCACCAGAAAGGGCTGCTGATGATGGGGCCAGACTGCGGCACTGCCATTATCAACGGCGCAGGACTGTGCTTCGCCAACGCCGTACGCCGCGGGTCGACAGGCATTGTCGGGGCGTCCGGCACCGGCAGCCAGGAGCTGAGCGTGCGCATTCATGAATTTGGTGGCGGCGTGTCGCAGCTGATAGGCACCGGCGGGCGCGATCTCAGTGAAAAGATCGGCGGTCTGATGATGCTCGACGCCATCGACATGCTGGAGGCCGACGATGCCACCCAGGTCGTCGTGCTGATCTCCAAACCGCCTGCACCCGCGGTGGCAGAAAAAGTGCTGGCGCGCGCCCGGGCCTGCCGCAAACCGGTCATCGCCTGTTTCCTTGGCCGCAACGAACCGCCCGCCGATGAAGACGGCCTGCAGTTTGCCCGCGGCACCAAAGAGGCGGCCCTGAAGGCCGTGCTGCTCACCGGTATCAACAAAGCGTCCCTTGACCTGCATCCGCTCAACTGGCCGCTGATTGAAGAGGTGCGCGCCCGTCTCACTCCGCAGCAGAAATACATTCGCGGTCTGTTCTGTGGCGGCACTCTGTGTGATGAAGCCATGTTCGCCGCGCTTGAGAAGTACGACGACGTCTACAGCAACATTCAGCCCGATCCGGCGAAACGCCTGCGCGACATTAACGTCAGTCAGGCTCACACCTTCCTCGATTTTGGTGATGACGATTTCACCAACGGCAAGCCGCACCCGATGATCGACCCAACCAACCGCATCAGCCGCCTGCTGCAGGAGGCGCGCGACCCGGAAGTGGGCGTGATTGTTATGGACTTCGTGCTGGGCTTTGGTGCGCATGAGGATCCGGTCGGCGTGATGCTCGATGCCATTAAAGAGGCGCAGGCGATTGCGAAAGCCGACAACCGTCCGCTGGAAATTCTCGGCTACGTGCTGGGTACCGACCAGGATCCCCAGTCACTGGCGCAGCAGTGTCAGCTTCTGACCGATGCCGGCGTGATCTGGGCCAGCAGCAGTACCAACACCGGATTACTGGCTCGCGAATTTGTCTGCAAAGGGGAGAACGCCTGATGACCACCTTATTCAACCAACCGCTGAACGTCATTAACGTCGGTATTGCGCTGTTCAGCGATGACCTCAAAAAACAGCACGTCCCCGTTACCCAACTCGACTGGGCACCGCCGGGGCAGGGCAATATGCAGATCGTCGACGCGCTCGACCAGCTGGCCGCGGAGCCGCTGGCAGCGAAGATCGCCGCCGCCAACAAGATTGCGCTGGAGCGCATCATTCAGTCCCACCCGGTGCTGGTGGGGTACGACCAGGCGATTAACGTTGTGCCGGGGATGACCCGTACCACCATTCTGCATGCCGGTCCTCCGGTGAGCTGGGAAAACATGTGTGGCGCGATGAAAGGGGCGGTCACTGGCGCGTTGGTGTTTGAAGGACTGGCGGACGATCTGGAGGCGGCAGCAAAGCTGGCGGCTTCAGGCGACATCACCTTCTCGCCGTGCCACGAGCACGACTGCGTGGGCTCGATGGCAGGCGTCACCTCCGCGTCGATGTTTATGCATATCGTTGAGAACAAAACCTACGGCAACCGTGCTTATACCAACCTCAGCGAGCAGATGGCGAAGATCCTGCGCATGGGCGCCAACGATCAGAGTGTTATCGACCGTCTGAACTGGATGCGCGACGTGCTCGGCCCAATGCTGCGCGATGCCATGAAGATTATCGGCGAAATCGATCTGCGCCTGATGCTGGCCCAGGCGCTGCACATGGGTGACGAATGCCACAACCGCAACAACGCGGGCACCACGCTGCTGATCCAGGCGCTGACGCCGGGGCTGATTCAGGCGGGGTATCCGGTGGCGCAGCAGCGCGAGGTGTTTGAGTTTGTCGCCAGCAGCGACTACTTCTCCGGCCCGACGTGGATGGCGATGTGTAAAGCCGCGCTGGACGCCGCCCACGGCATTGAGTACAGCACCGTGGTCACCACCATGGCGCGTAACGGCTACGAGTTTGGTCTGCGCGTCTCTGGCCTGCCAGGGCAGTGGTTCACCGGCCCGGCGCAGCAGGTGATTGGCCCGATGTTCGCGGGTTACAAGCCGGAAGACTCCGGGCTGGATATCGGTGACAGCGCCATCACGGAAACCTACGGTATCGGCGGCTTTGCGATGGCGACGGCCCCGGCGATTGTCGCGCTGGTGGGCGGCACGGTGGAAGAGGCCATCGACTTCTCCCGCCAGATGCGCGAAATCACCCTCGGTGAAAACCCGAACGTCACCATTCCGCTGCTGTCGTTTATGGGGATTCCAACCGCCATCGACATCACCAAAGTCGCGGGCAGCGGCATTCTGCCGGTGATTAACACCGCCATTGCCCACAAAGACGCGGGTATTGGCATGATTGGCGCGGGCATTGTGCACCCGCCGTTTAGCTGTTTTGAAAAGGCGCTGTTGACCTTCCGCGATCGCTACTTTTTATAAGGCAAGCATCCATGAAAAACATGAAACTGGAGTGGAAAAGAGGTGACTGGGCGGCATATTTCGGGTTGATGACCAACAACCTGACCAATTTGCTGACCATGATGGGGTTGCTCATTTTTGTCGTCGGCATCCCGAAGGAGATTGTTTATGGACGCATCGCGCCGGCCTTCGGGCTGGCGGTGCTGGTGGCGAGCATCTGTTACGCGTGGTTTGGCCTGCAGATGGCGCGTGCCACCGGACGAACGGACGTGACTGCGCTGCCCTCTGGCCCGAGCGCGCCGTCGATTTTTACCGTCACCTTTCTGGTTTTAATGCCGGTCTACCAGCAAACCGGTGACGCGGATTTTGCCATCCAGATTGGTCTGGTGTGGTGCTTTGTCGAGGCGATGATTCTGGCGGGCGGCTCTTTCCTCGGGGAGACCATCCGCAAGATGATCCCGCGAACCGTGCTGCTCTCGTGTCTGTCGGGCCTGGGCCTGTTGCTGCTGGCGATGAACCCGATGCTGCAGGCGTTTGAAGCGCCCACCGTGTCGTTCATCGTGCTGCTGCTGATCTTCATTAACTGGTTCGGCAAAAAACCGATCTTCGCCAGGATCCCGACCGGTCTGCTGTTGTTGATTGCTGGCACGGTGTTAGCGTGGATCTCCGGCCTGCAAAGCCCGGAGGCAATTAAAGCCTCGATGTCCTCTTTCGGCTTTAACCCGCCCGAAGTCCATGTAGAAGGTTTCCTGCAGGGCTTGCCGCACGCGCTGCCGTATCTGGCGTCTGCTGTGCCGCTGGGGCTGGCGAACTACATCTTTGACCTGGAAAACATTGAAAGCGCCCACGCGGCGGGGGACGAGTACCCGACCCGCAAGGTAATGCTGGCAAACGGCCTGGCCTCCATGCTCGGCTGCCTGATGGGCAATCCGTTCCCGGTGACGGTCTACGTGGGTCATGCGGGCTGGAAAGCGATGGGCGCCAGCATCGGCTACACGCTGGCCTCCGGCGTGACCATGTTTATCGTGCCGCTGTTCGGACTGGGGGCGTTTATGCTCGCCATCATTCCGATGACCGCCATCGTGCCGATCCTGGTGTTTATCGGCGTTGTCACCGCCAACCAGGTGGTGAGGGAAACGCCCAAAGTGGAGGTGCCCGTGATTTTCATCTGCCTGTTCCCGTGGATCGCCAACTGGGCGCTGACCATGATGAACAGCGTGATGGGCGCGGCGGGCACTAACGCGACGAAAATCGGCACTGACGTGCTGCACAGTAAAGGGATCTACTACGAAGGGCTGGTGCATCTGGGCAGCGGCGCACCGCTCGCCAGCATGCTGTGGGGGTGTATCGCCATCTTCGCCATCATCAACAAACCGCTGCGCGGGGCCGTTGCCGCCGCCGGTGGCGCGCTGCTGGCGCTGTTTGGCGTGATCCACGCCCCGGTGGTGGGCTTTGCCGAAGGCAGTTCGCTGATGTTTGTGACCGCGTATCTGATGATGGGCGGCATGTTTGTGGTGAAGCATTTTCTCGACAGCCGGGAAGTGGCGAGCGCTGAGCCGGGTACTGTTGCGAAGGAAAACGTATGAAAGAGCTTATGGTCGTCGCCATTGGCGGCAACAGCATTATCAAAGACAACGCCAGCCAGTCGGTAGAGCATCAGGCGCAGGCGGTTAAAGCGATGGCAGAGTCGGTGCTGGAGATGCTGGCATCCGACTATGACATTGTGCTCACCCATGGCAACGGCCCCCAGGTGGGGCTGGATCTCCGCCGCGCCGAAATTGCCCACGAGCGGGAGGGACTGCCGCTCACGCCGCTGGCCAACTGCGTGGCGGATACGCAGGGTGGTATCGGCTACCTGATCCAGCAGGCGCTTAACAACCGCCTGGCCGCGCGCGGCGAGCAAAAAGCGGTCACGGTCGTCACTCAGGTGGAGGTGGATAAAAACGATCCGGGCTTTCGCCACCCCACCAAGCCCATCGGCGCGTTCTTCAGCGAAGCGCAGCGCGATGAATTGCAGCAGGCGCACCCGGACTGGCACTTTGTTGAGGATTCTGGCCGGGGCTATCGTCGCGTGGTGGCCTCGCCGCAGCCGTTACGCATTGTTGAAGCCGATGCCATCAAGACCCTGACGCAAAAAGGCTTTGTGGTGATTGGCGCGGGCGGCGGCGGTATTCCGGTGGTGCGCACTGAGCAGGGCGATTACCAGAGCGTTGACGCGGTGATTGATAAAGATCTCTCCACCGCGCTGCTGGCGCGCGAGATCCGCGCCGACGTGCTGGTGATCACCACCGGGGTCGAAAAAGTGTGCATCCACTTTGGCAAGCCGAACCAGCAGGCGCTGGACACGGTGAGCGTGGCGCAGATGACCCGTTACAAAGACGAGGGCCATTTCCCGGCGGGCAGCATGCTGCCCAAAATCGTCGCCTCGCTGGAATTTTTACACCATGGCGGCAAGCGCGTGATCATCACCTCGCCAGACTGCCTGCCCGCCGCGCTGCGCGGGGAAACCGGTACCCATATTGTTAATGAAGGAAGATAAGATGAGTGAAAATAAAAGCCGCCGTGAATTCATCAGCCAGAGCGGCAAAATGGTCACCGCCTGCGCGCTGTTTGGCGCGACCGGTTCCGTCGCGTATGCTGCCGATTCCGCAAAACCAACCTGCGAGACGGGCAAACCGATGAACATCACCGCTAAACACTACTACCTGGACAACGTGCTGCTGGAGGCCGGATTTAACGTCGACGGCGGCGTGGCGACGAGCACCCGCACCGAGCTGAAAACGCTCGAAATCAAAGACGGGAAGATCGTCGCCCTGCGCGACAATAAAAACCACGCGGACGCCATGCTGCCGCACTATGACGCGGGCGGCAAGCTGATGCTTCCGGCGATGCGCGATATGCACATTCACCTGGATAAAACCTTCTACGGCGGCCCGTGGCGTTCGCTCAACCGCCCGGCGGGTACCACCATTCAGGATATGATCCGCCTTGAGCAGAAGCTGCTCCCCGAACTCCAGCCTTATACCCAGGAGCGCGCCGAAAAGCTGATCGATCTGATCCAGTCGAAAGGCTCCACCCTCGCCCGCAGCCACTGCAATATTGAGCCGGTCTCGGGCCTGAAGAATCTGGAGAACCTGCAGGCGGTGCTGGCGCGCCGCAAGCCCGGATTTGACTGCGAGATCGTGGCGTTTCCACAGCACGGCCTGCTGCTGTCGAATTCCGAAAAGCTGATGCGCGAGGCGATGCAGGCCGGGGCGCACTACGTGGGCGGGCTGGATCCCACCAACGTTGACGGGGCGATGGAGAAATCTCTCGACACCATGTTCCAGATTGCGCTGGATTACGACAAAGGGGTGGATATTCACCTGCACGAAACCAGCCCGGCGGGTGTGGCGGCGGTGAACTACATGGTCGAAACCGTGGAGAAAACCCCGCAACTGAAGGGCAAACTGACCATCAGCCACGCCTTTGCGCTGGCCACGCTCAACGAGCAACAGGTGGATGAGATTGCCACCCGCATGGCGGCGCAGCAGGTGACTATCGCCTCCACCGTACCCATCGGCACTCTGCATATGCCGCTGAAGCAACTGCGTGAGAAGGGCGTGTTCGTGATGACGGGGACCGACAGCGTAATCGACCACTGGTCACCGTACGGTTTAGGGGACATGCTGGAAAAAGCGAATCTCTACGCCCAGCTCTATATCCGCCCTAATGAGCAGACGCTGTCCCGCGCTTTAGGTATCGCGACCGGTGACGTGCTGCCGCTGAACGACAAAGGTGAACGCGTCTGGCCGAAAGCGCAGGACGACGCCAGCTTTGTGCTGGTGGACGCCTCCTGTTCCGCCGAGGCGGTGGCGCGCATATCTCCACGCACCGCGACCTTCCATAAGGGGAACCTTGTGTGGGGCTCTGTGGGTTGATGTGCATTTCTCCCTCTCCCTGTGAGGAGAGGGATCCCCAGTAATTTTTTACCGAAAGCGACGAAAGTTGTTTCAGGAAAATGAATGACTTACAGCGACG